>NZ_CP043930.1:5530000-5842186 GCF_009720525.1 Gimesia benthica
GAAGGGTCTCAGGCAGGCGTAGAGATAATGCACGTAGCGGGTAATGCGTTTGAGCAGGTAGCTGAGGCGGTAGCCGAGCCAGGGAATGTGCTCATATTTTTCGGGGTAACTGGCGAGAACCGTACAGGAGATGCCTGCCTGTTTGAGAAAGGGGAGATAATTCAGCACCCGAAATCGAGAGGAGGGAACATTCTTCCCGGAGATCAGGAACAGGACACGCATGAGGATTCTCGGCAAACAGTTGGCATCGGTTGATTCTGCAGATAACGCTTACGTCCTGACAATCATAACCAGTTCTCAACCAGAAATCAGCCTGCAGGCGCCGGTCAGGGAACCGCCTGTCCGGTGCGGGGATCGATGGTCAGATTCAGCCGCTCATTCGCATAGGTGTAGAAGAAGAACGCGTACAGCATTTCATGGTAGGTCTGCGGTCCCTCCCTTACGGTGGCACCTGAATCCGGATTGAAGGGATTGAACGCCGAATTGTCGTAATGGGCGATGGCTTCGATGCGGGTGCCTTTGGGGAAGAAGTGCCGCTGATCTTTCCAGAGGTAACCGATTTGCCAGTCGAAGCTGTAATTGGGAATCACCAGCAGTTTTTCCTGTTTCCCTTCCGGGTAATGGGCCAGGAAGGAGAGATCCTTGCCGCGGAGATGCATGTGGGCGAAAAGTCCGATGCCGTGGGCATCCTGTTTGAGCGTGCGGGCGTTGCTGACCTCGTAGTGCGGGGCTTCCGGGGGGATCTCGAATTTCGTATTTTTGATGATCAGGAAGCGATACCGTTTCTGAACTTTGCCCTGCACGTATTTAAAGCCGACCGAAATGCGACAGTTTTCCGGTTTGCCGGTCGAGGTGTAATGAATCTGTAACGCGAGGGCGCTCCCTTTGGGGATCATGACACCCAGTCCCTCGGGCAGCATCATCGGTCCCGAGCCCGGCACTTTTCCGGTGAGAAAATTCGATTCGTCCCATTTCTTCGTTAAGGTGACAGCCGCCATGTTGCAGTGATGGACGACGCCGGGATTGTCGGGTTTGATTTCGATTGCAGAGACCCAGGTGTCCTCGGGGAAAACGTAGGGGAGAATGGTATAGCGGTAGGGAATGTATCCCTCCGCGGGGAGCGCGTGTCTTTCCAGCATGCTGATTTTGAGGTCAGGTTCGCCGATGAGCCACTTATCGGCGTCGATTTCAGTGAGCGCGGGTTGGAAATCGGCGGGTTCCGTTCCGGCGGGCATGCCTGACTCGACCCAGTCCGTGACCTGTTTACGTTCCCGGCGGGACATGCCCCGGTGATTGGCGAACTCGGCGTGTGATGTCCCTCCATACCAGGGAGGCATACGCTGGTCGGAGACGACCTCGGCGATCATCGCACCGTTATTCTGGGCTTCAGCGAGCGTTGTTAAGGCGAAGGGGGCTTCAGTGCCGGGGCGATGACAGTCCGTGCAATGTTTTTGCAGCAGTGGCTGAATGTCTTTGTAATAGGTGAGTGACCGGTCGGGCTCTGTTTTGGCTGCATGGGTAATCAGGCAGCCATCCACGTTGGTTTCTGTCATGGAAATCGGTGTTCCGTGCAGGACTCCCTCAATCGCGGCGGTCAGATTCTCCTGGGAAGGTCGCGGCAGCGAACCCCCGATGCGGTACTGGTCATCAATGCGGCCGCGGTAGTGGAGACGGTAGCTGGCATCCAGAACGGCGACTTCCGGCGTGCGGGTCAGTCCCAGGGCGGCGACGGAGGTTCCCTTGCGATCCTGGACATTGGGGAAGGGGATTTCGTGTTCCACACCAAATTCGGCGATCTCGCGAATGGAGTCAGCGGGGCCGGTATGCAGGGCGATGAACTGAACTCCCTGCGGGCGATATTGCTGTTCGAGGCGTTTGAGTTTAGGGAGATAGCGTTTGACGAGGGGGCAGGTCGTGTTGCAGGCGACGATGACGAATGCCTTGCGGTTCGGAAAATCTGCGAGCGAACGGGTGAGGTAGCGGATGTCTTTGAACTGCAGAGGGCCTGCGCTGGACTTGATTTCGGGGCGCTGCTGTTCCCCGGCCGAGGCTGTTTGCAGGCAGCAGCAGATCAGGAGCAGCGTACAGAATCGAAGCAGAGAATCGGGCATGATCGGCAATTCGTTCGAATGAAAGTCGACTGATGAGGGAAGTCCGTTCAGGGGAAATACTTCATCGGAGTGGCCTGCGTTTCAGAAAAATCAATATTTCCGGATGACATCTGACTTCGAACTGGCGTACGATGGCAGATCTAAACTGTCGGGCATTCATTGTAGCGTTCTGAAGCGGAGAAGCAAAAATGAAGTTTTCACGAAGAGCGTTTCTACAGGCGGGCAGCAGTGCCCTGGCGATTCCGTTGCTGGATCAACGATCAATCAAGGCTGATTCAGGGCAGAAAGCCAAGGCGGCGTCCTCACTTGAGCGTGCGCTGGGGATCACGACTTCTTCTCTTTCGGGACATCTCTCGCCCCGGACTGCCAAGGGAAAAATCTCTCTGCTGGACCTGCCCCGGATGCTGCGGGATGAACTGGGGATGACGGTCATCGATCTGAATACGTCCACAGTGTCAGTGACCGATGGCAAGTACCTGGAGCAGTTGCGGAATGCAGCGGATCGGGCGGGATGCGTGTTGACCAACCTGAAAATGAACCAGGGAAAGCTGGATATGAACAGTCCCGATCAGGCCACCCGCGCACATGCGTTGAAAACCTATAAGGCGTCGATCGATGTGGCTTCCGAGCTGGGACTGAAGTGGGCGCGTCCGCTGCCTCGAACGCAGCGTCCCGATATGCAGATTCATATCGACAGTTATCGGGAGTTGTGTGATTACGGTGCGAAACGCAATGTCCAGCTGCTGGTCGAGAATTACGGCTGGATGCAGAACGATCCCGAGTCAGTCGTCAAACTGGTCAAGGCGATTGGTCATCAGGTGGCGGCCTGTCCCGATACGGGGAACTGGGACAGTGATGAGCTGCGTTACGCCGGGCTGGCGAAGACGTTTCCGATTGCGGTCACCTGTGACTTCAAGGCACGGGCCATTGGTCCCCGCGGTGAGCATCCGCTGTATGATCTCAAACGCTGTTTCGAGATTGGCTGGCAGGCCGGATTTCGGGGGCCCTGGTGCTTCGAACATGCAAACAAAGACCAGGGGCAATTGTTGAAGGAACTGGGCATGCTGCGTGATATGCTGCAGACCTGGATGAAGGAGGCAGCACAGGAACCCGCTGATTCCTGATGTTCCTGCGCTGCGACCGGTTTGATCAGTGAATGGGCGTTTCCTGGTAGGAGACTTCGAGCCATTCTCCCTTGCGTTTGATCCAGCATTCCAGAATCTGCACATGCTTGGCCAGTTGTTTGCCTTCGAAGGTTCCCTCGATCTGGGCTTCGTAGGTGATGATGGCCGCGCTCGGTGTGGTGTGAATGATCTTTTTCGGGCTGGCCTTGAAGAGCGTCAGCTTGAGTTCGGGCAGAGCCTCCAGTTGATCTTTCTGGCTGAAAAACTGGTAGCTGGGTGAGATGGAGATGTGCCGCTCGTCGGTCATCCTGCGAATCGTTTCCTTGTCCCGCTTGGAAAAGGCTTCGTCCAGCGTTTTGACTGCTTTGAGCAGTTCAGCATCCAGGATAGCAGTTTTATCGGGTTTATCTGCTGCTGAAAGCAGCGTGGTTGAGAGCAGGCAGATGAGAGTACAGGCAACTATTCGCAGGGACATGGTCTGTTCCTTTCCTGAATCAGACGGGCAGGCAATAGCGGGGAGGCTTCCCACACGGGATGGGTGTCTTCTGCTGTGGAGTATACTGCGATTTCGCCTCGGGCGGGAAGCGGAATCCTGGAGATTTCCTCTCTAAATCAATCAGTCTGAGGAGACGCCAGACTGCACTGCATATCGACTTTGCACGAAACCATTCTCAAAGGTGCGCGTCTCCTGATGCTGGAGCGGAATATCCTGTGCGAGTGCGCCGAACAGGGGGAGTCCCTCGCCAATCAAGGTGGGAATGCGCGTGATGATCAGCTCGTCGATCAGTCCGGCTGCAAGGAATCGCTGGATCGTAATGCCGCCGTCGATGTAAGCATTGTGCAGACCCTCTTCTGTCAGATCCTGGAACAGCTGTGTGGGCGAACTGTTTCTGACTTCGACCGAGGCGGGCAGGTGATCTGGTAGACTAATTGACTGGCTGCTGAGGACGATCACCCGTTTGTCGCCGTAGGGCCAGGTTTCGAAGGAGAGGACCGTTTCATAGGTATGACGGCCCATCACGAGAACGTCGATTCCGTCCATGAATTGCTGGTAGCCGAAATCTTCTGCTGGCTGATCGCCGACACCATCACTGCCGGGAAGCCAGTCGAGGGAGCCATCTTTACGGGCGATGAATCCGTCCAGACTGACTGCAATAAAGACGCGTCCGTGCATGGTTGATCTCTTCAACAGGAATTAATGATGGGCGTCGGGAATCAGCGGCGGTTTTTCTTCCGCGACCGAGTAATCACGTTCTTCGACCGGGGGATGTCCCAGCGGTCCGAAGGTGCCGAACTCGTCACACTGGTCGAGACCGGGGATAAAGGTGACATCGATCCCGGCTTCCGTGACATCGCAGCGGTGAAATCCAAAGCGGGTGTCTGCTTCGGGCCAGCGTTCTGCCAGCTGTCCGGTGTTGCCTGCCGCCTGGGTGCGATAGATGCGAATGCCGTCGATGTGTTGCACGGCGCGTCCCGTATGGACATGACCGCAGAACAGAATCTCCACTTTGGCTGCTTTCAGGATCTCCCATAACCTTTGTCTGTGTGGCGGATTGATGGAGAAATACCAGTTGTCGTATTCCTCGCCTTTGGTCGGATCCCAGTCTGGTTCATCGGGGGATTCCATGAAGGGCCAGTAATGCATGACGGCGACATGATGTTTCCCTGCAGGCAGATCGGGGAGTTGTTCCAGCATGCGCCAGAAGCGGTCTTCATGGGGAAGACCTGTGCCCGCGACGGCGGCATAGAAGCCGGTGAAGCGGATCTCCTTATGCATGAAGGTCCACTGCAGAGGGCCAAAGTAGTTGCTGAACAGGTCCAGGCGTTCGCCGGTCATATTCAGGTCCGGGTCATTCCAACCCAGGCCTTTGGGATCCCACCGCGGTTTGACCCCGTTGACGGCGGTGTGTTTGTTGCCGACGTCCATGTTTCCAGGGATGATGAATGTGGGGAAGGGGAGCGTATTCAGGTCTTCGCGGGCCTGCTGGTATTCGAACTCGTGCGTGTCGCCGTCTCGTGTCAGGTCGCCGCCGTGGAGCAGCAGGTCGGCATCGATTTCCGACATCTGCTGTTTGATGGCAGCCCAGCGTTTGTTGATCGCCGGCCGAAAGCGATAAGAGCGGGCCGTACCCATGTGGCTGTCATTGACATGCAGAAACGTCCAGGGGTCAGAGGAGTGTGTCATGAGTTACTTGTCCTGGTTCGGTTTTCAAAGAGTATCGCAGCGCAAACGACGGTGAATTATATGTTGGAGGAAGACCACTTGGGTCGTTTCTGTATCGTACTGTGCCTGTCGGTAGGGAAGCAACTCAAGCTGAGACGAGAATCAGGTGTTCCGATTTTCCTCTTGCAGGAATATGGCAGAAGATCAACAATGGACCGAGTCATAACAATTCGGTGCTCCCTGTTCTCAAAGGGAGCGATTATCTGATACAGAGGAGCCCCAGTCATGGTCTGTACGCATTTGAAAGAACTCTACAAGTATTGCGAAGAAAATCAGCTGCGCCTGGGTGGTGCCGACCTGATTCAGGTGATTTGCAAACAATGCGAAGAGGAAGAAACCTGTCCTTCTCTGCTGATGGAACAGTATGATGCAAAACACCCTGAAGAGAGCGAAGACGAACCACCCAAGGCTGAAACGCCGTCCGAGTAGACTTTCCTTTCCGTCTGTGCGGATTAACGAATCATGATGCAGGACGGGCTGGGGATGGAGATCGGTTCGCCGACGGCCGTCAGCTTGCCGGTCTGTTGGTCGATGGCGAAGACCACGACGTTATTCCCCGGCATATTCGCACAGAGCAGATACTTTCCGTCCGCGGTAATGGCCAGATTCTGCGGTCCATTGCCCAGGCTGGGGATGATTTCGATCAACGATAGTTTTCCCTGCGGGTCGACACTGTAAGCCGCCAGGCTGTCATGACCGCGATTCGTCCCGTAGAGGAACCGACCATTGGGAGTGAATTTCAGGTCGGCACAGTGGCTGACTCCGGTGAAGTCCGGGGGCAGGGTATCAATGGTCTGGCCTTCGGTCAGAAAGCCGGTTGCGGGATCATAATCGAATTCCGTGATGGAGTTCTTGAGTTCGTTGATGACATACATCTGCTTTCCATTCGGATGGAAGGTCAGATGACGCGGGCCGGCACCGGGGATGGTTCTCACAAATGGTTGCTGAGCTGGAGTCAGTTTCGCGGTCTGGGGATCCAATTTGTAGGCCATGATTTTGTCGAGCCCCAGGTCAGCGGCGAAGACATATTTCTGGTCCGGGCTGATGACGCTGCAGTGTGCGTGCGGTTCTTTCTGACGCTTGGGATTCACGCTGGAACCCTGGTGCTGCACGAACGTGGCTGCTTCTCCCAGCGAACCATCGGCTTTGACGGGCAGTGAAGCGACGCTGCCTGTGGTATAGTTTGCAACCACAACCGCTTTACCGGTGTCGTCGATATCGAGGTAACAGGAAGCGGTTCCCAGTGATGACTGCCGATTGAGCAGCTTCAGTTTGCCAGTGCGTCCTTCCAGTTCGAAGGCGGAGACAAATTCATTGTCTTTGCCGCTGAATTTACCAGGGGCATGGATCGAGTACAGGTAGCGGTTGTCGGGGGACACTGCGAGGAAGAAGGGATGCTCGACATCAGCGGTCCGTGCGACCTGCGTGAGCTCACCTGTCTCAGGGTTGAATTTGTAAGCATGGATGGCACCCTCTTCACCAGCTGCGAAAGCCGAAATGAAGACCAGGGGCTCATCGGCTGCGGTGGCCTGCGCTGTGTTACTGAGGACCATTCCGACGACCAGCGGAAACAGATAAAAGACATGTTCGTAAGACATCGCAAACTCCCACAGTGGATTCATCAGGTGTGGCATTAAAGACGGAGAGCACATTGTATCAACGCGGACTTGCCGCGGCTATGTTCGGGGTCAATACCGCGGTTTGGTATCATCGATTTCGCAGGACCAGGCATCGATGCCCCCCTGCATACTTTTGACATTCGTAAAACCATTTTGTGACAGCCAGCTGGCGACTTGCAGACTCCGCATGCCGTGATGGCAGTAGACAATAATTTCCTCGGAACGGAGGTCTTCCAGTTCTCCTGCCCGTTCCTGAATTTCACTCATCGGGAGCAGGCGGGCTGCGTCGATGTGGACGTGGTCATATTCATTCTGTTCCCGGCAGTCGAGCAGCACAAAATTGTGACCCGTATCCAGTTTCTGCTTAACGGTCCGGCAGTCGGTTTCCAGTGAAGACATGGAATTCTTTCGTATGTTGGCTGAGTCCGAAACTCTATTCGGAATCGTGATTATTTAGTGGATGTTGTTTTGAGGGTCGGGGGTACCGGATTTTCAATGTGCGCCGCTTTGCGCTGATTGGCACCGGGGCGATCGGTGTCTCCCAGGTCGGCACGTCCCTTTTCGGCGAGGGCCTGCAGTTCTTTGACGATCTCCGGATGCTGGTCAGCGACATTGTGCTCGCAGCTGATATCGGTGACTACGTTAAACAGGAGTGGCTGAGAGCCTTCTCCTTTTTTGAAGTGCGGGTGCCGACTGAATTCTTTGAGTGGCACAAACAGTTTCCAGGGCCCTTTGCGAACGGCCTGTAACTGATCCATCGCGTAATAGTAGAAGGCATCGTAGGGGCTTTTCGCGCCCTCTTTGCCAAAGATCAGCGGTTGGATATCGTGTCCGTCGATGATGCGATCGGCGGGTACTTTGGCGCCTGCCAGGTCGGCGAAAGTGGGGAGCAGGTCCATGGTGGTTGCCAGTTCGGTACAGACAGTGTCGGCGGGAACGCGGCCCGGCCACCACATGATGGTGGGGACGCGGAAGGCTCCTTCCGAAGTAGTGTAGCCGCGACCGTGCAGTGGTTTGTTGGTTCCCCGTTCGGTGCTGTTCATGTCCCGGGCCATGGGAGAGCCATTGTCTGATGTCCAGACGACGAGCGTGTTGTCATCAATGCCCAGCTCTACGAGTTTGTCGAGCAGTTGTCCGGTCGACCAGTCGAGTTCTTCGATGCTGTCTCCCCAGGGGCCATTTTTACTTTTGCCCCGGAAGGCATCACTGGCGAACGGTTTGCTGGTACTGCCGGGCATGGCCTGTGGGAAATAGAGGAAGAAGGGCTCGTCTTTGTTTTGTTCAATAAACTCGACCGCTTTTTCGGTGTAGTCTTTGGTGAGCAGATTACGATCGACGCCCGCTCTGATGACGGTATCGTTCAGCATGACGGGCAGGGGAGGCCAGTTTTTGCCATCCAGGCGATCGCCGAGTCGCTGTCCGACGGCCTGGGTCATGTCATCGCTGTAGGGAATGCCATAGAAATAATCGAAGCCCTGTTTGGTGGGGAGAAAAGGGGGCTGATCTCCGAGGTGCCATTTCCCGATCATGCCGGTCTTGTAGCCTTTCTGCTTCAGGACTTCGGCAACTGTGACTTCTTCAGGATTCAGACCATAGGGAGAGATCGGGCGCAGTACCTGTCCGTCGCGGGGATTCCAGTGCATGCCGACCCGCTGTGAGTAACAGCCGGTCATAATGGAGGCCCGTGAAGGAGTGCAGACACCTGCGGTCACACAGAAGTGTGTGAATTTGCGTCCTTCGCGTGCCATGCGGTTTAAGCAGGGAGTCCGATTGACGGTCGAGCCGAAAGGTTCGATATCGCCGTAGCCCAGGTTGTCGCAAAAGATGACGATGAAGTTGGGCTTCCGGTTGGACTCCGCAGCAGACAGAGGATTGGAGAAAAGTCCAGACAGCAGACAGATCAGGGCGAGCAGATTCAACAGAGCTTTCACGTGATGATCCTTTGGTCGAATGAATCTATGGCGAGGAATAACGAGCAGCTTGAAAGCAGGCGGCAGTCTGCAGCGCAGGAGCCGCCTGTAAAGCTATCTTAAACATTACTAAGAATCTTTACAAAATAAAACCGGACGAAGAAGAAGAGGATTGTGTCTTGTCTTGAGTTTCGCATAATGAAGGTTGCATATGTTTTCCCCACACCACTTTGAGAACCTTCTGAGGATACCCGTCCCGTGAGTGAAGCAGCAGCAGAATCAGCAACGAATAGCCGGCCCCACTGGTGGCAACGGATTGGCCCCGGACTGGTAACCGCCTGTGTTGTGATTGGTCCCGGAAGTATTTTGACCAGTTCCAATCTGGGGGCGAAAGACGGCTACAGCATGATCTGGGTCGTACTGGTCTCCGTTATCTTCATGCTGGTGTATACGTCGCTGGGGGCGAAGCTGGGAACGGTTACCAGTGAGTCAACCTGCACGTTGCTGGCAAAAATGGTCGGACGGCCACTGACGGTGCTGATCGGTTGTGGGGTCTTCTTTATCTCGGCGGCCTATCAGTTCGGTAATAACCTGGGTGTGCACTCCGCTCTTGAGAATTATACGGACTTCAAATATGGCGTGGTGATCTTTAATGCCATCTCGATTGCATTTCTGTTCGGCTTCAAGAATCTGTACAAGCTGGTCGAACGCTTGATGTCGATCTTCGTGGCTTTAATGCTGGCGTCCTTTGCCATCAATCTGTTTTTTGCCAAACCCAATCTGCTGGAAATGGCGCAGGGAATTATTCCCAGTGCAGGCAGTGATTCGGATTCGATCCTGAATATTTCTCTGCTGGGACTGGTGGGAACGACCTTTGTGATTACCGCTGCTTTTTATCAGTCCTACCTGGCCCGTTTTAAAGGCTGGAAGGTTAAGGACCTGAAAGATGGTCGGATCGATGCCTGTATCAGCGCCACGATCATGGCGTTGATCACGATTATGATCATGTCGACCGCTGCCGCAGTGTTGCGGGGGAAAGATCTGTCGGGCGTCGGTGATGTCGGAAATGCATTGCAGCCGCTGTTTGGTGATAAAGGGCAGATTCTGTTCTGTATCGGATTGTTCTCAGCAGCCTACTCGTCTTTTATTGTGAATTCGATGATCGGTGGGTTTATTCTGTCAGACAGCCTGGGCCTGGGAGGGACTCCCCAGGATAAATGGACGCGTATCCTGACGGCAGCAGTTTTATTGACCGGGATGTTTGTGGCCCTCTACGTGATCCAGTCAGGGACGCGACCGGTGGTGGCGATTGTCGCTGCCCAGGCGGTGACCGTTGTGGCGGCCCCTCTGGCTGCAGGTGCGTTATTGCTGCTGACGAGCAGTAAAAAAGTGATGGGCGAACATCGGAACGGAATCGGGGTGAATATTCTGGCCAGCATCGGCTTTCTGCTATTGCTGGGAATGGCTTGGTATATTGCGAGTGAGAAAGTGCTGCCCCAGATTCAGAAAATGCGGGGTGCATCCACGGCGATGATTCAGGTTGAACCTGTGGAAACGAAACTTGCGCTTCAAAACAGGAACTGAGAGTGTTATGAAACGTCTGAGTGTGAATGTCTGTCTGATCTGCTGCGTGGTTCTCTTCGCACTGCCCGTGCAGGCTGCGGAACAAAAGCAGGACCAGCGCCCGAACATCATCTTTATTCTGCTCGATAACGTAGGCAAGGACTGGTTCCGCTGTTACGGGAGTTCGGAAAATCAGACGCCGACCATCGATCATCTGGCTTATAACGGTCTGCGGTTTCGCAACTGTTATGTGACGCCGGTCTGCAGTACGACGCGGCATATGCTGCTTACGGGACGCTACCCGTTCCGTTCGGGCTGGCATACGCACCACGATCCCGCGATTTACGGGGGTGGCTATTTTGACTGGAACCGGGAAATCTGCTTCGCCCGGATTCTGCGTGATGCAGGGTATAACACGTGTATCTCCGGGAAGTGGCAGATCAATGATCTGTTCGATCCCGCACAGAAAGACGCTCTGATCGAGCATGGATTTCAGGAGTACTGTATTTTTCCGGAAGGGAAAAAAGGGCATCCGGCTCATAAGAAACGCTACTGGGATCCGTATGTGATTCAGAATGGGAAGCGGCTGGATACGCAGGGGAAATTCGGTCCGGATATTTTTACCGACTACCTGATTGAGTATATGAAGACGCATCGGGATAAGCCGTTCTGTGCTTATTACTCTACGATTCTGACTCACATCCCCGTGGTGCATACGCCGCATAATCTGGGAGAAGACCTGACGCCGCGTGAGCAGTTTGCGGGCATGCTGAATTATTCCGATTACCTGATCGGGCGGCTTGTCAAGGCGCTGGACGAACTGGGTATCCGCGACAATACGATTCTGTTTATCGTGCCCGATAACGGGACAGATAACGGGACCGACCAGAATGCGGAACAGAGCCTGGGAGGCCGGATCAACGGTCGTGTTTCGGGAGAGGGGATCTACTCGCTGAAAGAGCAGGGCATTAACATGCCACTGATTATCAATTGTCCGAAGCTGGTGGGCAGAGAACGGGTCAGCGATGACCTGATTGATGCGGCCGATTTTCTGCCGACACTGGCTGATCTGGCCGACGCCCCGCTGCCATCGGGAGTGACGATTGACGGCAGGTCGTTTGCACCGCAGATTCTGGATCAGCCCCGTGAGGAGCCCTGGCGTCCGTGGTGTCTGACCCAGTATTACAAGCAGCGGGTGGTTCGCGATCAGCGGTTCAAGCTGTATTCCACCGGCGAGTTTTATGATCTGTCGGAGGACCCGCTCGAGCAGCACGACTTGTCGGGAACCGAACGCGTGAAAACCGATCGGGCGACAGGAACGTCGCACGCGGAACTGCAGGCGGTGCTGGATTCGCTGCCGGAAAACGCGAAGCTGCCCTGGGAGTTTCGCAGTATCTCGGCGCGGAAAATTCGGGCTGAAGAAGCGCGTCAGAAAGAAGCGGAGAAGTCGGGCAACTAGTTTGCTCGCGTAAATTGACAGTTCCCGCCGTGTCCCGCTGACACTTGTGTGATCCGTTCGAGCGGGATGAATCTGCACTGCGCATGTTGTCAGCTTCATTGTATTCATCTCTGTGTGCACGCGACGGTCGGGTACAATGGATTCCAATGACCATTCCTGGCGGGGCTGATACCCTGCGGCTCATTCGTCTTGCTTGTGTTGACTGATGGTGAGATTGTGTGGAACGGCGCGCGGGGGTCAAGGGGAGCTTGTGCTTTGAATTCTCCATGAAAGATCTGAGTTTCGTGTGAGTTGCCTGTGAAATGCTCTAAATGTGATCCGAAATGATTTGAAATCGTACGAGACATTAAGAAGTAGTGCTGAGGGTTCCGGTGAAAAGGTTGAAAAATCGACGGCGATTCAGGTGCATCTGGATGACTGGTCACGCAGATTCCAGTGCTCATTTCGTCCGCCTCGCGCGCGAAGCACAATTGCGATAATTTATGATTGGGGGAGAGCGGATCAAGTTCAGTTTGAGCAGTGGTGGGGGCAGGAATGGTCAGGTGTCAAATGAGTGGGGAGGGCGAATCCCGTTTATCAGAAGTGGGGAGTCGTTTCCCTGTGTTGGGAATTTGTTAGCACCCACTATGGGTTGCTATGGTGATCGAATGTGATATGGCGGGGTGCGTTTGCAAGTCCATTTACTATATATGGTTATGTTAAATGGCTTTGATTGGTACAAGCCTGGGAACTGATTTGCATGCGACTTGGATTGACTGACTGGAACCCGCTGCGGTGAAATTTCTCAAATTGACGCAAATTGCAAAATCTGGTCTTTAAGTTCAATAAAGCTTGTATATGATGGGTGAGTTAAAGCTTGAAAATAAGCGGATTCAGCTTGTTTTTTCAGTTTCCTACCCCTTTGCTCTCTGCTGCATTGATTGCTGACTGTGAGCCGACAACAAGCGAGCCCATTTGGATGAGGGGCGGAGCCCGAGTAATTTCAATTTGCGCTACCTGTGCGGAAATTATTATGAATAAATAAGTCAGGTTCAGATATCAAATCTGATTTCCTGACACATTTAAGAGCCTCCCGTGCCACCCAGGCACATCTGTCAATGAATGAGACAGATCAGAGTTTTGTTGTTTTTAGCTAATTAGAAGAGAATTTGGAGATTTTAGAGGATGGTTTATCCTGTTGCTGAAGTTGTACGTCTACTGCCATCATCCCGACTGCCTGAATATACGTTTGTGCCTGGCAAGAGTTTGCCGCATCCCTATCGTGATCCCAAGGGCCACAGCTACGGTAATAAGCCGAAGCCCCCGAAGGCGCTCACGCAGGAAAACTGGATGGAGCACCGGAACTATCTGAACGCGATCGACTTCTTCAACCTGGGCTACTACTGGGAAGCCCATGATGAATGGGAGCGTCTGTTACGCGTCTGTGGTCCGGATTCGATTCCAGGCCGTTTCCTGAAGGGACTGGTCAAGCTGTCCGCTGCCGGTATCAAAGTTCGCGAAGGCAGTATTCATGGTGTGCGTCGTCATGCTGCTTCCGCTGGTGAAGTATTTGCAGACGTGGCCGCGGAGTCAAACGCCGATCATTACTGTGGACTGGAACTGACTCGCTTGCAGTTCGCTGCAGACCGGGCTGCTCAGTTGAAGTATCCCGATGATCTGACGATGGGCGAACCGATTCGCGTCTTCCCCTTCCTGCTGGAACCAGAACCGTTCCCGCTGGGCTAGGTTGCCAAGATTGATCTGCTTTGACAGTTCAAAATAGAAAGAGCACACTTTGGTGTGCTCTTTTTTTATGTCTGCTGTTGGTGACATTTGCCTGTTCAACGGAAAGTGCCGCGAACCGCCCGTCCCAGCAGACTGCCGCCACTGCTGTTGAACTTCCAGGCCAGATCCTGCAGCAGGGAACGCAGGTTGCGACGCTGGACTGGAATCCCTTCGAACACCAGTCGGACATCGGAGAGGACGGTGACGCTGTCTGCGTGGTAAGAGTGTCCCAGGGCGAACAGGTTTGTATCGATGTCGGATGCATCCACCACGTTGATCTTCTTGAATTTGGGGAAGACCGTCAGGTAGGAGCCCCCTTCTCCCAGCCTTTGATGCCAGAGCGAATTCACCACCCGGGAGGCTTTGAGGGCGAGGTCTTCCGAGGAAGAGTAGATGGTGAATCGGTCGGCGGTCTGCACGATGTGAGGGGCGATGGAATCTTTAAAGACCTGGGCGTCGATGTCGGGAGCGGTGAGGATGACCTCGTTAAACAGAGGTTTCTCCTGTCGCGCCAGTGTCAGCTTTTGAGAAATGTTTTTGAGTGCACGCGAGAGGACCCGGTTACCCATGCTGTGTGCGATGAGGTGAATCTTGCGTGCCCCGGATTCGCGGGCGATGGCTTCCACAAACAGGGTGACGTTTTCTTCGCACCATTGTGCGGTTCGTCCATCTTCCTTGTAGGCCCAGATCGAACCGCTGCTCTGCGAAGGCCAACTGTACATCAGCGGTGCCCCTTTGAATTTCAGATCGTAGGCGATCTGTGCGGTCCGCCGGGCTGCGTCTTCAAAAGAGTTGTTGAATCCATGGATGAAAATAAAGGCTTCTCCGCCGCGTTGCAGAACGCCTGAGGCGGTTTCTTTTGTTTCGACGGAATCCTCGATGGTCTTACGGAGTTCGGTCAGGAAATGCGAACCGGAGGCTGGCTCGACCGATTTCAGTACGACATGCTTATCCGGGTTTTCGCGGAACTCCAGTTTCCAGATGCTGGGGGATTCCAGTTCTCCGGGTTGATGGTTTTCAGGGATGCTGACATCACAGAAGCCGAGGGAGAGTGTGGACCGTTTCGTGCCGAAGAACTCTTTGGGTTTGGGGGAACCGGTGAGGTTGCGGTCGGTGCCATAGAAGACGCGGATGGTCTCGTGTTTTTCTTTCTCCTCACGCTCCGAGCCTGAGGTAGAGTCTGGCGCTGCTTCTTCAGGCATAGGAGATTCGTCCTGCGTCACGCGCGGGGCTTTATCTGCATCTGGTTCAGGCATGGAATCTTTGGCGCTGTCACAGCCTGTCAGCATCAAGCCGGCCAGGGCCAGCGACATCAGGAGATGGGGGGCTTTCATCGTGCATCCTTGCAGTTTGAAACAATCCAACCGGACGGTGGTAAAATGAATAGGGGAAAATACTTGATTCACGAGGATGGCTCAAGGTGAATCTCGGCCGGAACCAGCCTGGATCGTGTTCTGGAAAGACATGGGACCGGCTGCCTTAACGCTAAAATTTGCTTTGGGTTACGCTCTCTGGTATGCTGGAAAGTCAGCTTCAGTTGAGGAATCAAATCAGCGGAGGCTTAAATAGAAAATCAATACCCGGACAGACAGGACCGTACTGTGAACAGCGCTCTCAGGATCTTTTGTTGTCTCGTTGCTTTCTGTATTGGATCGATCGAATCCCTGCAGGCGAAAGAGGCGAAGCAGGCCAACCCCAACTTTGTCATTATTTTCGCCGACGATCTGGGCTATGGGGATCTGGAATGCTACGGGCATCCCAGGTTCAAAACGCCGCATATAAACCGGATGGCTGCGGAAGGGGCGCGGTTGACGCAGTTTAACGTTCCGGTCCCTTATTGTGCTCCTTCCCGTGCCACACTGTTGACGGGGCGTTACCCCTGGCGGCACGGCGTCTGGTTTAACCCGGCTCCGGATGGGAAGCAGTTCAATACGGGGGTGGGGATCGCGGACAGCGAAGTTCTTATCAGCGAGTTGCTGAAAGAGCAGGGGTACTCGACTTTGTGTGTCGGGAAATGGCACCTGGGCCACAATCCCCGGTTCTACCCTACGAGACACGGCTTCGATGATTACCTGGGGATTCTGTATTCCAACGACATGCGTCCCGTGAACCTGATCAAGGGGGAGCAGGTCATCGAGTATCCGGTCATACAAGCGAATTTAACGCAGCGCTATACCGAACGGGCCATTGAGTTCATCAAGGAAAATCAACAGAAGCCCTTCTTCCTGTATCTACCGCATGCGATGCCGCATAAGCCGCTGGCTGCCTCGGAAGCGTTCTACAAGAAAAGTGGAAACGGTCTGTATGGTGATGTGATAGCTGAGCTCGACTGGAGTGTGGGAGAGATTCTGAAAACTCTGAAGGACCTCAAGCTCGATGAAAATACGCTGGTGATCTTTGCCTCAGACAACGGGCCCTGGTTTGGTGGGAATACGGCTGGTCTCTCGGGAATGAAATCGACCAGTTGGGAAGGAGGGCTGCGTGTGCCGATGATCGCCCGCTGGCCTGGTAAGATTCCTCCGCGCCAGGTGATCGATACTGTCTGTGGTTCGATCGATGTGTTCCCGACGATCCTGAAGCAGGCGGGAATCAAGGTACCTGCTGACCGGGTGATTGACGGCAAGGATCTGTTTCCCGTGCTGACCGAGCAGGCGCCGACTCCGCATGAGGCGCTCTTCTCCATGAAGGGGAATTCCCTGTTTACGGTACGAAGTGGGCCCTGGAAGCTTCACCTAAAACCATCCCCCCGACAGTTGCTGGCGAACCAGGGGAAAGACTGGATTGACCCGCGCGGGCCCGATGGTGTGACGATCATTGCTCCTTATGAACAGGCCATGCCGGACCAGCCGCCCGGATTGCTCACGGGCGATCAGCCGGCACCGATGATGCTCTTCAATCTTGAAAAGGATCCCGCCGAGCAGCATAACGTGGCGAAGGACCATCCCGAAGTCGTGGCGCGTCTGCAGAAGCTGTATGAGGAGATGCAGACCCAGGTTCCCGATTCCATTCGGAATTTCGATCCGCGGGCCCGCAGTAAAAAATAATCTGCGAAGTAACGAAGGTCTGATTCTTTCATCCAGAAGCCTGGTTGACTTTCCCGTTGCCTGCGCCCGTTTCACAGCTTGAAGAACGTTGCGTCTTCAGTTTCTGTACGCCAGTAAATTCAAGGCTGTACAGTAATTCTTATCCGGCTGTTAGATTCTCTCCGCTCAAACGTCGTCTGAAAAATCAGATGATCGTTACCAAAATCCAACATTCACTACTTGGAGTCCGTAGTAAAGGGTAGATATTGCCTCAGAGCTGAACACCTGACAAAGCCGTTTGTTTTAGTTGTCGAACCTGTCGCGATGTCTTTTTACATCATTCCAGATTTCAATGTAGAAAAAGCACAACATTCAACGTTAAGAGTTAATGAATATCAAACAGGGCCATAATTCTTAACTCCCTTTTATCGTTGACTTTATCGAGGGGTTGCAACAGCGCTTACTGATTAGGCATACGAATGGTCCGCTCTTTGCGTCTATTCAATGTTCTTAACAGTACACTGTTCAACAGCCTTGATGATCAACCAGAAGAAAGAGAGAACCACAGCATGGCATCTAAACGCGATCGAATGAGCGTCTATGAGCGTGACGGGGTAACCGTTCTGGATTTCGGAACTATGGAAATCTGGGATGGAGCCGACTTGGCACTGTTGCGTGAAACGCTCACGCGTCTGGTTGATCACGAAAAGTGCAAGTCGATTGGCGTCGAGCTGTCGTCAGTCAAATACATTCCGAGTGGCTTCTTTGGAATGTTGTACGACCTGTATGAAAAAGGGATCGCGGTTACGCTCTACAGCCCCCAGCCCAACGTCGCCAGCATGCTCTGGTTTAAACAGTTCTGTCAGCACACTGAAGACGGGCGTTATCTGCTGAAAAGCGATCTGGCATCAGCGCATGACAAGGCGTCTGATGAGGAAGTGCGTTCCGAAAAAGAAAAGTGGGACAAAAGTCTGAAGCAGTCGAACGACTACTCTACCACTGTTTCCTGAAGGGGAGGCAGTGCGCCTCCCTGAGGAAGTACGCTCCTGTTATTCGGTTTCCAGGAGCACTGCATGTTTTTCGAGTCGATTTTTCAACGACAGGTAATTTCCGGTCGTTGTGGCTTCTTCTCTCAATTCCTGATCAATCTTGTCGGCCAGTTCAAACAGCTTGAATTCTGGCCAGGCATCATTCAAAGTCAGTAACTGATCGAGCCCCTGCGGATTCTGTCTGAGGGGATCCGGGATCAGCGAAGCAACCGCCACGGCGGCTGCAGCTGTTTTACCGAGTTTATCGTCTGTGAGCAGTTTGAGCCCCTTGTGATGCAGGTAGACAGCACAGATCAAGTCATCAGGAAATGACCAGTCCAGCATCACGTTAGCTGCAGCTGCAGAGTGGTCCCAGCTGAAATGCTGGCGTTCATATTCACTCAACAGACAGGGATCGCTGTCCTGGTTGATCGTGAATGTCAGGTACAGATCAAACAGTTCTTTAGAAAGGATGGGCAGCAGGAAGTCTTCCAGCATGGCTGCCGAGAAAGCCACGTCAGCGTCGACCTTCATCAGCATGGCAATCTCGCGTGCCATCAGTGCCCGTTCCAGGTTGGTACTCCAGAAGTTGGGCAGGTTGATCAGCTTGGAATCGCTGGTTGCCATCGCCTGCTTCAGACCGGTGGTGACCAGGAAGAGCTTCGTCGAACGAATTCCCAGCAGCGTAATCGTCTGTTGAATCGAGGAAACCTTCCGGCGTAATCCGAATGCGCTGGAGTTAACCATTCTCAACAGTTCACAGGAAATTCCGGCGTCGGTTTCGATGATCTTGCTCAGCTCTTTGGGAGTCGAAGCAGGATCTTCAGCCTTCTGTGAAAATTCCATGACTGCTTTAGGCAGCATTGGAAGCTTAATTTCCGGAGGCAGCGGGCTTTGTTTACCTTCACCGATCAGTTCTCTACGCAGCTTTGTCCAGTCCGTCATCTGTTCCTCTTTTACTCTCAGTCATGAAGTCGAAACAGCTCTCTACTGTTTCGCAAATTCAGGGTTACCAGACGGATCTTCACCCCTTATCGTTAAAGGGAGAGGATCGCTTAACACATTGAAATCTTAGCTTAAGGATTCTCTGTAAGAGGCGTTCTTTTCAGGATTTTTTCGTCGGAAATCCCTCCACTGGCAGTATGTTGATTTAACGCAACACTGCTCGTCTGTCCAAAGAAGAATCCGCATTGAAAAATACTCATAAGTAACTAAAATTCATCCACTTACATGCATTATTAGAAAACGCTCGAGAGGAACGGCCTCATCTGCTTTCGGGCCCACAGCAAATTCTTAACATTGTCAGGACAGAATCATGGAAGCGAAATCTCTGGAATTCCTCAAAAACCTACTTCATTCACCAGCTCCCTCGGGATACGAGCGGCCCATTCAGGAGGTCGTGCGGGCGTATGTGAAAGAGTTTGCTGACGAAGTGAAAACCGACCTGCACGGCAATGTGATCGCCGCCGTCAATCCCGGAGCGAAACGGCGGGTGATGTTCGCCGGCCACTGTGACCAGATTGGTCTGCTGGTACAGCATATCGATGATGACGGTTACCTGTGGGCTAACCTGATCGGTGGCTGGGATATCCAGATGCTGCTCGGCCAGAACATGCAGGTCCACACCGATTCGGGGCCGATCCACGGGGTGATTGCCCGTAAAGCCATTCACCTGCTGACCCCGGAAGAACGCAAAACCGTTCCCGAGATCAAGGACCTCTGGATCGACATCGGAGCCAGGAATGGAGCGGAAGCCCGTGAGAAAGTCGCGATCGGGGATCCCATTACATTCGAACTCGGTTTCAGACCAATGCTGAACCAGCTGGCTTCCGCACCAGGGATGGATAACCGCGTTGGGGTCTGGGTTGTGATGGAGGCCCTGCGACAGGCGAGTGAGAAGTCACCCGAGTTCGGCGTCTTCTCGGTTTCGACAGTTCAGGAAGAGATCGGCCTGCGTGGTGCACAGACCAGTGCTTACTCAATTCAGCCTGAGGTCGGGATTGCCGTCGATGTGACCCATGCCACCGACTGCCCCGCGGTCAGTAAAAAGGAAAATGGCGAGATCAATGTCGGCGATGGTCCGGTTGTCTATCGCGGACCGAATGTGAATCCGGTTGTTTTCTCAACGCTCACCGATCTGGCGGAGAAAAACGACATCTCCTGTCAGATTAACTCGATTTCGCGTCCCGCTGGTAACGATGCCAATGCGATGCAGTTGAACCAGGGAGGCATGGCGACCGGTATTGTCGCCATTCCCAACCGGTACATGCATAGCCCGGTCGAGGTCGTCTCGCTGGAAGACCTCGAACACGCGGCTAATCTTCTGGCTGCATTCTGCCTGGAGATCAATGAACAGACGGATTTCACTCCATAGTCAAATGTCGTTCAGATGAGATCGATCAGCCGATACTCTGCAGCACTTCTTCTGCTGCCTGAATCGTCTGGTCGATATCTTCATCTGTCATGCAGGTGGAAGCGAAGTTGGCTTCAAACTGGCTGCAGGGGAGATAGATACCCCGGTCAAGCATGCCCTGGAAATAGCGGGCAAATCGCTCTGTATCGTTCTGGGAAGAGACCGCAAAGCTGGTCACTTTTTCGGGATTGAAGAACAGCGTAAACATCGAGCCGCATTCTGCAAGCGTGTGAGGCAGACCTGCTTTGGAAGCGGCTGCGGAGAGCCCTTTTGTCAGTCGCTGCGTCTGCGCTTCCAGTTCCGGGTAGGGATTAGTTTCCCGCAGACACTGGAGCGTTGCGATACCGGAGGCCATCGCGATTGGATTTCCCGACAAGGTCCCAGCCTGGTAGACTGAGCCGACAGGAGAGATCGCATCCATGATTTCTGCTTTTCCGCCATAAGCGCCGACAGGCATACCGCCGCCAATGACTTTGCCCAGCATGCAGATGTCAGGAGTCACCCCGAATCGCTGTTGTGCGCCACCGAGGGCAACACGAAACCCGGTCATGACTTCATCCATGATGAAGACCGACTGGTGTTGGGTGCAGAGTTCTCTGACCGTTTCGAGGAATCCCGGTTCTGGCAGGACGACCCCCATGTTACCCACGACCGGTTCGAGGATCACACCTGCGATCTGGTCACCTGCCTGGGAGAATGTTTCCTTGAGTTGCTCTATGTCGTTGTACTCCAGGACCAGGGTATCGGCTGTGCATCCCTGGGGAACGCCGGGGCTGGAGGGGGCGCCGAGTGTCAACGCACCACTGCCTGCCTGGACGAGCAGGCTGTCGACGTGCCCGTGATAACAGCCGGCAAACTTGATGATTTTATCCCGTCCGGTGTAGCCGCGTGCCAGTCGAATCGCACTCATGGCGGCTTCAGTTCCTGAATTCACCATCCGAACTTTCTCGACGGAGGGAACCAGTTCCGCGACCAGTTCCGCCAGTTCGCTTTCCAGTACCGTAGGTGCTCCAAAACTCGTCCCTTTTTTGAGTGCCTCTTCGATTCCAGACATGACCTGGGGATGCAGGTGTCCCAGAATGTGGGGGCCCCAGGAACCGACGAAATCGATGTAGCGGTTGCCGTCGATGTCATACAGGTACTGTCCCTCGCCGCGATCGATGACGACCGGGTGTCCACCCACGGCGCCAAAGGCCCGCGCCGGACTGTTCACTCCTCCCGGAATGACCTTCAGGGCGCGTTCAAATTCTGCTTCACTTCGCGTACGGGAGCGGGCTGTCATGGATCAGGAGTTCCTCTAGTTCGTAGTCGTTTTTTCAGGAGTGACCGGGGCATCTGACCCCAGCTTGAGACATTTCAATGTTTTTGAATCTCTGACATAAAGCAGACCATTAGACAGGGCGGGCAGAGCCCGTGTCGTGGAGTGGAAGATCTGCTCGCTGGCCAGTTCTTTATAGGCATCCAGGGAGGCTTCGGCCAGTACCAGTGTGCCATCGGTTTTCATGATAATGAGTTTGTTGTCGGCTTCAAGTAACGTCGCGTATCCAAAATCGTTCTCGGCCCATTCGACTTTGCGTGTCTGGGGATCAAAGCAAATCAGGCGGGCTGTGCCGATATCCTGACGACCATCAATGCCGATCAGCTTGCCATCATATTCAATCGGCGTCGTGTACTGACTGGACATCGGCTTTTCGCTGCGCCAGATTTCCCGTGTGCCGATCTGTTCAATCTGGCCCCAGAAACCACCCACGCCGTAGCTGGCTGTGGCAAAGATGTTGTTGCCGATCACTACCGGGTCGGCACCATTCACCGTGGGGCCCCGCTTACCAAAGGGGAACTGAAACAGTACATTGCCGTTCTTCGGATCCAGGCCGGTCAGGTGCAGCCGGGTGATGAAGATGGCGTAGAAGCGACCATGTCGAAAGGCAGAGGTCGGCGAGGAGTAGCTGGCATCGTCCTGCAGTGCCTGCCACAAGGTAAAGCCCTTGTCCAGGGAAAACGCGACCACGCCGGCATTCTTACGTTTACCACCCACGTTGACCAGCAGTTTCTCTTCCACAATGATCGGGGTGCTGCCCACTCCGAAGTAACCATCACTGACCTGGAATTCTTTATGAGTGTCGCGCGACCAGACTACCTTGCCGGTCTTCAGTTCCAGGCATTGCAGGCGGCCCGTGATGCCGTAAGTGTAAACCCAATTGTTATGGATTAAGGGGACAGCGATCGGACCATCATTCGGGTTGAAGGTTCCCCGGTAGCTGACCGGGGCGGACTGTTTCCAGATCGGTTCTCCCGTAACAGCATTGAGTGCTTCGACGATTTCCTGATCGCCAACCCGATGAAAGAGTACCAGTGTATTCTGAAAGACAGCGACACCTGCGAACCCACTGCCGACGGGACGCTGCCATTTCAATTCCGGTCCGCCCGCAGGCCAGGACGCTGCGATGGTTTCGTCAGCAGCATGAGCATTTCGATAGGGACCCAGAATCTGGGGCCAGTCTCCCGCCTGACAAACGGGATTGGTGAAGAGGATGAGCAGCAGTAAGATGCCTTGCAGAATTCTCATGTGTCGGGCTCCGCCTTACAGATGAACGGGGATCAGATTTCAGGGAATCTCATTTTAGCAGGAACGGGGCTTGGCTGCATAGGAACGTCTGTTATAGTCTGATAAGATAAAAGCTGAAACCAACCATCGAACAGGCTGCGCTTTCGAGAAAGGGTTTTCGTGAGATCGTTTGCCCGCCAGGAGAAAACTTTGGACTCAAACCCATTTCGGTTAATCAGAAACTTACGCAGAAGTCGCGAGATTGTTACCGTTCTCGTGAATTATGGTTTTGATGATCTCGTTGATCAGTTGGGGCTGAGACGTTATCTCCGCTGGGGCCGCAGGCTGCTGTTCTGGAAACGCACCGAACCCGAAATCAAGCTCACTCGTGCGAAACGCATTCGCCTTGCTCTGGAAAGCCTGGGCGTCACGTTTATCAAATTCGGTCAGGTGGTCAGCACGCGCCCCGATCTGGTACCCCGCGATGTCGTCGCGGAACTGGAAAAACTGCAGGAGCGGGTTCCCTCCTTTCCCGGTGAAATCGCGATTGAAATCATCGAGCGCGAACTGGGAGAACCCATCGACAAACTGTATGCCGAGTTTGATCCTGCTCCTCTGGCCGCCGGTTCGCTGGGGCAGGTGCATAAAGCCCGTCACCACGACGGTACGCCGCTGGTAGTCAAGGTGAAGCGGCCCGATATCGACCGGGTGATCGAGCAGGACCTGAGCCTGATGCACGAACTGGCGACCATGATCGAACGCCATTTTCCGGATGCCGAAGTCTTCGATCCGGTAGGACTGGTCCATCAGTTTTCACGAACGATTCATCGCGAACTGCAGTTCAGCCGAGAGGCCCGCTCAACCGATGAGTTTTATCGCCTGTTCCAGGATGATGCCACGCTGTATGTTCCTAAAATCTACTCCGAGATGACCCAGGGTGACATCATCACTATGGAATTCATCGACGGCTATCGGATTGATGACGAACAGGAACTGCAAAACCTGCCCATCAGTCCGCATGAGGTCGCCGCGAACGGGGCACGGATCTTTATGAAAATGGTTTTCGAATTCGGCGTGTTTCATGCTGATCCGCATCCTGGGAATTTCCGGGTCCTGCATGATGGTTCGCTCTGCCTGATCGATTATGGCATGATTGGGGTTCTGGAAGAGGAACGCCGCGACTTGCTGGTCGACCTGTTACTGAATGTGGCCAAACAGGATACGAACAAACTCGTCGAAGTTGTGTTGAATATCGGTAAAGCCAAGCGGGCCGTCGATCATCAGTTGCTCCGGGCGGATCTTCGCGATTTCATCGGCAATTATTATGGAATCCCGCTGGATCAGATCAGTGTCGGCAAGATGCTGACCGATTTTATCAACATCCTGGCGATTCACCGCATTCGCTGTCCGGTCGATATCATGCTGCTGATTCGGGCCATGATCACCCTGGAAGGGGTGGCTTCCCGAATTGCCCCCGATCTGAATATCGCTCAGGAAATGGAACCGTACATTTATAAACTCTCCTCGGAGCGATATCATCCGCGAGCTATTGCCAGCCGCATCTGGTCCGAAGCCTGCAGCTTTTCCAAGGTGATGCATGATCTGCCTGAACAGGTGGGGCGAACCCTCGGGAAACTGGCCGATGACGAACTGCAGATCCACCTGGATCACAAAGGCATTGATCACCTCACGACCGAAATGGACCGCTCCGGGAACCGCCTGGCGATCGGAATGGTAATGTCGTCGCTGATCCTCGCATCGGCCATCACGATTTCATCGGACACGCGGCTGGTTTATATCAGCATTCCGATTTTCATGATGTCGAGTCTGTTGGGAATCTGGCTGATCTACGGCGTCTTCCGCAGCGGTCGATTGTAAGATCGGGTGCTCTTACAATCGCCGTGTCAGCTGCGATGAGAAAAGAGTTTCGACGTGCTTTATTTCCCGTAGAGTCGAGCCTTGGGATCGCCGCCTGACAGCAGATAAGCGACCAGGTCCCGTACTTCCTCGGGGCTGAGAGTATTCAGCATCGCCTGAGGCATCTGTGATACAGGAGACGCCTGGATTTCTTCGACGCTTTCTGCCGGGATCTCAATCGGTTCTGCCTTGATGTCGGCCGTGTAGACAATCACTTTGTCGCCGTCTTTCGAAACGAGACCAGTGAAAGTACGCCCCTCATCGGTGATCACGATCGAGGATTGATATTGATCGGAAATCACCTTACTCGGTTCGACAATCGATTCGAGGATATAACGGGCATCGAACTTGTTCTTCACGGTCGTCAGGTCGGGACCGACATCGCCCCCCAGTCCGTCAAAGCGGTGGCAGGCAGCACAACGCAGGGAATGGAACAGGTTCCGGCCATTCTCGAAACTGGCTTTCTGCAGGTGTCCGCCGGAAGTGTATCGGCTGGCATCCCCGATCGTCCAGGTTCGTCCCGGGCCTTTGGGGGGAGTGATTTTGAAATCAGGGACGGGATTGAAATTCTCACCACTGATGTCGGCCAGAGCGGCTCGATCGGCATTGGAGAGATATCCGAGTACTTCGTCACGCAGGTTACCCAGGAACTTGGCGTAACTGTTGCCTCCCGGGTATTTAGCTGAGGCGTTGATGAACTCGATGTAGGCACGACGCTGATCCATGGTCCAGCCGTCACGCAGGTTTCGCAGCATGAATGCATAATTGATTTCATGTGTGGGCGGATGCTTGGCCAGCATGTCGAGGACACGCCCGCCATAGTTTTTATTTCGTCCCGCCAGTTCGGTCCAGTCGGGGACTTCAGGTTCACCCCGGTTTTCAATCAGGTCCAGGGCTTTGGCAATCACGGTTGGTGATTCCAGGTAAACCAGCACACGAACCAGTTCGGTGTTGATGTTCTTGCTCTGGCTGGGCAGATACGGGTCGAGTTCGGCAATGACCTGTGCTCTTTGTTCTGCCGTGGGTTTGCCCAGGCGAATGAACGTCAGGGCGTAAGCACGTAACAGTCCCAGGAACTGTGGTTCGCTCAATTGAGATGGATCCAGTTCCAGCAGAGCAGCAATCTGGGCATCGCGGCGTGATTTGTTTCCCATGCGGGCCAGGGCGACTGCCCCGGAAATCCGTGCCTGGGGATTTTGTTCCTTAAATACTTTCGAAGCCCACTGCTCAACGGGCTGCGATTCGATGGCGACACGAGCCGCGTGTCGCAACCAGCGATCAGAACTGGAGAGGTGTGGCCAGGCAGCTGCGACGGCTGCTGGATCCTGTTTGCCATGATAAGCTTCCAGGCTGCGACGCAGTTTTCGGGCTTCAGCGCCCGCCAGTTCTTCTGTAACCGGTTTGGTTGATTCGTTTCCAGTGTAGGTGATTCTGAACAGGGCCGACTGAGTTCCCCGTCCACCGATGGTGAAGTAGAGTGCGCCGTCTTTACCGATGATCGCATCGGTCAGCGGCAGTGGTGAACCGTAGCAGAATGCTTCCTGCTCACCCTTATAGCCTGCGCCATCCGGAGTGAGATGAATGGCGTAGATCGTCCCGAACGTCCAGTCGAGTGCGAACATGGCATCCTGATAGCGTGCCGGGAACCTGGCTCCCTGGCCACTGATCACGCCGGTCGGACAACCGGGGCCGATATTCACCACGGCGGGTAGACTGTCTTCGTAGTATTCGGGCCATTTGCCGGAACCACTTCGCCAACCATAGTCGGAACCGCTGACGGCGACGTTGATGCGGGTCGGGCGGTACCAGGGAGTTCCGAGGTCCCATTCCATGTCTGCATCGTAGGTGAAGATGTCACCGGCCCGGTTGAGGGCGATGTCGTATTCGTTTCGATAGCCGGTGGAGATGATTTCGTGTTGTTTTGTTTCCGGAGAGAACCGGGAAATCCAGCCACCCGGTGCCATGCGACCGCGGGCATGTCCGTTGGCATCCCATTCACGGGGTAGCAGCAGGTCTTCGTCCCAGGTGGGAACGTGCGAACGGACGATGCTGTCCTGAGGGGGGAGAGCGGCGTGATTACCGCCGATGACATACAGGTGCTGATTATCTTCCGCGACGATCACCGCATGGTTGCCGTGTTCGCCACCGCTACGTTCGCTGGGAAGAACTTCGGCAGTATCGAGTTGGTCGTCCCCGTTTGTATCTGTGACCTTGAAGAGGTTGCCGCCATTCTTGTGAAAGTAAAGTGCGTCCTTGTGCCAGACCATGCCCTGCGCACCGGAAAGGTCGATCTGCATTTTTTCGACATCTACCTGGGGGGCATCCCCTTTCTCAGTGACTGTGATGCGATAGAGGCCTTTGTCTCCCTGATCGCTGGCCAGCAGTCGTCCTTTGCCGTCGGTGGTGAGTGAAACCCAACTCCCCTGTTCATTGGCGGGGACTTCATAGAGCAGTTCGACTTTGAAGTCCTTTGCGATGGTGATATTCTGGGCCAGTTCTTCCATGTCGACACCACTACGGGTTGTGATCCCGGGTTTACCCCAGGGACCACTGCCGAAGACGCCCATTGATTTCAGCTTCAGCTTCCAGGATGAGTCGTCGAAGCTGGACTGCTTCCACTCGGGAGACTCCTGGTCCGACAGTTTCCAGTCGGGAGTGGAGCTGATCTGCTGCTTTTTACCATCGGCAGTTTCAATTTCCAGCTTCAGAATGAAGGCTGCGACACCACCATTGTTGTTCGCTTTCACTGCGATCTGATTGAGGCCCGACTGCACCAGTTTGCGTGCATCGCTCAGCATGACGGGATTTTTCCAGTCGGTTGCGGTGCCTGCGTCTTTGCCGTTGATCCAGACGGTGGCCCGATTGTCACAGGTGAAATAGAGACGGGCCGCTTTGATCTGATTTGCGACTTCGAACTGCTTCCGCAGATAGATGGGGGCGTTGTCCGTCGGGTTGTCTGTCTTCCAGATCCAGCCTGGAACCGGTTTGGCGGAGACCCAGTCGAACTTATCCTTTTTATTTTTTGAGGACGATGTTTTGGTAGCGGGGGCTTTCTTTGTGTTCTCGACAGCTGCCTTGAGTACGGCCTGGGCTTCTTTGCCTGCTAACGGCCGGTATTGCACGTCTTTGAATTCGACACGCATCGGTGGTCCCGCGTGAAGCTGCAGACCGAGCACCCCTTTCGCAAACGCCTGGGGATGGTTGTCGGTGATATCGACGGTGTTGACTCCATTCACCTGGTGGACCAGCCGGTTGCCTACCGCGACGATCCGCAGTTCGTTCCATTCCCAGTCATTCAGTTTCTGATTTTTATCGCCGATCTCTGCGACGACTTTGGGTTTGCCATCCGCTCCAATTTCGACACGCTGGAAACGCTGGGCGATGATGCCCCGTCCGGTTTTTTCTCCGTAGAGCATTCCGAAATATTCGGGTTTTGGATGCAGGTCGGCCTGGTAGCCTTTGAGTGCGAAGTTCTGCGGATCGACCAGTTCGCTGCGATATTGCACACCTGAGTTGTTGCCTTTGAAGCGGACCTGGGCTTTGAATTCAAAGTCACCCACATCTCCCCCCTGCCAGACGAGGAAGGTGTTGGGTTTAGCAGGACGCTCTGGCGTGGTCTCGCCCACGATGGCTCCGTCTTCTACGGTCCAGAATCCTTCTCGACCTTCCCAGCCGGTCAGATCTTTACCGTTGAAGAGCTGCTGAAATTCCTGAGCGTGGATGGTGCTGGTTGAGAAAACGATGCAGGTAAAAAGAACGCGGACGAAAGTATGCATGGTGATATTCCGCTTACTGAAGAGAGTTGCAGGATACTTGAGGGATCGAAA
Source organism: Gimesia benthica (assembly GCF_009720525.1). Classification (NCBI taxonomy): domain Bacteria; kingdom Pseudomonadati; phylum Planctomycetota; class Planctomycetia; order Planctomycetales; family Planctomycetaceae; genus Gimesia; species Gimesia benthica. Next base: position 5,558,528 of record NZ_CP043930.1, read on the forward strand.
CAGTGAAAATCAGGGGAGATCAAAACAGGGACATCGATCGCGCAGCCTGATTTTATATGAGTTGGTTAACATATGATCCAGAACTGATAGCTTAACCTGCCTGCAGGGCTGTGTCGAGTACGCAGTGCAATTCAGACGAGTGAGGTGGGTTCAGTCTGAGTTGGAGGCGTCGCTGATACGTTGCCTGAGATAGTTCGCGCGGGCCGCATTTCGTTCGCTCGATTCCAGTTCGCCTCCCTGCAGCTTCTGCAGGTGAGCGGGTTGGGTGAAGATGAACATTTCGTTCACGGCTGAAATGGGCAGGCTTTCGATCAATCCTAAATTGACCCCCATACGCACGCTGGAGAGCAGGTGCATGGTCTCTTCGGAACTGATGGTCTGGGCGGTACTCAAAATCCCAAAGGCGCGGGAAACCTGATCGTGCAGACCCTGGCGATTTTCTTTGAGCAGCGAGTTTCTGACACGCCGTTCGTAAGAGATGATATTGGGGACGACTTCCTTGATGCTGTCGATCAGCTGATGCTCGGTCTGCCCCAGAGTGACCTGGTTGGAGATCTGGTAAAAATCACCCATGGCCTGACTGCCTTCGCCGTACAGTCCACGGACGGCCAGATTGATCTTCTGCAGTGCCTGGAAGACTTTCTGAATCTCTTTCGTGATGACCAGTGCCGGCAGGTGCAGCATGACGCTGACACGGATTCCGGTACCCACATTGGTGGGGCACGCTGTCAGGTAACCAAATTCTTCACTGAAGGCGTAGGTGACTTCGGATTCCAGCAGGTCATCAATCCGATTGATGGTGTCCCAGCATTCGTCGAGAGAAAATCCACTCCGTAAAACCTGGAGGCGGAGGTGATCTTCCTCATTGACCATGATGCCGATGTTTTCCTCGTTATCCAGTCCCACACCACGGGGACCAGAGCGTTCGGCATGCTCACGGCTGATCATCTGGCGTTCGACAATGAACTGACGATCCAGGTTCGAGAGCTTGTTTACATTCAGATAGGAGAGTTTTTCCTGCATGGGCAGGTTGGTAATGATCGGCCGCATCAGCTGCTCGATCTCACCCAACGTAGATTCCGTACAGCGATTGATAAAGGGGAACTGTGCGAGGTTTCTCGCCAGGCGAATTCTGCTGGACATCACAATATCGGAGTCCGGGCCGATTCCTCTCAGCCATTCACCACTCGTGCGAGTGAATGCATCCAAATTCACCCTGATTCTCCTTGATTGAACTAAATAAGTCAGACCCCGGGCCTGTAATCCGGTTACCGGCCCGCATGGTAACTCGCGTGACTTTCATCCCCAAACGGTGTAGACTCGGGGACTGAATACCATACTGGTTCAGCCCCGGAAAACAAAGTCATACAACCGAGTTCTGTCAGAAAGCCGTTGAAGAACGGTTACTCTGATTTATTCTATGCAATGCGTGTCCCGAATACCATTGCACTCCCGTGGATTCCAAAACTGAAACGGGAAACTCCGGGAGTACACCACCCCCAACCTGTAGACAGCGACCGAGATTTTGCGGATTTTTGAGAACAGGGACCTCCGACAGCTTGTCTCTGTAATCAGAAACACTCATAAGAGAGTCCGCAGCGCACATTTAGAAACGGGATGCCCGGTCATCCATAGAGACGGCAACTGAAGGCCCATGAAATACGTTCCAGATTTTGATACTTTTCAACAGCTTTCCACACAGGCGAACCTGGTTCCCGTGTATCGCCAGTTGACCGGAGATACCTTGACTCCGGTCAGTGCGTATCAGCTGCTGGAGAAGGGCCCGTATTCGTTTCTGTTTGAAAGCGTCGTGGGTGGTGAGCAGATCAGCCGCTACAGCTTCCTGGGAGCCAACCCCTTTCTGACCATCGATGCCTACCAGCAGCGGATGGTAATCCAGCAGCAGGGAGAGACCGAAGAGCGGACCGTCGCTGATCCACTGCAGGAGCTGGAATCCATTCTCGATCAGTACCAGGCTCCCGAATTGCCGGGGCTTCCCCGTTTTTGCGGAGGGGCCGTCGGTTATGCTGGCTATGATGTCGTGCGTTATTCTGAAAACCTGCCTGATGCACCTGAAGACGATCGTCAGCTCCCGGACCTGTCCTTTGCGCTGTACGACCATATGGTGGTCTTCGATCAGATCAATAAGACCGTGCTGGTGGTGGCACATGCCCATATTACTTCCGGAATGAGTGAGTCAGATCTGCAGGCCGCATATCAGGCTGCCTGTGAGAAGATCGATCAAACCTGCGAACGCTTCCAGACGGGGGATCCTGCCGTATTGAAGATGGCGGATATCAGTGTGAATCCCCATGCGGAACCGGATCTACAGTGGACGTCCAATTTTTCGCAACAGAATTTTGAAGCAGCGGTCGACGCCTGCAAGGAATACATCGTAGCCGGCGATATTTTTCAGGTCGTCTTGAGTCAGCGCCTGAAACTGGAGACTTCGGCGACGCCACTGGATATTTATCGCAGCCTGAGAGTCGTCAATCCGAGCCCGTTCATGTTTTTGCTCAAGACTCCCGAAGTCGATCTGGTCGGCAGCTCACCTGAAATCATGGTGCGTGTTGAAGACGGTCTGACGACGATCCGGCCCCTGGCGGGAACCCGCAAACGGGGGAAAACCGAGGCGGAAGATAAGCGTCTGGCCGAGGAACTGCTGGCCGACCCCAAAGAACGTGCTGAGCATGTGATGCTGATTGACCTGGCGCGGAATGATGTCGGCCGGGTAAGTGAGTTCGGTTCGGTGGAACTGTCGGATGTGATGGTAGTAGAACGTTACAGCCATGTCATGCACATCACATCCAATGTAACCGGTACGCTGACCGAAGGGCGAACGGCCCTGGATGCCTTGCGTGCCGGGCTGCCTGCAGGAACGGTCTCTGGTGCCCCCAAAGTGCGGGCCATGGAGATCATCGACGAATTTGAACCACATCGACGGGGCCCGTATGCTGGCGCCGTCGGATATCTCGATTTTACGGGAAATATGGATACGTGTATTGCATTGCGTACGCTGGTTATGCAGGGATCGACGGCCTACGTTCAGGCCGGCGCCGGGATCGTTGCCGACAGTGTACCCGAGACGGAATACTATGAAACATTGAACAAGGCAAAGGGGTTGCTGAAAGCGATTGAGGTCGCTGAACAACAACTGAAATAATTCAGATCAGAGTGGTGACCGTCTGAATTCTTTCGGCTCTGATTAGTTGTTTCGACATCATCCCCACTGTCGATAACAAAGGTGAAGCAGGAGTACGATGGAATCTCAACAGGAGAATAGCGCTCTCGATCCATCAGTGGGTTCCGAGAAAGAAGAAGCCATTAACGCCCCGACCAGTTTTGGCGGGATCGTCAGACGCCTGGGCCCCGGCCTGATTGTGGCCGGCAGTATTGTGGGTTCCGGCGAGTTGATCGCAACCACCAAAACCGGTGCCCAGGCCGGGATTGCTCTGTTATGGCTGATTATCGTCGGCTGTCTGATCAAGGTGTTCGTACAGATCGAACTGGGACGCTATTCCATCTCCCGGGGAGAGACCACGCTCCAGGCGCTGAACCATGTGCCGGGACCCCGCCTGGGAGTCATGCGGAATCCGAATCAGCAGGCTCCCAACTGGATTCTCTGGTTCTGGCTGATTATGAGCCTGTGTACGATCGGGCAACTGGGGGGGATTGTCGGCGGTGTAGGGCAGGCTCTCGCACTGACGCTGCCGATTAAAGGCGATTATCGCCAGGCGATCCAATACCCGTCCGAAAAAGAATTCGTGCACTACCTCGAGATCGAAGAGGAACTTAACAGCGAAGAGAGCTCCCTGGCTGCCATGTCTCCCAAGGAGCGGGAGCGATATCTGCGAGGGCACGCCAAGATGCAGCAGCGAATTGAAGCCCTGCAGGAAGAGGGGCAGATGATTCTGCAGAAGATTCGCAATCAGGAATCCCTGGTCGATGAGCAGGGCTCATCCCTGCTGGAACCGCAAACCTGGGACGATAAGATCTGGGCCGGTTTGATTTCGGTGATGACCGCCTTTCTGCTGTTCTACGGTCGCTACAATCTGATCGAGCATCTTTCGACGATTCTGGTTGTTTCGTTTACGTTTATCACGGTCGGCAATGTCTTTTCGCTTCAGACTTCAGAGATCTGGAGCATTTCTGGCGAGGAAATCATGAAGGGGCTGTCGTTCGGAATTCCAGAAGCGACAGGGGGCATGAATCCTCTGATTACTGCGCTGGCAGCGTTTGGAATTATTGGCGTCGGAGCGACCGAACTGATTGCCTATCCTTACTGGTGCCTGGAGAAGGGCTACGCCCGCTTTACCGGCCCCCATTCAGAGGATGCTAGCTGGGCCTTTCGCGCCAAAGGCTGGATGCGGGTGATGAAGATCGATGCTTTCGCTTCAATGTGCATCTACACTTTTGCCACCCTGGCGTTTTACCTGATGGGAGTGGCTGTTCTGCACAAGGAAGGTTTGGATCCAGACGGGATGAGGATGGTGAGCACGCTGGCGGAAGCCTATGTGCCTGTGTTCGGGACGTACGCCAAATGGCTCTTCCTCGCGGGAGCGATTGCCGTTCTCTATTCAACATTCCTGGTGGCGAATGCAGCGAATGCACGTATCTTTTCCGACGGACTGCGTTTCTTCGGAATCTACGACGAACGTAAGCCGGGCGCACTGCAGAAATGGATCAGGGGCATGTCGTTTATTCTGCCTCTGCTCTGCCTGGCGGTATTTCTGACCGGGGCTAATCCGGTCAGGCTGGTGTTGATCGCGGGGACCATGCAGGCCATCATGCTGCCAATGCTGGGGATCGCCGCCATCTATCTGCGATATACCCGGATCGATCAGCGATTAACGCCTGGACGGCTCTGGGATCTGATGCTGTTTCTCTCCTGTCTCGGTCTGTTGCTGGCGGGTGGGTTCGGGGTCTACAAACAGTTATTCGCCTGATGTGAAAATTGGCAGCGCGTTCTGAATTGCTAAGGTCAGAAAAGTGTCCCAGCCAGGGGGACTCGATGATGTAATGATTTTGAACGCAGCCCGGCTGATGATGTGCAGCAGATACCGTTTCTGTATAATCAGTGTCAGGCGCCTGAGAAGGTCTGTCAGCATGAATTGCTGGAACAGATCCGGTTTTGCTGGAATTCACCAGGAAATTGAAAATAGTGTCGAATACGAGACGAAGGATGCAGGTTAGATGAGTGGTGAGAAAACGATTTTCAAGAAAATTATCGACCGGGAGATTCCGGCTGACATTATCTACGAAGACGAACTGTGTCTGGCGTTCAAGGATGTCAATCCACAGGCTCCCGTGCATGTGCTGGTGATTCCCAAGAAGGAGATCGTATCGATTTCTCACCTGGAGCCCGAAGACATGGAGCTGGCCGGCCACCTGTTTCTGACAGTTGGAAAGCTGGCAGAAATGCTGGGGCTGGAAGAAGGGTATCGTACAATCGTCAATACTGGTAAAGCCGGAGGTCAGACGGTCGATCATCTCCATTTACATCTACTCGGAGGTCGCTCCTTACAGTGGCCACCCGGATAACCGGACTTCCCGGGAATTTGAGCCCTGGTGCCGGCGAGAAACGAATTGCGAACCCTGACTGCTGTCAGTCATAATGAGAGTATCAGACAAAACATCATATGAGCAGGGGATTGAGATCGTGTTGAAATCAAAAAACTTTCGAAAGGTACTGTTTCTGATCGGCTTTATGGGAATCGCGTTTCCAGCGCAAGATGTCCTGGCTCAGGGGAGTTCCAAGAAAGGGAATGTGAAACAGCTCAATATCCAGGCTGATAAGCTCCGCGATTCGTTTATTCGCCAGTCTGCTGAAATCGCCCGTAAATATTCTGATGCCGGCGATTATGAGAAATCCAAAGAGATGCTGGAGTCGATTCTCAGCATTAAAAAAGATGTCCCAGGCGTGAAAGCGATGATCGATCAGCTCGATGAGAAAATGATCTCGTCGAATTCCGCTGATTTTGAAATCGATGCGGCTCGTAACTGGAGTGGTCCTGCCGGTCTGGTCGCGAAGGGGAGATCAATTCGGATTCAGGCCACCGGGACCTATGATCTGATTACAGACATCAAGACAGGCGTCGAAGGGCTGCCTGAGAAAAACCCCATGAAAGAACTGGCTCCCGGCGTACCTGTAGGAGCGTTGATGGGGGTTGTTCTCTCACAGGAAAAAGGGAAACCCAAAATGGGGAAGCCCTTCAAGATCGGAGAGAAAGTCGAATTCACGCCTAAAGATGATGGCGTGCTGATGATCGGTCTGAATCTGCCTCCGGGACATCAATCCAAAGGGAAAGTGAAAGTCCGGATCAGCGGGTATTTCAGACGCAGTTCAAATTGAGCGAACTGATAAAAGCGGCGTTACTTTTTGTTCTTACGAGCGTTCATCTCAGCGCGGATCTCTCTCCGCAGCAGCTCGGTCATCTGGCTGCGTTCCTGCAACAGTGGTGCAGTTTGAGCAATCACCTTACGCATATCAGAAATAATTCCGCTCTCCAGCTCTTCGGTCGTAATGCCATCGCAGGCATTCACGCAGGCGACGACTCGACGGACCATTTCCTGATTTTCAGGAGTGTCTTCGCCGAGGATTTCTCCCTCGCTTGAGATTACAAAGTGCGGAGGTTGAATGGATTGACGCTCTCCAGTCATTCGCCGATTACTCCAGTTGCTTTAAGCCCGGTGTTCGTGTGTACCGCGCTCTATGTGCTGTTTTGGGAATTCATTTCAGACCAGAATAACAATGGTCAAATAAGTACTGTTATCTGATCTATCGGCGAATGAGGAAGCTCGGATTCACTATCTCTAATGGATCATTAAAAAATGAATCCTGATTTTAGTGTCTTTAACTCAAAATTCAAAACTATGGTCCATCTGGGTAAGATGGGGCGTTTTGAATTTTCAGTCAATTATTCCAGGACGATCAGCAGATCTCCCGACTCCACCTGAGTACCGGGCTCGATCAGAATCTCTTTGACGACCCCATCCTGTTCAGAAATGACGCTGGTTTGCATCTTCATGGCTTCCAGCATCAGCAGCTGATCGCCGGCTTTGACTTTGCTGCCGACCTTGATGGTCAAGGAGACCACAACACCAGGCATCACTGAACCGATTTGCTTCTGATCAGATGGATCTGCTTTGCGGCGGGTATCGTCTTGCGGTTTCAACGATTTATCTACGATCACCACTTCACGCGGCTGACCGTTGAGTTCGAAGAAGACCGTTCTGCAACCATCTGTCTGTGGCTTACCAACAGCCAGAAACTTGATGATGAGGGTTTTACCGGGAGCGATGTCGACGGCGATTTCCTCTTCCGGTTCCAGTCCGTTGAAGAAGGCGTAGGTCGGCAGGCCGCTGGTATCGTAGTACGCTTTCTGATGTGCTGCGAAATCTTCGAAGACTTTGGGATACAGCAGGTAAGACACGACTTCCTGATCGGTAGGCGTGCGGTTGATCATCTCCTGCACTGTCTTCGCAGCGTCTTCAAAGTCGGCAGGAGGTAAAATACTGCCCGGACGTTCGGTGAGAGGCTCTTCTCCTCGCAGAATTCGTTTTTGAACAGCGTCAGGGAAACCGCCCGGGGTCTGTCCCATGCGACCACTGACGAGATCCAGTACTGATTCGGGGAATGCCAGATCACGTTCGCCGTTAACGACATCGTCACAGGTCAGATCATTGGCAACGAGGAACAGTGCCATATCGCCGACTGCTTTGGAGGTAGGAGTTACCTTTACGATATCGCCCAGCAGCTGGTTGACTTCCGCGTAGACATGACAGACTTCAGACCAGCGGTCTCCTAGACCCAGCGATTGCGCCTGCTGCAGCAGGTTCGTGTACTGACCGCCGGGCATCTGGTGATCGTAAAGATTCGCACCGGCTGGTAGTACGGGGCTTTCGAAGGCCGTATAGAAGTCACGGACGGCACGCCAGTACTCGGAGATTTCGTCGAGGTGTTCGACGTTGACCTGCGGCTGGTGTTCTGCGAATCGCAGGGATTCAATCACCGTGGTCAGGTTCGGCTGCGATGTTCCACCAGACATAGACGGGACTGCCCCGTCGGCGATATCCAGTCCTGCCTCAGCGGCTTTCAGAATGGAAGCCGCCTGTCCGCCAATCGTGTCGTGGGTGTGGAAGTGAATGGGAATGCCGATTTCCTGCTTCAAGGTTTTAACCAGCAGTTCGGCTGCATAAGGTTTGCACAAACCGGCCATATCTTTGATCGCCAGGATGTGGGCACCCATGTTTTCCAGTTCCTTGGCCATCTTCACGTAATACTTCAGATCGTATTTCGATTTGGACGGATCCAGAATGTCGCCGGTGTAACAGATACTGGCTTCACAGATGGCGCCGCTCTTCTGCACTTCTTCCATCGCCACCTTCATGTTGGGCACCCAGTTCAACGCGTCAAACACGCGGAACACATCGATGCCTGCAGCGGCAGCTTCTTTCACAAATGCGCGGACCACGTTGTCCGGGTAGTTGGTATAACCAACGGCACTCGAAGCACGGATCAACATCTGGAACAGAATGTTCGGCACTCGTTCCCGCATATCAGCCAGACGCTGCCAGGGGGATTCTTTCAGGAACCGCATGGATGTATCGAAGGTCGCTCCACCCCACATTTCCAGCGAGAACAGTTGCGGGCAGTTATGGGCGTAAACTTCCGCGATCTGCAGCATGTCGTGTGTACGGAAACGGGTCGCATACAGCGACTGATGGGCATCGCGGAAGGATGTATCCGTCAACAGCAGCTGTTTCTGATCCAGAATCCATTTGCTGAATTTCTCTGCCCCCAGTTCGAGCAGCTTCTGTCGCATGCCCTCCGGTGGATCGATCTGTTTTTTGTTGTAAGACGGCACTGGAGCCGGCATCCGTCGCTTTGCTTTCGCACGGTCTTTGACCAGGGCGTTGCCGTTCACGATCGTCTCTGACAGGTAGGTCAGCAGTTTAGTAGCTCGGTCGTGACGTTTGGGGAACTTGAACAGTTCCGGCGTCTCATCGATGAACCGGGTAATACACTCACCCTTGATGAAGGTCGGGTGCGTGACCAGTTTCAGCAGGAACGGAATGTTCGTTTTCACGCCACGAATTCGGAATTCCTGCAGACAGCGTTCCGTACGGGCGGAAGCATCTTTGAAGGTCCGCGCCCAGGTGGTCACCTTAACCAGCAGTGAGTCGTAGTAAGGGAAGACCATTGCACCGGAGAATGCGGTACCCGCATCAAGGCGGACGCCCATACCGCTGGCCGAGCGATAGTGTGCAACGCGTCCATAGTCGGGCATGAACTTGTTCGTGGGATCTTCGGTCGTCACGCGGCACTGCAGTGCAAAACCGTGAGTCTTGATCTCTTCCTGAGAGTTGATGCCGATTCCGGTATCTGAAAGCTTAGCACCCTGGGCGAGCAGGATCTGTGATTTGACGATATCAACACCGGTAACCTGTTCTGTCACCGTATGTTCGACCTGGATACGAGGATTCACTTCGATGAAGTAGAACTGGTTCGTGTCGTCATCCAGCAGGAATTCGACGGTTCCTGCCGACTCGTAATTTACGCTCCGACCAATTTTCAAGGCGGCATTACAGAGGGCTTCGCGAACCGAGGGATCCAGGTTTGGAGCCGGGGCAATTTCCACGACCTTCTGGTGACGACGCTGTACCGAACAGTCACGTTCGTAAAGATGAACCAGACCACCGTGCTTGTCACCCAGCAGCTGGACTTCAATATGACGGGCACGGGAGATGAACTTTTCGACGAATACATCGGGACTGCCGAAGGCCGCCAGCGATTCACTGCGGGCCTGCTCGTAAGCAGCGTCGAATTCTTTCTCCGTCTGTACGACACGCATCCCACGACCACCACCGCCGTGGGCTGCTTTCAGAATGATCGGGAAGCCGATGGTTTGAGCAGTTTTGCGTCCTTCTGCGGGATCGGTAATTGCTTCACCACTACCGCCGAGAACGGGAACACCTGCCTGCTCGGCAATTTTACGGGCCGAGATCTTGTCTCCCAGCGATTTCAGAGTCTCGACCTGGGGACCGACGAAAATGATGCCGGCGTCTTTACAGGCCTGGGCGAATTCTGCGTTTTCGGAGAGGAAACCGTAGCCAGGATGGATGGCGTCGATTTTCTTCTGCTTCGCCAGTGTGATGATGGCGTCGATATCCAGGTAGGATTTCACTGGATGGCCCGGCTTACCAATCTGGTAGGCTTCGTCTGCCTTGGTCCGGTGCAGGGCGTAACGATCTTCATGGGTATAGATGCCGACCGTGCGAATCCCCAGTTCGTGTGTACTGCGGAAAATTCGAATCGCAATTTCGCTTCGGTTGGCAACGAGCAGCTTTTTAATCTTACCCTCAGACATGAGCTATCCTGGTTCTTTGTATACTTTATGTTTGATGGTCTGGTTCAATATGGCCCAAGGCGTGATTTGCCCGCTGGCCAGCGGTTCCCAGAGTACCTGTCTGAGCCCGGAAACTCAACACACTGCCCCGTCTGGCGGCAGCGAAAGTCCAATGCGCACTCACAATCGTAACGATGAGATGAATTTTACTAACTTCCCTGCGGAAACCGCCTTGGATTGATTCATCTTGACCTGTTTTGCTTCTCTGATTAGTGTTCACGCCAATCTGACCCGTTCTATTGCGGCTCCGCTGAAATTCAAGGGGCCCGGACAGTAGAATTCTTCGAATTACAGGCGAAAAACGGTGGTGAATCAAATGGGACAAAAGCAATGCGATCTCTGTGCAGGAACCGAGTTTGAACAAATTGGAACCCGGGACCGGCATCGCCAGCCCTTGGAAACAGTGATCTGCAAATCCTGTGGCCTGGTCGCCCATGGCCAGATTCCCAGCGACGAAGAGCTTGCCCGCTATTACGCCACCGAGTACCGCCAGAGTTACCACGGCGAAATGACTCCTTCCGATCGCCGCGTGATGCGAGCCTGGAATAACGGCGAACGAATTTTCAGCCAGCTGCAGCCCCACATCGAACCCGATATGGAAGTCTTCGAAGTCGGTGCAGGCATTGGCTGCACCGTCAAAGTCTTTGAACTTAATGGACACGCTTCGCGGGGAATTGAACCGGGCGAAGGTTTCCAGAATTATTCGCAGCAGCAACTCCTGACCAACGTCGTCCGCGGAGATCTCTTCGAGCAGCCCCGTGACAAAAGCCACGAGCTGATTCTGCTCGTCCACGTGATCGAGCACTTTAACTCGCCCCGCAAGGCCCTCGAATACATTCGCGGCATGCTCTCCGACGACGGACTGTTCTACGTCGAATGTCCAAACATCGCGGCTCCCTTTGCCCGTCGCAGCAAAATGTTCCATTACGCTCACATTCATAACTTCACTCCCTCCAGCCTCAAGATGCTGGCCGAGAGTTGTGGCTTCCAGCTGGTGCAGCAGTTCGGAACTCAGGAAGATCCCAACCTGCAGATGCTCTTCTCCTGCAGCGATTCAACCGAACTTACCATCGATCCGGATAATTACCGCGAAACGATGCAGGTCATCAACGCCGCCACTCCCCTGCAGTATCACCTGCGGCCTTATTACTTCACGTCGCGTGTGAAGAAGGTCTCCAGCTATCTCAAGGAGCACCTGTCAGCCAGACAGTTCGTGGCAGACGTCATTCAGGAATGCCAGAAGTTCGCCGCAGAACAGGAAGACGAAGCTCCCGAATCATTGCGTTCAGCTGCGTGATTTCGAATCCCCTTTTCGTGCCTTTCGTGAATTTCGTGGTAGCAAAAAAAACGTCAATCAATTCGCCGCCGGCTTTGGATTACTCCGCGGCGTAATCTTCGCTGAGGGGCCCAGCGGGCGTTCTTCCTGATGCGGAAAGGCCCGGATCGTCGTCACGATCTGTTTCTGCTGTTCGAATTGTTTGCCGCTCTCCAGTTTGACGGTCGTCTCCAGGAAGCGTTCGATCCTGGATTCCAGCGGCAGCCCTGTCTGGCGGTCGAGCAGACAGCTGCCAAACGATTTCCCGCCCCGGATAAACAGCTGCACCGATTTTCCATGCTGGTTGATCGGACTGCTGATCTTCGAAGCCGCGATGTCTCCCGCGATGTTGATCCGGGCGATGTTTTCGTTGAGCTCACGCAGCGTGTACTCAGTCTTCAGGACCATCGGGATTGGCTGCGTCAGACGCCGGGTTTTCGTCCAGCTCTCGCCCACACGCACCGCGCCCCCTTGATGTTCCTTGTTGATGTTATAAGGCAGCAGACCAATGCTGTCGTCGATGAAGTTGGCCACGCCGTCGTCCCCCGAGGTCTCGGAGATCTTTGCCAGCACGGTTTCCCGCTGACTGACCGGCGTGTTCTGCAGACATCGCTGCATAAACTGATCAAAGCCGACCAGCTCGATGATTTTGTTATCCGGTCCAATCCAGAAGGAGAACCCGTTCTGCACGAGTCCCTGATAAGCCTGGACCTCCGGTGGTGCAGGGCCCGAGCTACGATTGGAATCGAACGAGACTTTCTCACCCGCGATGTCATGTGAATACTTCACACCCGAATACTGCACGCGCAAACGCTTCCGACCGTCTTCCTGAAGCTCCTCCACCGTCAGCGCCAGAATCAGCTCCAGTTTCGATTTACTCTGCACGACCCCGGCAGCCGAGGCCTGCGACAACGTCTGCTCCACCGTCTTGATCATCGGAAAACGCTGATTGACGGCCAGGTTCAACTCCAGCACCTCTACCTTTTCCTCACGCAGCGAAACCGGCGCGACTTCCACAGGCGGTTGCTGAGTCTGTTCCGCGACCGCTCCGGGAGGTTTGACGTCTTCCACCTTTTCCGACGATTCGTTCTGCTGCTTGTTCAAAAAGGACCAGCCGGTCCCGGCAAGAATCACAATTCCGATCATCCAGCTGATATAACGCTTGCCCTGCATGGCGACATTGTCCAGAATAGATAAAAAAACTAATGAATGTGCTTTTTCTGAGTTATTTCCGGCACAAAAGTTATCAGTAATACGGATTTAGTGAAAGACGAATTCAAACCGGCGCCTCGACCCGGGGGCCTGAGAGGGGAAGCGAATGCGATCTGTGATTTTAGTTGGTTTAACAACACTGTTTACGCTCTCCTGCTCCCTTGTGTTCGCCGCTGATGCGCAGCCTGAAACGCCCCGGCGACCCAATGTGATCCTGCTGCTCTCGGACGACCAGCGTCCCGACACCATCGCCGCCCTCGGGAACCCGGTCATCAAGACCCCCAACCTGGATCAACTCGTCAAACAGGGCACCAGCTTCACCCGGGCCACCTGTGCCAATCCGATCTGTACCCCCAGTCGTGCGGAAATCCTCACTGGTGTCGGCGGATTCCATAACGGATCGATGGACTTCGGCAAGCCAATCAAATCCGATCTCCCCACCTGGTCCGAAACCATGCACAAAGCGGGCTACAACTCCTGGTTTGTCGGGAAGTGGCACAATGACGGCAAGCCGGTAATCCGGGGCTACGATGAGACGCTGGGCCTGTTTACCGGCGGCGGCGGTCGCTGGGCGGTTCCCTCCTACGATGGCAACGGTCTGCTCGTGACCGGCTACCGTGGCTGGATCTTTCAGGATGATGAGCGTCACTTCTTTCCCGAGAAGGGCGTCGGGCTGACCTCCAATATCAGCGAACACTTTGCTGACGCAGCCATCGAATTCATCGAACGCAAACACAGCAAACCCTACTTCCTCCATGTCTGCTTCACCGCCCCCCACGATCCACTGCTCATGCCTATCGGCTACGAACAATACTACAACCCCGACGAAATGCCCGTTCCCAAGAACTTCCTGCCCGAGCATCCCTTTGATCACGGGAACTTCGACGGTCGCGATGAAAAACTGCTGCCCTGGCCTCGCACCAGGAAGGTCGTGCAGAACGATCTCTCCCTGTATTACTCGGTGATTTCGCATCTGGACTCGCAAGTCGGACGGATTGTTGAAGCCCTGAAAAAATCGGGACAGTGGGATAATACCATTCTGATTTACTCCAGCGATCATGGCCTGGCAGTCGGCAGCCACGGGCTGCGAGGCAAGCAGAACATGTACGAACACACGATCAACGTTCCGATGATCATCGTCGGTCCCGGCGTCCCCGCCGATCAGCGCTCGGCCGCGCAGTGCTATCTCCGCGATCTCTATCCCACCAGTTGTGACCTCGCAGGCATCCCCATTCCCAAATCGGTCGAAGGCAAAAGTCTGAAACCGGTCCTCACAGGGAAGCAAGAGGAGATCTACGAGGAAATCTACGGCTACTTCCGCGACTTCCAGCGCATGATCCGCACCGACCGCTGGAAGCTGATCCTCTATCCGCACCTCGATCGAGTCCAGCTCTTCGATCTTCAGAACGACCCTCTGGAGATGCACGACCTCTCTCAGGACCCCGCTCATCAACAGACTCGCGACGCTCTGCTCCGCCGCCTGAACGACTGGCGGAAGTCGCAGAACGACAAGTCGCTGGCTTCGGCAAAATCTTCCTGATTCAACCGGTCTGTTGCTGCGAATTTGATTTTGGGGTGCTCTCATTCTGATGGCGCTCCGGTTCGCTTTGTGGAATTTACAAGAAAATCCTTGACTGCTTTCCCTGTTGTGAAAATGTTATAAGTTGCTTGCTGGATAAGGCTTGTGGCTTTGTTTGTCAGGCCACCACGTCAAATCGTCATAATTGGCATATTTTACGCTCTTCCCAAATGTCGTTCACATCACAACGCGGGCTTTTAAGATTTAGCCTTAAGGGGGAGAGTCAAGATGATCCAGAGAAAAAAACGTAGCTTACGACGGCCGTTTCGAATCCTGCTTTCGCTGGCATTGGCAGGCGGCATCTGTGGTGCCCCGGCCTTCGCAGCCGACAAGTCATCCCGACGCAGCGACAACAGCAGCAAATCCAGCCGCAGTGACAAAGGCAGTTCCAGTCGCTCAATTCGTTCACAGAGTTCCTCAAGTCGTTTTAAAAGTTCAAGTCAAAAACAGAGCAGTCAGCCCAAATCGTCTTCTCAAAGTCGCCCGAGTCGCGTTACTCGCGATTTCAAAAAGAGTGCTGGTAAAACATCACCCAAGGCCTTCAATCGAGGGTCACAAAAATCCCGACCCTCCTTTAAGGTCGCACCGAAATCCTCGCGACCTGATTTCAAAATGCCGCAGTTCGGCAAGAGCAGTGGTCTGAATCTCAACACCAAAGATCTGCAGCCACGCGTTCCCGATCGCAAACGACCGGATTTCAAAAATCCCAATTTTAAAGTTCCTGATCGCAAACGTCCTGAAATCAAAATTCCTGATCGCAAAGTTCCCGACCGGAAGATCCCAGACCGCAAGATCCCGGATCGCAAAGTACCTGACCTGAAGATTCCGGATCGCAAACCGGACCACGGCAGGTTTGTTCCCAAGCCCGGGAAGAATACGGTCCGTCCTCGACCAGACTTCAACGGCAAAAATAATGTCTTCAAACCAGGCAGAGATGTTTTCAAACCCGGTAAGGGAAATCGCATCCCGCCAGTCAAAGGCATCTCTCGCGACGATCTGCTCGGCAAGCCGGGTAAGAACTCGGGAAAAACCAGATATCCTGGTGTCATCGATCTGTCCAAACACAAAGATCTGATCAAGGGAAAAGACCACAAGTTCGGTCCCAAAGGTCCTTCGAAAAACTGGCTGGGTAAGAATGGCGTTCCCCTGGATAAAGATTTCTTCAAAGGCAAAAACATCAAGCCGATCAACGGTAACCTTGATAAGAAACTGAAAGCCGGTCAGCTGAACGCGTTGATTAACAGCAAGCAGAACAAGAACTGGCACCTCAAGAAACAGTTTGAGCTGCACAAAAAAGGTGACGTCGCCCGTCAGTTGAAACTGAATCAGAATCTGCTCAAGCATGGCGGATGGCGGAACCGCAGCCTGTTCGGCAAAATGAACAATTCCTTCGTCAACACTCACTTCGGCTTCTTCTACGCCGGTTCCGGGTTCTACCCCAGCTACTGCTGGAGCCCGCACTGGAGTGCCTGGGTTGACTGGTGCTGGTGGGACTGGTGTCACCCGATCTGCGATCCTCGTCCACTGCTCTGTCGTCCAATTATCTATGATCCCTGTGGTCCCTGGGTCTGGTATGACTGCCCCGTCTGGCAGCCGCTGCCCATCGTCACCTGTGGTACCTGGGTTGACGTGGAACCCATCGTGATTGACGCGGGTCTCGACCTGCAGATGCTGGCTGTCCGCTTTGTTGACTCCGGTCACCCGGAACAGGAACTCGGTCCCCGCTACCGCGTCTGGTTCCGCAATAACAGCGACGTCGATATCAACGCTCCCTTCAACGTCATGCTGCTGGCTTCCAACACTCGTGATGCGGTCGCAGGACTCCCTGAAGCAGGTACGCGGGTTGATAATATCGCCGCCGGTCAGATTCAGTCTGTCGACATCCGTCTGCCTTTTGAAGCCAGCATGATGTCGACCGATGCAGAAGGAAACCAGGTTCCCTTTGAACAACTGCACGTGCTGATCGATTCGCACCGCGAAATCCCCGAAGCCTTCGAGGAAAACAACGGTGCTGTGATGCCGCGAGTTGATGTTCTGCCCGTCGATCCCGCCCTGTTCTCGTCTGATTCCGACGTCGTCGTGAGCGGTGCCCTGATCAACCTGGCAGGTGAAGGTCTGGGACCGGAGCCCGGCAAAGTGCTGATCTCGATGAACGGAATGAACTTCGAAGCTGAGATCTACGGCTGGTATGATCTGGGTGTTCGGATTCAGGTTCCGGAACTGCCACTCGTCGATGCTGCAGAAGCCACAATGATCGTGGTGCGGGGCGACGAAGCGGTTTCTAATCCCATCGATCTGGTGATTGCACCACAGACGGCTGCACTCACCGCTGAGTAACGGAAGTGTGCGGGGGCTGGCTTGGAGCCAACCCCAGTTCCGATCGGGGAACAGGTCTTGTACCTGTTCCCCTTTTTTATTGCGCCCCGCCCGATCCGCTTTCAAAGGATCCCTCATCAGTTCTCTCCGCATCCACTCCCCGGTTTTCAGTTCACTTCTGTCTCTGAAAGGGAACAGATTGAACTGGAATCGCCTCTGCCGAAACGTATCCTGTTTCGCATCTGGCTCGCGCGCGAGACAGGTGGTCTGCACTAAAACATCCTGCACCAGTGCTGAAACAACAGCTGAATCCGCATCGCTTTTCACTGACTGTTTAGTGGAGCAGAGCACACCCGTTCGCAAAGTTCGCCCCTCCATGTTCAGGGCAAACCAGGACACAAACCGGTTAGACGAGGACAAAATCTGGGACAGACCAGGACAAAATCCGGCCACATCAGGACAAAATTTTGTCTTGACCCCCAACTGCCGATTCACAAAATAAATACAATCCATGACCAACTCCATAACAAAGAGCAGCACAGAGCCCCAGGTCGCCACCGATTTCACTACAACCCACAAGCTACAACATCCCATGGCAATCCCTCATTACTTCCCGTGAGCGGCAAGGCGCTAGCCGCCGGTAAAAAGGTCGAAGCCTGCCTCCAGTACAACGATCTGACCCCATCCGGCTCGTAAAAAAACAGGGTGAGCCCGAATAAAATTCGAACCGAGCGCAGCGAGCAGGAAACTGACAGTGTTGCGTTCACGAAAGAAAAACAAGGCGATCACAGGATCTCAGCTGTTAAAGCCGATCTTCATGAGTTCAACATTGCCCCTCACGGTTTCCCATTGCCCGCCGATGGAATTCAGACCAATCAGAAATTTTATAAAAACGAACCCCACCCCCGTACCTGAAAATCGTTAAGCTGTAGGGAACGAGTTTTCAGCACTGGCGATTTGCGAGTAAGGAATCAAAAATGTCTGAGAGGCAACAGTTTCAGGATTGGCTCGACTACCTGCCGGACTTTCTGCAGGAGTTCCAGTCTTTCATGGATGAGAGCGATCAGGAGTATGACTATTCTCCTGAAAGCCTCGATGCACTGGAGGAGTGGATTCTCAGTCATTATCAGGATACCGACGATTTATTGAAGAAGTCCGAAAGTCAGATCCTGAATCTTCTGGCCTGTTATATCGGAGAAACCATTATCAAAATCAAAGGAGGCCAGTGGGAACTCGATGAAGAACCTGATTCGGTCTATTACGGACTTCCTGTGATTGTCCTGCCACCATATGGAGACACTGTCTGTCCTATAACGCTTGCGACAGCTTCCGCGGATAGAAGAACGGGGGATTTTCTTAGCTCACTCGCTTGTAGTGAGGAATGAATACCTGAAAACGGGTTAGCCCAACCCCGCTGATCCCTCAGTTACTTCATCAGCCTTCCCAGCAGAAAATTTTCGTATCTTTCGTGCTTTTCGTGGTAGTAACCCCAATAATTCGCGATACCATCCCGCCAGCCAAAAACATCCCGAGGTAACACCACTGAAAACATTCCTGTATGAATTCTGGCTCTTCGGTATCAAACAGGCCTCGGCCTGTATCTTCGGCGGGTTCCTGCTGGCGATGATCATTATCACTCGCTTCTGGTACCCTTTCGAATCGCTCTACCGCTACGATTTTCTCTTCCTGGCCGCCGTCGGTTTCCAGATCTTTCTGCTCGCCTTTCGTCTGGAGTCACCCAAAGAGGCGGTCGTGATTCTGATCTTTCACATCGTCGCCACCATCATGGAACTCTTTAAAACCTCCGACGGCATTAAGTCCTGGCAGTATCCCGAACCATTCGTGATCGGTATCGGCAACGTCCCCCTGTTTGCCGGTTTCATGTATAGCGCGGTCGGAAGTTACATCGCCCGCGTCTGGCGGATCTTTGACTTTCGCTATTCCAGCTATCCGCCGCTCTGGACCACGGTCGTGCTGGTGACGCTGATTTACATCAACTTTTTTTCACACCATTACGTCACCGACATCCGCTGGCTGCTGATTATCGCCAGCCTGGTCATGTTCGGCCGCGTACAGATCTATTTTCGCATGGACCGCATCCACCGGCACATGCCCCTGGTCGTCGGCTGGCTGCTGGTCGCGCTGTTTATCTGGTTCGCCGAGAACATCTCAACGTTTGCCAATGTCTGGGTTTACCCCACGCAACAGCACCACTGGCAACTCGTCTCCATCACCAAGCTCGTCGCCTGGTATCTGCTGATGCTGCTCAGCTTCGTCCTCGTCTCCCTCGTCAACCGCCCGACAATCATGCCCCCCGCACTCCTGGAAGAAGAACAAACAGCGAACTAAATTCCAGCAAGCCAAAAAAAACTGAGCGGCAAGGCGCTAGCCGCCGGTAAAAAGGAAGACGGCTGCATTCAATAACACGATCTAACCCCATCGGACATCTCATAACAATCACCGGGTGCCACTGTTGGCTTGCCCAACAGTGCTAAGATCAGTGAAGAAGATCTAGAATGAGAAAAAAACAGGGTGGGCCCGAATAAATTCGGGCCGAGCGCAGCGAGCAGGAGGTCGCAGCTACCGCGTCCGATTAAGGATCACGATGCCCACAAAGTGCAGGGAACTGGTTACACCACTGTTACTCAGCCCCTCAAACCCTCAATCCGTCAGTTCCAGCTTCAGATCCGCATCCCCTTCAGAAACTGTCACTTTCAAAGGCGAACTGCTCGGGTTTGAATACTTGATCGGGATCGAACTTTTCATCGAAACGCCCTCGGGCGTCGACTGAAAAGCATTCACCGTCACCTGGTGTTCGCCGGGCAGGGCGCCATCGTCTTTATTGAATGTGGTCAGCGTGAACTTCCCTTCCGCGTCCGTTCGACCCGAAGCCGGCTTACGTCCCTCAACCGGGTAGAGCATGATCGTGGCTTCGGGAACCGGTGCTCCCTTGTAGGTCACCATCCCCGAGACCGCGACGGTTTCCGGCAGGTCTTCCTGTTTCCCACCACAGCCGACCGCGATCAGCAACATCAGCAACAAAGAGCCTGTCATGGTCAGGCGGCAAAACGGAATCATGGCGTACTCCTGGCTCGTTTCGAACAGCGAATAAATCAGAGATGAGAGTGTCGATCAGTAAGTGAATCCGCCGGTAGGCAAACCGTCTTGCGGATTCCCCAGCTGCTGATACGTCTGGAAGTCCATGTTCTCACTGAAGAAATGCACGCTTCCATCCACCATCATGAAGTGCGCACCGCCGACGTGGTAACTGGAAGAGGCAAAGCCATCGACCCAGCCGTGAGCCCCCGAACTGATGCGGGTCTGGGCACTCGGCCAGACGCGAAACGGATGATTGATCGGATAGGCGGTGGTCATCGGGGAATGCCAGGCCGCCCAGGACGACCAGGCGTGGAAGCCGGGAGAGTTCTCTCCCACAAACAGCACGTTCGAAGTGCCGTCCAGCACGTCACGCATTTTCATCGTCCGGTTGGGAGTCACAATCGAACCTCCGCCACCACTGGCCCGCAGCCCCATCCGGCGGTCGAACATCCCTTGCGGGATGGGGGAAGCAGTCGCCGTCTGGTCGTAGCCTCGTCCGTCGACCCCTTTATAAGTGGTGACGGCAATGTTATTCCGGGAGCTGGAAGGACAACTTGCGGGAAAACACCAGTTTGACCAGACCAGGTTGCCTCCGCTCACGCGATCCGGCGTCGGATCGCTGGGACAACGGTAGACGGCAAGGGGAGTCTGGGCCACGGTCAGGTTACCCGCATCGACAATGTTCCCGCTGAAATTAATCTGGTTGTAGAGTGGCGCCTGATCGATATAGGGCAGAATCATCGACCGCCAGCCGAATGAATTGCCGGTATCCCCGTGGCTGATGGGGAAGACGCCATGCGCATCGTGATAATTATGAGTTGCCAGCCCCATCTGTTTGAGATTGTTTTTGCATTGGCTGCGGCGGGCCGCTTCTCGTGCCTGCTGGACCGCCGGCAGTAGCAGGGCGATCAGGATCGCGATGATCGCGATAACCACAAGCAGTTCAATCAGTGTGAATCCACGACGTTTCAAGACGTTGCTTTGCATTTTTTAGCCCTCACAAACAGATGGAAAATGCGACGCCGGCCCGACAGAGCGGGGCGCTGATTCTGGACGTGTTTATGTCCGGCGACGATCTACCTTGGACAGGTCAAACTCACTTCGATAGGCGCTGAATTCCTTTCGGAATCTATGGAGTTTCAAACGTTCGTATTTACAGGTCCCAGGGTCGTCCCCTGGTAAACTTCTACAGGCATGACTTCCGTCAGTGTGGTTTCGATAGCCATGCCTCCGGTTCGCATCTGGTCTAAAAGCTCTGCCGCCCGATGTCCCAGACGGGTTTCATCCACGGTGACAGAAGCGATCTGCTGTTGCAGCACGCTGTGACGGACCTGGTCGCCCACGCCAATCAGCGAGATGTCTTCCGGCATCCGCAGTCCCATTTTGGTCAGGTGCAGATAAATCCGTTCGGCCATCGAATCGAACGATGTGAAGATGGCCGTCGGACGGTCGGGCCGTTCCAGCATCTGCTGCAGTGTGGACGCGATTTCCGCATCCAGTTCCTGCATGTCGATCACGCCGGGCGCACCGAAATAACTGTGCTCCTCTGCCAGTGTGCAGCCGACGTCGGCCAGGGCCTGCTGGAATCCCTCCAGATATAAATCGGTTGTCCGTGTACGGTGCGGGGCGAAGAACCCACAGCGGCGGTGTTCCTGTGCCACCAGTGCCTCTCCCGCCAGCCGGCCGATTTCGCGAAAGGGGAGTCCCAGCAGCGGCGCAGTAATACCTTCCACCGGGCGATGGCAGAGTACCACGGGAATTCCCGCTTTCTGCAGTTGACGGATTTGATAACCAGGAGTCGGGGGCGTACTGGCGGGCACGATCGCCACGCCCCCGACCTGGTTATCGATTAGTTGTAAGATGACGTTGCCCTGTTTATCGATGTTGTTCCGCGTGCAGCAGACCAGCATCTGATTCTGAGTCTGGCTTGCCGACTCTTCGAAGCTGTGCTGTAGCGAGGGGTAGAAGCCGGACAGGACTTCGGGAATCACCAGCGCCAGAATGTCCAGTCCGCAGGAGAGTCGTTGACGGGCCTGGTCACTGACAAAGGTTCCTTTGCCCTGGACCCGGCTTACCAGGCCCTCGCGTTCCAGCAGCCCCATCGCCTGCCGCACTGTGCTCCGCGCGCTGTCGAACAGGCTGGCTAACTGTTGTTCAGAAGGTAGGGCCGTCCCCGGCAGAATCTGGCCTTCTCGTATTTGTCGCTTGAGATGTTCCCCGATCCGCTCGTACTTGGTCCGCGTGGCATCTGCTTCTGAGAGCCCTGTGGTATTTGTCGTTTCCAAGACGTCATGCGCGGAGAACAAGATCGGATTTCCTCAAGTTCAGTATCAGTCATGAGATGAAAGGTACGTACAATGCCATACCTGTTGACTGGTTTCGATATTACCCTCGAAAAATCAGCTGTCAAACAAAATATTCAGAAAATGTAACGAATGTTTTGCCAGGTGCGGGAGTAGGCGGAATCTCTGTGAGCAGTAAAACGGTGGAAAAGGTCCGTAATTCAAGAAAAAGGTAGGTACAACCAGCATACAATAGGCTTAGGGAGACTGGCGGCACTCGAAATTCCGGGATTCAGCTGGTTCAGCACAGCCAGGAGTTCACACCTGTGATCTGCATCCTCGGCTGACGGCCCGTCGATACAAGCAGCCCCGCGGGAAAGTTTTACGGACCGACGGCGATAAAATTTTTGGTTCCCGTCATTCGCAAGGGAATCCTGCTTGCATCCCGCGTACAAACTGTTTCTACTATTTAGGTAGTGTATATTGCGAAAAATCCTGCCCGTATCCGATTTGGGATAATCCCCTGTTCCCCTGAGCTTTGTTCCAACGATGCTCATAGCACAATCCAACCATGCCTGACGATCTTGTCTTTATGATGGGGAATTTCGAGGCCCGAATTCCTCAGGACCGTGTTTATAGTAAGTCACACCTGTGGTTACTGCCGCAGGAGGACCATTACCGCGTCGGATTTACGGCTTACTCGGTTCGGCTATTGCAGGATGTCTATTTCCTGGACTGGTTTATCGATCCGTTTACTGTGGTGCGGGAAAAGCAGAAAATCGGGGAGATCGAAAGTTCCAAGGCACTGTCTGACCTGTTTTCCCCCTCGGAAGGCAAGATCCTGGAATTTAACGAAGCACTGTTGAACGATCCCTCGGCCATCAATCAGTCGGACAATTACGACAAAGGCTGGCTGTTTGAGATGGAGTCGGATGCCCAGTGGTTGACCCCACCCGAGTATCTGCAACTATTAGACAGTGTGTGGGAACAGACACAGCGGATCATCAAAGGACAACTCAACTGAGAAACGATTTGATGTGGATTGAGTATCGTTTCGCGTTGAAAAGGTTTTCAGTATGGCTGACAAAAAATTAACAGTGGTGATCTCTCAGGCTCAGGGGAAAAATCCCGCCAAACGTGAGCTCGAAGAGACTCTCGCCGCCACACTGTTGATGGAACCCGAGATCGAAGTCTCGCTGGTTCCCCATCTCTACGATCTTTCCGCCGACCATACCGGCACCCTCTTCCTGCAGGCACTGCGGGGGGATCTGGTGATCCTCTCCTGGCTTTATCCCCGTGCCTGTCACTGGATTCTGGATCGCCAGGGAGTCCGCGGCAAGGAAGGGCACGTCCTGCTCAGAGAAGAAGTGGATGAAGACGAAGAAGAGGAACAGAAGCAGAACGCACCTTTCGAAAATCCCGAACGCAAGAAAACAATCCCCGATCGACACATCTACTCGATCGACCTCCGAGTGAGTTCCAGGCCCGAAGACTACGTCCAGGAAATCAAACGTATCGCCGGCGAATCCCAGGTGCAGACCGTCCCCTTGATGGATATGCTGCAGTCCGCCCCTCAGCCGGCACAACTGGAAAAGTATCTCAAGCCGCTGGACATTATCAACGCCGACAAAAACAACGCCGCGGAAACAGCAGAAGACGTCAAACTGGAACCGACCAAACGCCGCTGGTATCCGGTCATCGATTACGGCCTCTGCACGAACTGTATGGAGTGCATCGACTTCTGCCTGTTTGGCGTTTACGGCGTCGACCAGGGGGGACAGATCCTGGTTGAAGAACAGGACAGCTGCAAAAAGGGTTGTCCGGCCTGCAGTCGTGTCTGTCCCGAGAATGCGATTATCTTCCCCGGTCATAAAACGCCGGGCATTGCCGGCGCGGATGGTGAAGTCGCCGGTCTGAAAATTGATCTTTCCAAACTGTTTGGGGCCCCTGATGCACTCGAGATGGCGGCCCGGGAACGTGATGCAGAACTGGTGGCGGACGGACGCGATGCCGTGGGCATGGGAGTCGGTCTCCGCAAGTCTTCCAAGGTCTCCAAGGCCACCGATGAAGAGCTGGAGGACCTGATGGACAACCTGGATGCACTCGATATTTAAACGTTCTCCTTTCCCATACGAAACTCCCAGCAGGAACAGACCTGAATGAGTGAGACCATCTCCTACCAACGCGTGCAGGCAGCTTCGCAGCGGGTTCGCGATTACCTGCTGAGTGCCCGGAATGCCGCCGGCCACTGGGAAGGAGAACTCTCGACCTCAGCTCTCTCGACAGCCACCGCCATCATGGCTCTTGAGATGATCCGTCGACAGCGTCCCGCCGAAGATGATTCGCTCAACGTTTACATCGAACAGGGCATCCGCTGGCTGGCCCGGCACCAGAACCCCGATGGCGGCTGGGGTGACACCATTAAGAGCTTCAGCAATATCTCCACCACGATGCTCTGTCACGCGGCCTTTCATGCGACGAAAAACACAGAGCACTATGTCTCCCACGTTGTCAACGCCCGTCAATATATCGACCGGGTAGGAGGCGTCACCGCTGTCGTAGAACGCTACGGCAAAGACAAAACGTTTTCCGTGCCGATCCTCACACACTGCGCCCTGGCCGGACTCGTCAAATGGAAAACCATTCCCGCGCTTCCGTTTGAACTCTCCTGTCTGCCGCATCGCTTTTATAAAACCGTCAAGCTCCCCGTGGTCAGCTACGCTCTGCCCGCACTGATCGCCATCGGTCAGGTCAGGCACCACTTCTGTAAGCCCCGCAATCCGATTCTGCGGCTGATTCGCAAGTTGTCTGTCAAACGCAGTCTGAAAAAGCTGATTGAAATTCAACCCGAGAACGGCGGCTTTCTCGAAGCCGCGCCGCTGACCAGTTTCGTCACCATGAGTCTGGCCGGCATGGGACTCGTCGATCATCCAGTCGTGCAGAAAGGACTCGCGTTCCTGCTCGACTCCGTACGACCCGATGGCAGCTGGCCCATCGACACCAACCTCGCCACCTGGACGACGACGTTGTCCGTCAACGCCCTGGAAGGCACACTGTCGGAATTCGAAAAAGCACCGATTCGCGACTGGCTGATTCAAGAGCAATACACCGAACTTCATCCCTACACCGCAGCCGAACCCGGAGGCTGGGCCTGGACCGATCTCCCCGGCGGCGTACCCGATGCCGACGATACCCCCGGCGCCATTCTGGCTCTGTTGAACCTGCAGACTGAGGAAGCCGAAGAGGCCTCACCCGAATTGCAGACCTCTCTGCGGAACGGCGTCAACTGGCTGCTCGATCTGCAGAATTCCAACGGCGGCTGGCCTACTTTCTGTCGCGGCTGGGGGACGCTCCCCTTCGACCAAAGTGCCGCAGACATCTCGGCACACGTCCTGCGGGCGCTGGAAGCCTGGCTCAAAACAGAAGCAACAGCCGAAGAGAGCACTCTACGCACTCGGGCAACCCAGGCCATCGAACGCGGCTATAAATACCTCGCCGCCCAGCAGAGGCCCGACGGTTCCTGGCTGCCACTCTGGTTCGGTAATCAGCATGTCGATGATGACGAGAACCCGGTCTACGGGACGGCACGCGTGCTGGCTGCCTATGCACACGAAGAACGTCGTACAACGCCCCAGGCGGAACAGGCCATCCAGTTTATGCAAAGCGTACAGAATCCCGATGGCGGCTGGGGCGGCGCGGAAGGCGCACCGTCCAGCGTGGAAGAGACAGCGCTCGCCGTCGATGCTCTGCTGTCCGTGGGGCTATCACTGGAGAATCCCTGCCTGCAACAGGGGCTGGGCTGGCTGCTCGATCGCGTCGAAGCAGGCACCTATACAGAAACCACACCCATCGGGTTTTACTTTGCCAAGCTCTGGTATTTCGAACAACTTTATCCAGTTATCTTCTCTGTTTCTGCTTTGCAAAGGGCGGAAACGGTTTTTAAAAAATGTCCGGATGAGAAATTTAGATTGTCGCTTGATGCAGCAGATTCCCCTATAATGTCCGTAAAGGAAAAATAGGTCCCACCTGCGTTCTCAAGCCTGATTTTCTACATTCATTGTGTTACCACTCGAATGAGATACTAACCATAGAGGAGTCTTCCGTGTCCATTGCGCCTTTAGACCAGGAAAGTTCCGAAGACAAACGCGTCCCCGCTCACGATCAAGCTGAGGGCCGTGCTTCCGAAGATCCCAAACCGGTCAAAAGAAAACGCCGCAGTACCAGCCATCTCAAGGCGGTGCCGGAAACCCTTGCGCTGCGCGAAGAGATGAAAGCAGAAGCCGAGAAGTTCGTGCAACGTCTCGACTGCTCCAATCCCTTCACCAAGGCGATGCTGGAAGACTGGTCGCGCGAACTGCTGGCGGAAATGGAACAGCCCGAAAAATTCCTCGGCTTCATGATGGTGCTGATCGGCAACTTCTTCTGGAAACGCCAGTTCCTCGCGATTCCCTTCGAACGCCGTCTGCTCCTCCTGCCGCACTGCCTGAAACATGCCGAAGGCTGTCCCGCGGAATACGATGAGTTCGGTTTGGACTGCGAAAAATGCGGCGCCTGCTCCATCGCTGACTACAAAGTCAAAGCCGAAAAGCTGGGCTACAAGGTGCTCGTCGCCGAAGGTTCGCCCGTGGTCCTCAAGATCATCGTCGGCGGTTACGTGGACGGCATCCTCGGGGTCGCCTGTCTCAACGTGCTGGAAAAGTCGATCGACAAAGTCCTCATCGCCGGCGTACCTTCCTACGCCGTCCCCCTGCATTCCGGTGACTGTAAAAACACCAAGATGGACGAGCCCTGGATCTGGGAAGTCCTCGAGAAATATGAACCACTCGAACAGCCGCTGACCCGCAGCTATCTGCCCACCATGCGGGCCGCCAACTCGCTGTTCGAAGAACACTTTGACGAAATTCTGCCTCCGCTTCGCACAAAAACCGAAGCCGCCGCCCGCACACCGCTGGGCAAGACCGAAGCCATCGCTTACGAATGGCTCAAGCATGGCGGCAAACGCTTCCGTCCCTTCATCACCCTGGCGGCCTACGATGCTCTGATCAAGGCACAACAGGACGAGGCAGCAGACAACAGTCAGACTTATCCGCTGGGCGTGCAGAAAGCTGCGATGGCGATTGAGGTCTTCCACAAAGCGTCACTGATTCACGACGACATCGAAGACGATGACCAGTACCGTTACGGTCAGGAAACCCTGCACCGTCAGCACGGCACCGGCATGGCCATCAACATCGGCGACTACCTGATCGGCATCGGTTACCGGCTGCTCAACGAAGCCCGGGCCGACATCGGTGCTGAAGCTGCCGCGGACCTGGTCGAAAAAATGGCCGCCGCACATCTCAAGCTCTGTGAAGGGCAGGGGGCGGAAATGGCCTGGCAGGAAAGCGAGACCTTCGAACTCTCCCCGCTGGATGCCTTGCAGATCTACGCACTCAAAACGTCCCCCGCATTCGAAGCCGCCCTCTATGCCGGCGTGCGGATGACAGGCTCCGTCAACGAGTATGAAGAACTGATCTCTTCCTTCTCGCGCCAGATCGGCGTCGGCTTCCAGATTCTGAACGACCTCAAAGACTGGCGCGGCGATGACAATAACAAGCTCATCTCCGGTCAGGATGCCCTGGCGATGCGGCCTACCCTGTTACTCGCCCTGGCCCTGCAGGCCGGCGACGAACAGCAGAAAGCCGAACTCAAGGAAATTCTCAACGGCGGCGGTCCTTCGGACTACGCACGCATCAACCGCTTGCGGAAAATCTATGAAGCCTGTGATGTCTTCACGAAAGCCGAAGTCCTGGTTGACAAGTCACGAGACCGGGCCGAAGAACTGGCCGAGAGCGTCCAGAACGAAGACCTGAAACAGCTGTTGAAATTCTTCTGCGAAACCGTACTGGCCGAAGAAACCCCCGAGGTCAAACCCGATCTCCCAGTTCTGATGCCACAACCAATCGCCTAGTTGCATCACCGTGTGTTGAGTTTGCAATTATGAATCACGGCTGAGCCCGAATAGAATTCTTCCGAGCGCAGAGAGCAGGAAATTACAGAGAAGAAGAGCAACGGGTTAGTAAACGCGCCTCACCCTGAGCGGCAAAACGCCAGCCGCCGGTAAGCCGGTAAAAAGAATAACGTTGAACTGATCAACCAACCCCAGGCTCTCAAGCAGGGCAGGGGTTACGCCATTAGCCGCAGGGCGTTAGCCCGGGTTGAAACGACTTTGGTATGGCCCCTTCAAATGTAGAACTACCGGGTGCCACAGTTGGACAAGCCAACTGTGCCTGAGTCATTCAGAGAAGCCTGTCATGGTACCTTGCCACTCCCATTCCGCTCACAGAAAACAGCGCTCATGAAACCCACACTCATTGCCACGATCCTCCTGGCCTGCCTCTCAATACAACCAGCACCCATCCATTCCAGCGAACCCACGCCCCAACTCAAACCTCACCCCGACGCAGTCGCCAACACCCACGCCCCCGGCGAAGTCGATAAACCTGAACTCGTCCCCTTCATCGTGCCCGATCCCACAAAACTGAAAGGCATCGTCGTCGATGAAACCCAGGCCAGGCTTGTCGGCACCTGGCAGTATTCCACGCACACGCCCCCCTACGTCGGGCTCGGCTATCTGCACGATCAGAAACAAGGGAAGGGGGAGAAAGCGGTCATCTTCACTCCCGATCTTCCTAAGTCCGGCCCTTACGAAGTCCGGATGTCGCACTGCTACAACATCCGCAGATCCACGAACACACCGGTCACAATCCACCACGCCGCCGGCGAAAAAACAATCCGCATCAACCAGCAGCAGATCCCCCCGCACAACAAACTGTTCCGCACCCTGGGCACCTATCACTTCGTCAAAGGCAAATCAGGCTGGGTGAAAATCTCCAACGCAGGCACCGACGGCAAATACGTCATCGCCGACGCCATCCAGTTCATTTATGTCGGCGAATAAATCATCGCATTGATTTGTGGCGTGATGATAGCTGCGTTGAGTGGGCTGAATAGGTTGGGATGGTTTTCTCTTGTACGTGTACTATTTCCTAAATACCGCTGTCTGTATTAGTATCTTGGAAATGCAGGGAGTTGGGATTGATAAGGAGTGGAAGCATTGGCAAAGTATTGTATTTTTTGTGGTGAGCAACCAGAAGAAAAAACGAAAGAGCATGTGCTTCCTCATTGGCTGATTGCTTTAACCGGTGATCCTAAAAGAAAAGCATTCTTCGGATTCAATATATCTAATGGAAACTCTTCTACGCGGAGAGAATTTGCATTCGACGCTTTCACATTTCCTGCATGCAGTAAATGCAATCATAATTATTCAGACTTGGAAAAAAATACGAAGCAGATATTTGAAAAGTTATTTAACCAACAGAAGATTTCAGTACATGATGTGAGTTTGCTGTTAGATTGGTTTGATAAAGTTCGTATTGGATTGTGGTTGGGATTCAATCAACTCAATCGAAATATCACTAACATAAGACCCAAGTTTCATATCTCAACTCGTTTAGGTCAAAAAGATCGAGCATTATTTATTTCGAAGGCCGATCCCGCTATTGAAAAATTATCAGTGCCAGGGGCCGATACACTTTTATTCGGATACTTACCAAGCGCATTTTCTCTAGTAGTTAATAACTACTATTTTACAAACCTTTCATTTGATTTTTTGTTTTCGAAAGAAATAGGTTTCCCATATTCAAAATATGCTTGGGTTGAGCCCTATGACGAATTCGATTTAATATTTAGACATGATATTACACAGGGCAAAAGCAAAATCAGTCGTCCATTTTTGCAATACCCAGTCGGACTGAATTGCCAAGAATTCTATCAACCAATGTTTAAAGATGGTTTGACAGATCAACTAATTAGTTTGTACGACTGTGATTATGTGAAACAGAATAGCTTGGATTATGAAAAAGGAGTCGGGGCGATTTTTAGAAGAGTTGGGACAAAGATTATAAGGTGTTCGGATAATGCAGAAGTAGAAATGGTTCCTCAAAATTCATATCAGGATTCAACCCTCTACTACAAGGCGGCTATTAATACCTTGAAGTGGCAAAGCTACTTGTACTCAATACGTGCAGATGAAACACTTCTTACAAAAGAACAACAGGAATTTCGGAATCATATATTTTCAGCAGTGAGTCAAAATAATCGAGTTTATATGAAAAAACTCGAGCAAGAATTCAATGAATTAAAGAACTCAAAAAAATAATGATTCGATCATCAAAGGAGAGTCTGTTTAAACAGTCCTTAATGCTGCTTTTTTCGTGTCTTTCGTGCTTTTCGTGGTAGCAAAAAAAACTTCAATGATTTCGCGGTCTAATCAACCTGCGGTGCCAGGCTGCCATAAGCCCAGGGGTTATTATTGAACGCCGGTGCCGCAGGACGCTCGGGCTGTTCGTCCGGCGTCAACTGTTTAGACAGTTCCACCGCCGCTTCAACCATCTGGGGACCCGCCGTGGTGACCAGGTTACTGTAACTGGTCAGCCGGGTTTCGTAGCCGCCTCCGTTCTTGTCGAACGCCTCTTTCGTGGGCACATAACCGACGCAACCGTTCGCCAGTGAGACCGGGAACGTGATCGGAAACGGACTGCCCGCTTTGATGTCCAGACCCAGCTGGCAGAAGAATTCCGCGGGATCGGTCAACAGGACCACCGGGCCGATCTGGATCGCCTGCACTTCCACTTTCGCTACCGGCTCCTGTTGTAGCCGGGCATCCAGCAGGACGGTCTCTTTCGCGAAGATCCAGTCGGTCGCGCTCGACTTCGCGGGCCCCGCTTTGACGACTTCCACCGCCTCGGCCACATGTTCGGGCGTCGGCTTGCGGCGGGGAATCTCCAGCATTTTGACTTTGCTGGCAATCGTTTTGAAGTTGCCACGTGGCATCGAGAGCAGTACTTTCACCGCCTCGGCCCCAATCCGTCCGCCTACAAACCGGGCCGACTCTTCACTGGGGCGTCGCTGATATTTCGAAAGGTTATCCACCTGCGTCACATCGCCCGACGCACCGGCCAGGAAGACCAGCGTCACATCTTTCCCGAAGAAGCCGCGAATCACCTGTTCCACATAATAGATGTAATTGGCCGAGATCCCGCCCGGGTTGGTTGTGGCGTGACACACGAAGTTCACGATACACCCTTTGAGCTGCCCTTGTTCATCCCAGACGCCGATCACGCCAACTTCCGGATCGACGGGACCGGCCGGTTTCACAATATCCGGATTCCCGGGCCGCGGATGCGTAAAGGTCAAACCGTTCCGCATGAAGAACCGGCGGTTGAAGGCCACCTGTTCTTCAATCCCCACACCCGCTCCACATTCAGACGCACTCCGTTTTTTGTACGCTTCGCAGATCGCTTCCACACTCTGATCGACGACCGTTTCCAGGTAGGCAGTGTCAGCCGTCGATGATTTTTCATAAGCCAGTTCCTGCACGAATTTCGAAGCATGATCGTATTCGCCGGGCAGAATCATGCCCATCGGACCGGAAGAGTGTGAGTGTGTCGCGTGCAGCAGAATCGAGTTCGCCGGAATCTTGCATTTGGCTTCGACCCGTTCGCGGATTTCGTCTACGGTGACTCTGCGGATAAACAGCGCATCCAGGCTGACGACTGCCACCACGTTGGTGCCGTTATCAAACACAGCCGCCCGCGTTTTGCAGGGATCGTGAAACGAACGATGAAACGATTTCCCGTAACCGCCCGGCTGTTCCATGCCGATCTCCGGCGTGATGTCACGCTCGGCGAAACCGACTTTCACCTGGGGCGTCTCAGCCGCGCTGGTGTCGGCAGCGGTAAGAATCAGGACAGAGAGGGTGACGGCAGTGCAAAACAGGAAGCGCATTTTCATGAGAAAACTCGATCTTGATCAGGTGGGAAAACAGGAGGAACGATTTCCTCATTGTAAGCAGAATCAAAATCGGGCCGCTACTGAAGAAAGTTAAGAAATTCGCGCAGCAGCGAAATTTCTCAAACGAAATGAATTGACAGAGCGAACACCGTTGGACAAGCCAACGGTGCCACCCAGTCGCTGTGCTGAGGCCATCGTGTTTTTCTACCGCGTATATAGCAACCTTACACCAGTTCGTAAGGTTTACGGTATTCCTTGGAGAGCCATTTAGCGGCATCAGCATCACCCACGATGGTTTCCTGTTTCGGATCCCATTGGATCTTCTTACCGGTCCGCACGGCGATGTTACCGAGGTGACAGACTGTGGCGGAACGATGTCCGATGCTGATGTCAGCGGCCGGCTTTTCGCGGGTCTTGATGCACTCAATGAAATTGTTGACGTGCGCGATGTTCGCATCACGGTTCACAATCTTGGGCACATCGACTTCTTTCAACAGCTCAGGTGGATTCGCAATGATGCCGCCGCGGTAGACGAACAGGCTTCCCTTTTCGCCCACGAACTCGGTTCCCTGTTTCTTGCTTGGGGTGCCGGGAACCTGGCGACAGTTCATGACGACGCCGTTGTCATACGTGTATTTGATGTTGGTGGTATCGGGAGTTTCGTACCAGCCATCGGGATTGAAAGTAGCCGAACCTTCTGCACTCACGGGACCGCTTTCATCCATCCCCAGTCCCCACTGTGCGATATCCAGATGGTGGGCACCAAAGTTGGTCTGCTGGCCGCCACTGTAATCCCAGAAGAAACGGAACAGGTAGTGCACCCGGTTTTTGTTGTAGGGACGCTCCGGTGCCGGCCCCAGCCAGCGGTCAAAGTCGAAACCTTGTGGCGGTGCACTGTCGGGAACCGGCTTGCCGGCCCGTGCGATCCAGTTGGGACCGGGCAGGGTGACGTTCACGGTGTGAATCTTACCCAGGAGACCCGACTGTACCAAGTCGACGGCCAGTTTGAATTCCTTGCCGCTGCGCTGCATGGTGCCCGTCTGGACAACACGGTTGTTTTTCCGTGCCGCGTCAATCATCACGGGACCTTCATCAACCACGAGTGTCAGCGGTTTTTCACAGTAGACATCCTTGCCGGCTCGACAGGCTTCGACCGTCATCTTGGCGTGCCACTGGTCAGGCACAGTCACGACAACAGCGTCAATGTCTTTGGAATCGAGCAGTCGGCGATAATCGTCTGTCTTCACGGCCGACTTGTTGGCGTTCTTTTTCAGATAGGCGTCTGCTTCGGCGAGGTAATTCTGATCCAGGTCACACAGTGCTTCGATGTTGTTGAGGAAGTACTTCATGTTGTTCCGCGGGCCACCCTGGTTACCAACGCCGATCATGCCGATCCGCACGCGTTCGCTGGGGGGGACTGCCGCGAAAGTAGAGCGATAGCTCTTGGCAGTCAGGCCCATGAAGAGACCGCTGTAAACCGATTTTTTCAGAAAGTGACGACGTGACATTTGCGACATGAACAGATTCCTCGAGCGACGGAAAAATAATATGAATGACCGGCGATTTCCTGCAGAAAATCGCCCTGATTGTTATCCAGCGGGACCGCTTATCATAGCAGCACCCGGACCTGAGTCAATTAGATTCAGATCGGAGTATTCCTCTCATTTTGATGCGATGAGGGGAGCGTGGCTAGTGAACCAGGGACTCTACTTATGCGATACCTTTTTATAAAGGTTGTTCACGATTTGATTGTCCTTACCGCCGATGATCTCGAGCGCCTGGGCGTTATCGCTGTCGGGCAGATCGGTAGAAATCAGGCAGTCTGACACGCGACTCTCGGAGACGTTCTTCAGCAGCAGTCCTGTGGTGGAATAATCGAGAATCGAACAACCCACGATATTCATCCGTCGCGAATCTCGCACTTCAAAAGCGACCCGCTCGTCGCCGGTCCCGTTGATATGGTTGCCGCTGATCGTGCAGCCGTCACAGTTCGTAAACAGCATGCCGACCTGGGCCGTACTTCCGTCGCCATAGTGATAGCGGGGATTCCGGTCGAGCACGTTATTCGAGATCAGAATGTTGTTGCAGTCGTCAACGCGGATATTGTGCGTGTAACCCTTCCACATCGTGTTGCCGGTCACTGTGACACCGCGGGCACTGGTGATTTCGATATTGGTCTGCACATCCGAAAGCACATTGTCGGCGATGGTGATATTTCCGTCCCGATGCTCTTTAGAGTGGGGGCGAATACGGGCATTTTCATTAATCCGGATGTTGGCAGAACCGGGAGCATTATGATCGTGTTGAATCGTGCAACCCACAATCGCGATCTCTCCGACCATCGCACCTTCGGAATCGATCAGTACGTTCGCCGTCGGTTTCGAGTTTTCATCACCCATGTTGCCTTCAATGTCACAGGTGCCGATCTGAATGTTGCGGATGTCACCTTTGTCGACAACCACGCCTCCGCCGGCGTTATAAGAAATATGACAGCCAATGATATTCGACTGATGGATGCTCACGTGATCGTAATACACGCCCGCTCCCCGGTTCTCATACAGGTGGCAGTTGGAAACGATCACGTTCCGGTTACGTTTGGTAAAGTGAATCGCATGCAGCGCGCGACGGATCGTCAATCGCGTGAGCGTGATCTGCATGGTGCCCGTCGCTTCGATGCCGCAGGCTTCCGCATGATCGCCCACAATCTCCAGTCCATCGACCATGGGGGACCGCTGATTTTGCCAGACGTTTTCTTTCACCGTATGCGGGCTGGCGGTTCCCTCATGCGTGCCAATGAAACGAAACGCGGGGCCGGGGCCAGCCTTGATGATCGTGGCGGTGCCGTCAGAACTGATCGACGTCGGCCCCAGTTTGTCGAGGTCAACAGTGATGGTCTTCGTCAGACGGTAGACCCCTTTGGGAAAGACGATCTGCCCCTGCTTTGAATCGACGGCTCGCTGGATGGCGTCGCTGTCATCGGCTGCGCCGTCCCCAAGTGCACCAAAGGCTTTGACGGTGGTGTCGAGTGCCGGGGGCTTCTCGCTGGACTGATTCTGAGACTGCGTCTTGGGAGACATAATCAACAGACAGCTGAGAACCAGCAGCGTTGAAACACAGATCACGATGCTGCGCATGGGAGTTCACCTTGATGATTCACGGGAGAGATTTCAAAAGTAAGAGTGACGGTAATATTGTAAGCGGATTCCCACTCGAATCTCAAACAGAGTCGGGAAGAATACTCCTTTCCGGCAAGATTCACTCGGAGCCCCCCTTCCTTTTCCGCGGAGACTGGATTATGTTGAGCAGCAGACGGTAACTCCTTCTTATTCAAAAGCGTGACTGTGATGATTGATCGACCCGACGAATCCGAATTTACTCCCGGCGACCGCGAACTGCTGCAGCTGCATACCCGCTGGATGCGTTTTGCGTACGACGAAGCCCGGGCAGCGTTCGAAGAAGATGAAGTTCCCGTCGGTGCGGTGATTGTCTATCAGGATCGTATAATCGCAGCGGCACACAATCAGCGGGAGACCTTGAGCGACCCGACAGCACATGCCGAGATGATCGCGATTACCCAGGCCGCAGAGTCACTGGGGACCTGGCGTCTGAGTGACTGTGTGTTATACGTCACGCTGGAACCCTGTCCGATGTGTGCGGGGGCGATTATCCAGTCACGGATTCCCCTGGTAATCTATGGGACGCGCGATGAAAAAGCAGGTGCGTGTCATTCACTGTTTCAGATCACCAATGATCCACGGTTGAATCATCAGAGCGTTGTCATCAGTGGTGTGATGCAGGATGAGTGTCGTACGATCCTGCAGGAGTTCTTTCGCAACAAACGTGCGCAGGGAAAAAAATAGTTTTCGATCCGATACTATTTTTAAAAACGCGCTCGTCACGTGCATGTAGAATTGATGAATTTTTTTTGAGTACGACCGCTTGTCACTGTGATGATGCTGCATCGTTGATATGTCGATGATGTGCTAATGAAATTAAGAGGAGATATTCTGAAATCAATTTTGTCAAGTGATATTCGAGCAAAAGAAACCTCCTTAAAAATCGTTTTATTTTTTGAATGCTTTCAGCTTGTCCTTCTGATTGCACTTCGTCAAAATGAGCGACACAATAACTTTTCACAATTCACAGATTCAATTCTGAAAAATTCTTTGAGGCCAGCGAATGCATATTATCTCTCGTGAAGCGAATGAGAGTATCCTCATTGGGGAACATACAGTAGTTAAAGTCTTAGAAGTGTTTGAGGATCGCGTCAAATTGTCGATTGAATCTCCGGGGGCTGAACCCGCTTACTGGGAAGAAACCGTTTACCTCGATCCCGTCCTCGAAGCTGAAGAACTCGAATCGGTCCAGATCAGCGGCTGATTCTTTTCGCTGAGATGATTTCAGGAGGGAATTAACCCTGGAACATCTGTACGAAACCGGAACTACGGTTCATTCTTTAAAGATGCTGTGCTTTCTCCCCGCGCAGCCTTGGCGTTTTTGCCGAAATTGCTCAAAATAAACAGACAGGGCAGATCTGATTCTGCCCACGCTTGTCAAGCCGTCTGCCCGAGCAGGCCAGAAGTCAAACTCAATCAATCATCAGACATTGTGAGGCAAATTGTGCCCGCCATATCGGAACAGGATGGGGAATCGCTGGGGCTGGAATCCCGCCAACTGCCCCGGCATATCGCGATCATCATGGATGGTAACGGTCGCTGGGCCTCGCGTCGTGGTTTTCCCCGCATCGAAGGTCATCGACAGGGCGTCAACAGCGTGCGCACTGTCGTGGAAGAATCGACGCGGCTGGGCATCGAACAGCTCACACTTTACTGTCTCAGCAGTGAGAACTGGAAACGTCCCGCACTCGAACTCAACCTGCTGATGCAGCTGTTGAAGAAATTCGTGATCGGCGAACGTGAAGAAATCATGCGGCAGAATATTCGCTTCTCCACCATCGGCCGTCGCTCAGACCTGCCCAAAGATGTGCTGGCGGAAGTCGACAAAACCATAGACGAGAGTCGAAATAATACCGGTATGCAACTCTGTCTCGCTCTCAATTACGGCAGCCGTTCTGAAATCGTGGACGCCGTGAAGTCGATCGTGAGTGAAGTCGAACAGGGCGGACTCAAAGCCGAAGACATTGACGAAGACGTGATCTCTTCGCATCTTTACACCGCAGGCATGCCCGATCCGGATCTGGTAATTCGGACTGCCGGCGAAATGCGTGTCAGTAATTTTCTGCTCTGGCAGATCAGTTATGCCGAACTCTGGGTGACTGAAACCTACTGGCCTGATTTTTCCGTCAACGATTTCTGGCAGGCACTCCGTGACTTCGCAGCTCGCGACCGTCGCTTCGGCGGTTTGAAAGGATAACGCAGCATGCTGGGCTGGCGGCTTCTGGTTTCCGCAACTCTGATTCCCCTGTTGTTCGGTCTGTTTTATCTCGATCAACGTGCGGGGAGCAGCGCCCCCTGGTTACTGGGACTCTGCTGGCTCCTGATTCTTCGGGGAACCTGGGAGATCACGCAACTGCTGACGGTCCGCAATCTGAAGCCGGGCTATCCGCTGGTCTGTCTGCTCTCGCTGCTGATTTGTAACGCGGCCTGGTTGCCCTGGCTGATTCCTTCACTGCAGACCGGCGCGAATGATCCGCAGACGCTTTCACTGGCTCTACTGTCGGTGACCTATGCGATTTCCGTTCTGCTACTGTTCCTGAAGAATGCGATTCGCTTTCAGGAGCCGGGCCAGACCATGGAAATTCTGGGAGCCGAACTGCTGGGAGTTTCGTACGTCGGTTTTCTGCTCGCGATGCTGGCTGAACTCCGCTGGGTCGTGGGTCCCCAGACTGGTTACCTCGCTCTGGGGGCATTGATCATCAGTGCCAAGCTGGGTGATGTTGGCGGTTATACGTTTGGTCGTCTCTGGGGAAAAAAGAAGCTCGTGCCCCGTCTGAGTCCGGGAAAAACCTGGATGGGCGGCTTCGGTGCGATCTTTGGGGCTTCACTCGGCGCCTGGCTCTGGCTGCAGTTCACTCCCTCCCTGTTTAACGACAGCTGGAGTGCCCCCGCCTGGTACTGGTCCATTCTGTTCGGGGCGATTATCGGCGTTGTCGGTCTCGTGGGGGACCTGTGTGAATCGCTGATCAAGCGGGATGTCGGCAAAAAAGATTCTGCGGAACTGCTGCCTGGTTTCGGCGGCCTGCTCGATCTGCTCGACAGTCCCCTTTATGCAGGACCGGTTGCGTTCCTGCTCTGGAAGCTGCTGCCTCTGGTGACTGTCGCCAGTTGAAGCGTCTCCCCCGAGGATCGCAGGTTACACCAGCGCAGGCAGAGCAGTTCATCCGCCAGCTGGGGAAAGTAAGCATCGACGAGCCCGCGGGCACAGAGCTCAGAGGTAGTCTCCACTTCAGGTGGATCGACCGACTTCAGTAAAACCAGTTCCTGAGCCGGCCAGTTGAGCGTAATCCATGCCGCAATCGAATCGCTGGTCACTTCCCACGCAGCCGGTAATTCCGCCTGTTCCAGTGACTGAGCCGCAGGCCGCGACAGGTAGGCGTAAGCCGAGAGAATCGGAATGCGGTTCGCCCGCCAGGCTGCTTCTGCAGCGGCGTGAGAGTCGACCGATTCCGATTCCGGCAGCAGTTGATTCAGCAGACGTTCGTTAAGCGTCAGCGATTGGATGGCCAGCCAGTGGGCACGCTCTTCACCCAGGTTGTGAATCCGATCCCAGTCCCTGACCAGGTCGGCGGTACGTCCCCCTCCGGAAACAATCAGGGGGCGGGAACCATCCAGCTGTCCCAGCACGTGGGACAGCCTGTTCCCCAGGTCCGGCAGATCGAACAGGCTCCCTCCGACTTTGATGACGGTGACAGGCATGCTGTGTTCCTGTTTGAGCCGGGACTGTTCTCCGGGTTGGAATCAGTCGATGATTTTGGAAATCTGGTATTCCACGATGCCGCAGGCACCGGCGGATTTCAGTTTCGGTACAATCGAGCGAACGACCGATTCTTCCATGATGGTGTTGATGGCCACCCAGTCGGGGTCGGACAATGAAGAGACGGTCGGTTTCTGCAGTGCGGGCAGCAGGTTGAGTACCTTCTCCAGATCGGTACGGACTACGTTCATCATCAGGCAGACTTTGCCTTCCGCAGCCAGACAGGACTCGAGCATCATCGCGATGTTTTCGAGCTTCTCGCGCTTCCAGGGATCTTCGTAAGCCTGTTTGTTGGCGATGAAGCGGGTCGTGCTCTGCATCAGCTCTTCCACGATCCGCAGGTTATTGGCCCGCAGGGAAGAACCGGTTTCGGTGACTTCCACAATCGCATCGGCCAGTTTGGGAGGCTTGACTTCAGTCGCACCCCAGGAGAACTCAACTTTCGCAGTCACGCCGTGCTGTTCGAGGTAGCGCTGGGTCATGCCGACGACTTCGGTGGCGATTCGCTTGCCTTCCAGGTCTTTGACGGACTGCACCGGGGAATCTTCGGGAACGCAGAGTACCCAGCGAACGGGGCGGCGGCTGACTTTGGAGAACTGCAGTTCGCAGATTTCCTGAACGTCTGCTCCTGTCTCGAGGATCCAGTCGTGACCGGTGATGCCGGCGTCCAGAATTCCCTGGTCGACGTAACGGGCCATTTCCTGCGCCCGGATCAGCAGACACTCGATTTCATCATCGTCGATCGTCGGGTAGTAGGACCGGGAAGAAAATTTGATGACGTATCCGGCGCGTTTGAATAATTCCGCCGTCGATTCCTGTAAACTTCCCGCGGGAATACCGAGTTTTAAGACCTTGTCGGACATGATTCCTGTGTTTCTGAGTTCGATGGTTGAAGCGTAAGATATAGGCAATTAACAATTTATAGGTATGGTCCGTCACTGGAATGCAGGCGGAACACGCGAGGTACTGATGTACCCTGCCACTGCGGAGCTCGCCGGCAATCATTCCCTGCGCGTACTCTAACAGCTCAAAAACAGCAGTTCCAGTAGTCCGGAACGAGAATGTTCGCAGAAATTCCCAATCTGTGGGCTTCCATCGGCAGGGGACATTCTCTAGGATCGTGCAATCATCAACTCACAATAGTCGATTTCTGCACTGTTTTCACCGCAGAGATCTGCAGATAAACCCTGTTTCCAAAGATATTTTTGAACGAGTAAGGAGAAATTCCTCGATGGCCGAGCAAAAAGCCACCAACGTGACTTGGCACGAACACCATGTATCTAAAGAAAAACGCTGTCAGCAGAACGGACACAAGGGTGCCGTTCTCTGGTTCACCGGTTTGAGCGGATCCGGCAAAAGCACGATCGCCAACACCGTCGATCACAAACTGTTCGAGCAAGGCAAACACACCTTCGTGCTGGATGGCGATAACGTCCGCATGGGTCTGAACAAGAACCTGGGCTTTTCTCCTGAAGACCGTACCGAAAACATCCGTCGTATCGGCGAAGTTTCCAAACTGTACACCGACGCCGGTATCCTCGTCATGACCGCCTTCATTTCTCCCTACCGTGAAGACCGTGATCAGGTCCGCGAAATTCTGGGTGATGGCGAGTTCATCGAGATCTTCGTCAAAGCTTCTCTGGAAACCTGCGAAGGCCGCGATCCTAAAGGCCTCTACAAGAAGGCACGGGCTGGCGAAATCAAAGGCTTCACCGGTATCGACGCTCCTTACGAAGAACCGGAAAAAGCAGAACTGATTCTCGATTCTGACGGAAAAGGCATCGATGAGCTGGCTGATGAAGTCGTCGCCTACCT
Source organism: Gimesia benthica (assembly GCF_009720525.1). NCBI lineage: Bacteria > Pseudomonadati > Planctomycetota > Planctomycetia > Planctomycetales > Planctomycetaceae > Gimesia > Gimesia benthica. The sequence continues at coordinate 5,599,322 of NZ_CP043930.1, forward strand.
CGAATCCAACGGATACCTGACCTATCCGTAACCGATCAGCACACAACTTGTGTTGTGATCGCTCATAACACAAACGTGTGAATGAAAAAAACTCAGGCTTGCAGCTCGCTGCCTGAGTTTTTTTATTGCGCTCTGCCAGATAACTCCGGCTGGTTTACTTGTCTGCTTTCTCTTGTTTCTCTTTGAGTTTATAAGGACCCAGTCCGGGAGCCGACTTGAACCAGTCTTTGGGGCGCTCCTTGAGGTTTTTGGAATAGACGCGAATCGCCCGTTCGTCCCAGAACTCAGGGATCGCTGGATCTTCAGGAGTGCGACCTTTGTCGTCGATTTCCTCCATCCAATGATCCAAAGCGGCAGACAGTCGCTGTTTTGTCTCTGCGTAAGCAGGGTTATCAGCCAGGTTGTTGATCTCCCAGGGATCGTTGCGGATGTCATACAGTTCCTCGCGGGGGCGAGTCTCCGCCATCAGCACAGCTGGCGGACCGCTTAACTCCCCTTTCGCGTCCAGATCACGCAGCAGACCGATGATCGGGTACTGGGTTTCCTTGTAACGATTGATCTGCAGGAACGGCCGTTCGGGATACTTGTTTCTCAGATAACGGAACTGCTTGTCGCGAACCGTGCGGATGTGGAACACGGTTTCATCGCCGCGGTCCCGTCCGCCGAACAGGTAGCTGCGCGGCTTCTCGGTCTGGCTACCCAGAAAAACCTGTCCCTGCATGCGGGATGGTTTCTCGATGCCCGCCAGGGCCAGCGTGGTCGCACTCAGGTCGATGGACGAGATCAGCTGATCGCTCTTCTCACCTCGATGATACTGGGCGGGGGCCGGCAGATCCGAATTTCCTTCGGGCCAGTAAATGATCAGCGGGATATGCAGGCCGCTGTCGTAAGGCCACTGTTTACCACGGGGCATGGCGCGACCATGATCGGCCATGAACACGACGATCGTATTCTTATCCAGTTGATCCCGCTTGAGCAGATCCAGAATAAACGCGACCTTCTTATCTACGGCCATCACGGTATTCAGATACTGCGCCCAGACCGCCCGGGTCACGGGGTGATCGGGATAGTACGGTGGGATTTGCACTTTCTCCGGATCGACCTGGTAGTCGAGATACTCATGAGCCGAGTTCCAGGCACCGCCCCGGTGTGTTTCCGAAAAGTTGATCTGGGCATAAAAGGGTTGATGCTGTTTGAGTTCATCCCAGTCTTTGAGATCAAAGGGCTGCTTTCCTTTGGGATAGGTGAAGTTCCAGTCGGTCTTACCGGTCCCTTTATAGAACTTGGCCAGCTTGCGATCTTTCGTCAGGTTGCGAATATTCGCAGTCGTGTAGCCAGCAAGACGCAACCAGTCGGTGATGACGCGAACACCCTCGGGCAGCGGGTTGGTGCCGTCGCGATGAGACCGATGATTGTGAGCGTCAATCGACATCGCATACATGCCCGTCATGAAAGACGAACGGCTCGTCGAGCAAACGGGCGTGACGGTAAACGCATTTTGAAACTGCATCCCCTGTTCGGCCAGTCGGTCCAGCGTAGGCGTTTTGACTTCAGGCGTACCGTAGCAGCCGAGTTCCGGACCCATGTCCTCGGCGATAATCCAGAGGATATTTGGTTGCTGTTCAGCGGCTGAGACTTGCTGAGAAAGTAACACACCAGCCGTGAGTATCAGACAAAGCGCAAGCAGAGAGCGGAGCATGATAGAGACTCTTCACCAAAAGAATTCGAATTGAGTAATTAACCTGAGCGGGCCAGTTCATCTTCAACAATGCATCGAGCAATGTCAATCAAGGACTGTTTCCCCGAAACCATCAGAGGCACGCTCCACTGTGAAATCGATCTTGCAGGTCGGATTTCTGCGGTTAAGCTTTAAATAGAGTCACAACCAACGTTGCCCCCTGCCTTTTATCTCAGTCTTACTTATTAAATAAGGAGAGATCAGATGGCGCTCTATAAGTACAAAGAGTATCTCGAACACGCGGATCAGCCCGAATTCGACACGCTGCACAACCCGGGTGAAATCTGCCCCCACTCCGGCATCTATCGCTGTGAAACCTGCGGCGACGAGATCGCTTCCAACAAAGACAATCCCTTTCCACCACAGAACCACCACCAGCACGCTGAAAACCTGGGACCGATTCAGTGGAAGCTGATCATCATTTCACAGCAGCGGTGAAGGGGACACTCTTGATTAGAAGCAGAGGCTCTGCTCTGTGTATGAAATGAATGCAGTTGAAAGCACAAGGGCGAGGCCTGCAGGTCCAGCTTGGGCCTCGTTGCCTCATATCAATAAAAAAAGCCCTAAACCATTGCTGGTTCAGGACTTTTCAAGTTGCCCGACTAGGATTCGAACCTAGACTAAATGAGTCAGAGTCATTCGTGCTACCGTTACACTATCAGGCAATAAATTGTGAGTGAGTTCGCTAAGCTGTGCAGGCGTCGTCACTTGTAGCACTAAGAGGCATTATACGAAAAATTCTCTGTACGCCAAGTCGATCCGGGCGAGAATTTTCTATTCTTTTCAGTCTGCTTAGCTCTTTTACCTGCGCTCAGAGTATGACACTATAGGAGATCAGCAGGTTCACTGAATAAAGTAACAGTCACCAGTTCGACACAGAAAGCATTCTCCATGCGATTTTGGATCCTTTGCAGCCTGATGCTCTGCCTCCCGGGACTCACCCCGCCGGTCCATGCAGATCCCCAACCAGCGTCCGCAGATAAAACAGCACAGAAGAAAGCGTTGCAGCAGGAACTCGAGCAGCAGATTGAGGAACTCTCGGAACGCATCAAAGCAGCGCCCCGGGAGACGGCCCTCTATTCCCGGCGGGGAGACGCTTACTTTTTTCTGGGGCAGTTCAAACAGGCCGTCGCGGATTACGACAAGATGGTCGAACTCGATCCCTCAATCAAAACCTCTCACTGGCGACGGGGGATTGCCTGTTATTACGCTAAACAGTACGCCGACGCTGCCCGGCAGTTCGAAATCTATCACTCGTTTGATAACGTCGATCGCGAGAACGGGATCTGGCGGTTTTTCTCCCAGTTCCAGGCAAAGGGCCCCGGGGCGGCTCAAAAAGGACTGTTGAAGTACGAAAAGGATGACCGCGAACCCTTTCCCGATCTGTATCGCCTGTTTGAAGGCAAAACAACTCCAGACGCGATCCTGAAAGCCATCAACACTGCTGAGATCAGCGATCAGGAACGGGAAAAACGCCTGTTTTATGCGAATCTCTATATCGGCCTGAATGAATCGTTGCACGGCCGTAAAGCGAAAGCACGTACCTACCTGCAGCAGGCGGTCGACAATCAGTGGGGCCCCCGGGCCGGCTTCGGACCCAATTACATGTGGCACACGGGGCGACTGGAGTTACAATTAATTTCGACTCCCGAGAATCAAAAATAGCTCTCTGCCTGTTCTGGCAGGCTCACTTTCAGCCGAAAGCGTCTTAGACTGAGGGAAAAAGCTCATCATGAATCTGCATTCGCCGCTCTCAATCGTTTGTCTGTGGACAGCCTTGCTCTCTGTCTGCTTGACGAATCAGTCGCGACTTCCGGCGCAAGACCAGGAGAATCAGCCCTCTGCCGAGACGGAGCAGGCACAGAAAGCCCAGGCACTCAAACACGCCCAGCAGGGGCAGACCTATCTGAAGCAGAAACACTGGAAAAAGGCGATCGCTGAATTTCAGGCGGCCATAAAATTGCAGCCTGAAAACAGCATGCTGCATTATCTGCTCAGTGTCAGCTACCTCGAAGATTCACAAGGCAGTCTCGCCTGGATTGAAGTGCGTAAAGCGGTGTTGCTGGATCTGAAAAACCAGAATGCCATGCAGCAATTCCTGAAGTTCTGGAGCTTTTTCGATAAGCAGGGCGTTCTCAATGTCGGAACACCTGAGGTCGAAGTACTGAAACTGCTGGGGCCTCCGGATAGAAAGCAGGAGCAGGGAGCAGATACACGACTGACTTACGGATTCATGTGGCTGACATTGAGGAATGCCAGTCTGTTCGCGGTCATCGATACGCGGGGGCTGGAAGCGGAATACACCAAAGCTCTGCAGACAATGGAGTTCGAACTGGGACCGGACTGGCGGGTCGGGTATCGGCTGATGAATGGTACCAGTGCCCTGACCGAGTACGTCACCACCGAGGAGACCGTCCAGAAATATCAGCAACTCTTTTCCACACAGCGACTGTTTAAACTGGGTAAAGAAACCTCGGCAGAAGACATGATGAAACGCATGAAGTCCCTGATTGAACAGTCTTATGAGGTCGAAACCTGGACTGTGATCTCCGATGGTCAGGATGATGTCATCTTCGAGTGGAAAGTAGCGGCCAGCGATAAGACTCCCGCACAACATGAGATCAATCGAATTGTCCGAGGCAAACGAGACATCCATCGGCTCGCTTACGTCACGCGGAAGCTCCCGCTCAGCGAGGCAGATCGGAAAAAATGGATCGAAGAGTTAAAATCAGCCCGCGTCGTTCTCGCGAATCCGGGGAAACAACCACTGACTCCCGAACAGAAAGCCGAACTGGTTAAGCAGTTAACCACCAAATCCCGGGAGATCATCGCCCTGCAACTCAAATACATTCAGGCGGGCGATGTGGAATCAATGCGCCCCTTCTTCACCGAACGACTCCGCGATCGGATTACCAAAGAGTCCCTGGCCGAAGCAAAAGAGCAGGCCGCGAGCGCAACTCCTGAGGAGCTTGTCCATTCTGTCACGATCGAAGAGGTCGGAGATGGAATTCAGGCCAAGATCAAAATGAAAAACGGTCGTACCCTCACCACGCTGGTCCCCGTCAACAGAAAATGGGAAGCGGACACCATCTGGTTCAAGTGATTTGACGCAAACCGCTGTGCTTACCCAATCTGGCACATCTGTCTCTCTTTCAGACGCGTTCTTCACCCGATGTGTGCGTGTGTTTACATTCTCACGCCGGATTTCCCTGTAAATGGCCAAAATTATTTCTATTAATTTTGGAATCGCCGTCTCCAGAAACACCTGTTGTTATTAACACACATCACGTGCAGTAAGTTTTATATATTTAAACACTTACGTCTTAAAATGCTCTCCCCTGCAGGGGCGTTGATCTCACCGCATTTCGGACCACCCCTACGATTAGCATATTTCGTCTCAACTTAACAACGTGATTATTCCGAAAGATCAGAATAACCGCTTGTACCCGGATAATCGGAACAGTTTGACATCCGACCGGGGCCAGGGGGGAGAACAGTATCAGGTTTTTACCTGATCGTTCGGATTGACCGGGTTCTGAAAGGGGGCATGAAGCTCCTGATTCCAGAATCGGGGAGATCTTAGAGGAACGAAGTTGATCGTCTGAAATTGTAAGAGACGAGTTACACATCGACGTTGGAGCATTCGATGAACAAATTACGTGTCAGCCTGGCCTGCTTCTTTTTAGCCTCTCAGTATTTACTGGCTTTGGTATCAGCAGCAGCACCTGATGAGAATGGTAGTGATCAAACTGAGGGACGGACCACGATTGGAGAGCCAGCAGGTTCCGCCATTGTGGGGAGTGTCTCTTCCGGAGGGTTCCGGCATGATTTCACTCCTGCAAACCAGGTTCAACGAAATGATGTCCCCGGCTTTTCATCCATGAAGGATGTCAGCTACAAGGATGTGCCACAAGGATACATTCCTTATCGCTATCCTGATCCCCGCACGATGGAAGTCAATGAATTCGTTGACACCGGCGCCGGTTACCAGCCGATGCCCGTCGATGAATTTCATCCGATCTTCCGCCTCGACAAAGGCATCGGCGGAGGGATTGGATACGACGACGGTTACTCCAACCTCGGCATGTTGATTCCCTTCACCATTCGCCCCGAACAGAGCATGCTGTTCCTGGATGTCCGGGCCATGGTTACCGACCAGGGAGCCGGTGGTGTGAACCTCGGTGCCGGATGGCGTGCCTATAGTGAAAATCTCGATAAGATCTTCACCCTCGCAGGTTGGTACGACTACGACGACGGCCACTACCAGGATTACCATCAGATTGGTGTCAGTGGTGAAGTCATCGGTCAATACCTGACCGGACGGATTAACGGATACTTCCCCATCAATAATAATGAAGTTGTCATTTCGAACAACCTGAACGGTGGCGGCTACTTCCAGTCGAACTATATCTTCCTGAACCGTACACGTCGGTCTGAATCATCTTACGGTGGTGTTGATGCTGAAATCGGTGGTCCACTACCGGTTCTCGGTAAGTACGGCATCGACGGTTTTGTCGGTGGTTACTACTACAACTCAGACCACGACAAGAGTGCCTCCGGTGCCAAGTTCCGGGCGGAAGCCAATATCAATGACTGGTGGCAGATGAGCGTCAGTTACGCCAAGGACTCTGTCTTCGGTTCGAATGCCTGGATGAATGTCATTCTGACCATTCCCGATGGTCGTTCGAACAAGTGGATGCGTCCCAAGACTCTCCAGCAGCGTATGTACCAGCCTATGAATCGTAACTACCGCGTTGTGGCTCACGTTAAAGAGACCATCAACAGCGAAATGGCGATCAATCCGGATGACAATATGCCTTATATCGTACAGCATATCGATCCAGACTACGGTGCCGCCGGAAATGGTACCTATGAAACCCCCTTCGGTTCTGTCGCTGCCTACAACGCTTCTCCACCAACGGCTGATACAGACATCATCTTCGTACAGGATGGTAACGAGCTCAACCTCGACGGGCAGATTACCCTGCTGGATAAAGGCGTGGGTGTAACCGGTCAGCGGTTGTTGAGTGAAGCAGTCCAGCACACCATTAACGTCTTCAACGATGGTAGCATCAGCACACTGAACCTGCCTGGTTACAACCCGGCTGCCAGTCGTCCGACTCTGACCAACACTGCCGGAGCCGGTGGTGCAGCTGGTGCTGTGGTCGTCGGACAAGGCGGAGCCTGGGAAGTGTCCGGCTTCAACATCAGCGGTACTCGTGCCGGTGGTGCACTGCCTTACAACGATGGCATTTACTCCGCAGGCACACGCGGGTTCAATATCAACAACAACTCGTTTGTCCTTTACAACCGTGGTGTGAATGTCACCAACACGGCTGATGGCATCGGTATTGTTTCTACCAACACCTTCTCGGGTGATGGGGCTAACTCCTTCCATGGAGCTCTCATCAACCAGAATGCAGGAACTCTGGAACTCTCCTTCAAGGATAACACGACAACCAACAACCTGGGTGTCGTACCTCCAGGCACGGGAACCGGTTTCGAAATCATTGCCAATGCCGGCAGTACGATCGATGGTGTAGGAACGGCAGCTGACGGTGTGACGACCCTGGGTATTACCGGGAATACATCCAACAGCAATGGTACCGGGATGATCATCACTGAGAACGGTGGTACTATCGATACCGATTTCTCGAACAATACTTTCAACAATAACATCAATCCCAATACTGGTCTGCATGTCAACTCGAACGGCGGTACAATCACCTTCCGCAGCTTCGATACCATCACGGCAACCAATAACACGGGGATCGGTATCGCGTTCGATGCTACTGCCGGCGGTGTAATTTCCGCTCTGTCAGAAGATTTGAACCAGAACGGAACACTCGATCCGGGTGAAGATGTGAACGGGGACGGGGTACTGAACCTGGGGATGACCAACATCAACGCCAGCAACAACACCACCGACGGTTTTGTGGCGACAGCTGACGGTCCGGGTTCCACCATTAACCTGAATATCGGTAACATCAATGTGTCACCGAACCTCTTTAACAGTAACGGTCAGAACGGTATCAGTCTGAATACCGCCAACGGTGGTGCCATTACCGGTAGTATTATCAACAATACCGCGACCGGCAACACCGCAGACGGTTTGGCAATCACACTCAACAGTGGTTCGATTGACCTCACCGGCTACGGATCACCGTCCATCGGTAATAACACCTTCACCGGTAACACCGGGAACGGGATGAGTATTACGAATAACGATGGTGGTACCTTCACCACGGCACTGATTTCTGAGAACGATTTCAGTGACAATACCGAAGCGGGTCTGTTCTTCGGGGGCAGTGACCTGGGGGCAGCAACAACTGCCACCAATACCCTGGGCAGCATCGATTCCAATAACTTCAACCGTACGACTTCTGGAACCTCAGGGATCCTGTTTGATACCAGTGATGTTCGCACCACAGCCACCATCACGCGTAACACCTTCATCGGTCGTGCCGGGGCTGGATTCGGTGTCGGCGGTACTGTCGCAGGCACAACCACTGTTCCTGCACCCGGTGGTGTAACGCTGACCTTTGGTAACCTGGCTTCAGTCGACAACTCGGAAATCAATACCTTCCAGGATAACGGCGATGCCCATATCGGCTTCGTCATGGAAGGTAACACGACAAACCAGGTCGACATTGACCAGCACGACTTTAACACGACAACCGATACGGCTCTGAGTACTGACTTCAGTGGTCAGGGGGTTGGCTTCGTCCTGCGGGATACTGCCACCTATACCGGTACCATCCAGCGTTCTACATTCCAGAACAATGCTGCCTCTGGTCTGTATTACAGTGTCACGGGTAACAATGGTGCTGACTTCGCCTCGCTCACTAACGTTGTCGTCGGCGGGGCAACAGGCTTCGGTAACACCTTCACGGGCAACGGTGGCAGTGGTCTCGAAGTAATTCGAACCGCCAACGGTGTCGTTGATAACTTCCAGATTCTGAGTAACACCATGACCGGAAATACTCTGGACGGGATCAGCCTGACCGCCGCCAATGCTAATATTACTGATGACTATACCATCAATAACAACACCATTACCGATAACACTGAGAATGGTATCGATATCAGCGTGCAGGCAGATGCCCTGTTAGAGGCAAACATCTCTCAGAACACAATTACCGGAAACGGTGCCAATGGTATCCGGACGACCGAACAGGTTAACGATCCGACCGACCAGCGGGCTGTCTCTGGTAACTGGACCCAGAACGTAATCACGGGCAATACTCTGAGTGGTATTAACCTCGATGCTAACTCTGAGAACCTGGTCATCGGTAGTGCCGTTGATTCCGCACAGGCCAACCTGATCGCGAGCAACGGGGATGACGGGTTGTCACTGACTGGCACCGCGGGGGGGGCTGGTCTGACGATCGGATATAACTCCATTCGACAGAACGTCGGAAGTGGTATCGATATGGATGTGCGACCGGTCAACACGACCAGCATCGTCAACAACGATATTACCCTCAACGGTGGAGATGGTATTGAATTCACTAACTCCGGTGCCTCAGGAACCTACAACCTGACCGTGACCGGGAACACGATCGACTTCAACAACGGACGTGGTTTCGATGTCCTGGCTCGTCCGGGTTCGCTTGGAGCCTCTGCGTATAACATTACCTTCAACAATAACGTTGTGAATGCCAACCTCGAAGAAGGGGTCTATGTGGTCTACACTGCCTCCAACAACCAGACACAGAATGTCGCTTCGACAACTGCTCTCCTGGCTGATGGAAATATCTTCCACGATGTCTTCTTGAGATTTGATATGGATAATAACCAGATCCTGGCTAACGGCTTCAATAGTGGCTTCAGCGCAACCGGTCTGGTGGTCCGTGTCGGTACGACCAACGCCAGTACCAGTACGACTAACGCCGGCGGCTTTGCCAGCGATGGTCTGGGTAACTTCACTAACTCTGGTGTGATCATGTCTGTCACCAACTCGACACTCACAGGAAACTTTGGATCGGACGCCTTCTTCGAGTCGTTCACTTCAACTGCCGATCCTGCTGCGACCGCAGGTACCTGGGGGGCGACGACCGACCCGACAGCCATCACCACCTTCCAGAGCGACCCACTGGCTCGTTTGGACTTGAACTGGGATAACAACACGATCATCGCCTCAGATGTGAATAACACTGGTGCCTTCTACAACAATGCTGATACCTTCAAGTCTCGCTTGAATACAAACAGTGTGCCATTCGATGGTCCCTTCACCTCGACCACACGTCGTCGTAACGCTCAACGTCAGGCTGCTCGTATTGCGAACCTGATCGATCCAGGTGCTGGAACCTTCCTCTACTCCGGTACCGGAGCCAGTACCTTCCGGGTTGACAGTACTGGTGACCTCGGGATCTTCATCCTGGATGGCAGCCCCTACACCACAACCGGCGATGCAAACGGTGTCAACTTTGGTGGTACGATTACCGGCGAACTGCCCTTCGGTTGGGGACAGTACTAAGATCAACAGCATGTGCTGACAACAGCACCTGTTAAAAACAAAAACACCATCCTGAAGCAATTCGGGATGGTGTTTTTTTATGTGTAAATTGAAAACGCTTAAGCCGGCGAGAGGAACTGCTCGATCCGGTTCAGACCTTCTTCAATGGTCTGCATGTCGGTCGCGAAAGACAGACGCACATAACCGGGAGCACCAAAGGCATCACCGGTGACCAGTGCCACATGGGCCTCTTCCAGCAGGGCGGTACAGAATTCGGTTGCGTCTTTCACAACCTTGCCACCCCCCAGAGGCTTATTGAAGTGGGCACTTACGTTGAAGAACGCATAGAATGCGCCACCAGGTTCAGCGAAGCTGATGTCCGGGAACTTGTGCAGCCGTTCCAGTACGTAAGCGCGACGTTCTTTGAACGCGGCCAGCATCTCCTCCACGCTGTCCTGGGTTCCTGTCAGAGCAGCGATCGTGGCTGCCTGACTGATGCTGCACGGGTTGGATGTTTCCTGGCTCTGCAGCTTGGTCATCGCAGCGGAGACTTCCACTGGAGCGATCGCCCAGCCAATACGCCAGCCGGTCATCGCGTAGGCTTTACTCACACCACTGACGATAATCGTCCGTGCAGCGACTTCGGGACCGAAGGACGCAAAGCTGCGGAATTCCGATCCTTCGTAGATCAGTTTTTCGTAGATCTCGTCAGACATCACCGCGACATCTTTTTCGACAGCCACTTTGGCCAGTGCTTCCAGTGTCTCGACAGTGTAGGCTGCACCGGTCGGGTTGCAGGGGTTGTTGAGCATCATCAGCTTGGTTTTGGGAGTGATCGCCGCAGCGAACTGTTCTGCACTCATGCAGAAGCCACTCTCTTCACTGGTTTCGACCATCACGGGAGTCGCGCCCGTCAGTTCGACCAGGGCGCTGTAACTGACCCAGTAAGGCGTGGGGATGATCACTTCATCGCCGGGACCACACAAGGCGGTCAGCACATTGTGGATTGAGTGCTTGGCACCGTTGGAGACCACAACCTGGCTCGGCTGAAAGCTCAAACCGTAATCCCGCTGGTAGGCATCGCAGATCGCCTGTTTGACTTCCGGAGTTCCCGCGGCCGGGGTGTAGTGAGTCTGGCCGGCGTCCATGGCTGCTTTGGCAGCATCACAAATGTGGGCCGGGGTGTTGAAGTCCGGCTCTCCCAGGGTGAACTCATAAACCTTGACCCCGGTGCTTTTCAGTTCCTTGGCCTTCGCTGCAGCGGCAATCGTGGCGGATGGTTTCAGTTTCTGAACAGTTGAGGAGAGCTCCATCGGCATAATAGCGGTCTTCTTATCTGAATACATCAAAGTTAGTGGATCTGAATACACTGTCAGATCTCAATTTTCCCCACACACGACACCGGGGAAACGAAAAAGTTCGTAAACACCTGATTCTTTTCACCCACGGGGAAAGCGTCAAGTCTCGGGTGCCCCTGTTTGTAAAACGAACGGGAATCTCAGGCCGCAGAGCCGCAGGGAAAGCGATTTCAAGCCCCGGATGCAACGAACTGCCGACAGGCGGGAACAAAGATACCGGTAGTGTCGTTTTTCCGATATACAGGTCTGGATAACCCTTAGCGCGAAGCGGGCAGCTCGGTTTCGGCGTTCTGTCCGACTTCGTGGGCCGACATCTCGACATGGATGCGGGACGTCATCTTGAATTCAGAGCGGGGCTGCGTGCCCCCCTTGGTGTCGCGGGTGACATCCACAGTCCACTTGGCGACGCCGAAGGGAATCTGTTTCGTCCGCCAGATCGTGCCTTCGTTTTTGGAACGCGTCGTCGTGCTTTCGCTGCTGAAGGTCCCTTTGTAAGCCTGGGCGGTGACAGCGCCGGTGGGAATATCAACCATCGCTGGTTCGCCGACCGAATCCCACTGGGTGTAATGCTCCAGCATGGTGATCATGGGGTAGAACCGCAGCACGTTGGTTTTCAACGGTTCGACGGCCCGGTCGCCGACTTTGCGGTATCCCTTGACGATCGGCAGGAACGTGACCGGAATCTTGCTCTGATCGACAATCTCGCCGTTGATCGCTTTTTCCGGAATCAGCACTTTGTAGATCCGGGGACCGGAAACTCCAGGAGCAATGCCGGACTCGGTTGCTTTGCCGGTGGTGGTTTTGAATTCCAGCCAGCGGCAGGCCGTCTGCTCGCCTGCGAACTCGGCCATCTCGGAACCCACAGAACTGATTACCAGGTGCCGCGTCCATTGCAGTTTGACATTCAGGTCATTCGATTGAGGACCTGGCATCTCTTTTTCATAAGTGCCTTCAAAGCGAACCCAGGAGCCATCGGGAGGCAGTTCCCAGATAAGTCCCTGTGCGGGCAGCGCACTGGAAAAAGCAAGAACACAGATGACAGAGAGCAGAAATGTTCGGACAGACATCATTGCGGGTAAACCAGAGTTGTTAAGGAATCGGAGCGGGTCTGGCAGAGAACCATGCCATTCACAGATCTTAGTGTGACAAAAGCGCCATCCGCTGACAACACTTTTTAGTTTTTCCTGCCCGAAAATTCACAACCAGACCGGATTCAGCTCATATAACGGGAGCATCAGTCAACTCTTTCTTGACCGTGGTACGTTGTTCGACTTAGACTGCTTATAGTCATTAATACGATTTTAATGTTTGTGAGGCGTATCCGGTCTCCCGGCTGCTCATGCCTGTTCAACAGACAATACATGCGTCCCTCTATTGGAGATTCCTGATGTCATCCACTTTTCCAAACAAACGCTGGTTTGCACTCCTGCTGATCTGGGGATGTTGTTTCTGTCTGTTCCAGAATGTGGCCACCGCCGCGGAAGAGGAATCGAAGCCCATCCGCGAAAACTGGGCGCACATCATCATCAAAGGAGACTATCCCGAAGGGCCCCAGATGCCGGGACTGTTTGGTGATGTCACCGAGTCACTCTCCAAATTGACCCAGCGGCTGGAAAAAGCCTCCGAAGACAAATCTCTGTCCGGGGTGATTCTGCACATCAAAGGGACTTCTGTCGGCTGGGCCAAACTGAATGAAATCCGTCAGGCCATTCAGAAAGTCCGCAAGAATGACAAGAAGGTCTACGCCTGGATTGAATCAGGAATGACCAAGGATTATCTGCTCGCCACCGCCTGCGATGAAATCGTGATGCCCGAATCGGCTTCGCTGATTCTGCTCGGTCTACGGGCGGAAGTCAGCTTCTACAAAAACCTGTTCGACTGGCTGAATGTCAAACCCGATGTGTTACGCGTCGGTGAATACAAGTCGGCCGCCGAACCCTATACCCGCACCGACATGAGCCCCGCCTTCCGTGAAGAGATGGAAGCGATCCTGGACAACTACTACGGACAGATTGTCGACACGATTTCCAAAGACCGCGGTCTGGCCGATAGTAAAGTCGAAGCCGCCATCGATGCCGGTCCCTATATGGCTGCGGACGCAAAGGAGCGAGGTTTAATTGACCACCTGGCATACGAAGATCAGCTTCCGAAGCTGATTACCGGGGGAGACAAAAATAAAGACGTCAAAATCATCAAAAAGTATGCCAAGAAACGCCTCGATACCGACTTCTCCGGGATTGCCGGGCTGATCAAACTCATGGACCTGCTGGCCGGCATCGACTCCTCACAGCGGATCGGTTCCGGACCGCGCGTCGCCGTGATCTATGCGACCGGAGCCATCATGTCCGGTTCCAGCTCACAGGGAGGCCTCTTCGGAGTCAACGTGCTCGGTTCGGACACATTCATCAAAGCCGTCGAAAAAGCAGCTAAAGATGATCAGGTCAAAGCAATCGTCGTTCGCGTCGACAGCCCGGGCGGTAGTGCCCTGGCCAGCGACCTGATGTGGCGCGCCCTGGAAGAATCCGGAAAACCACTGGTCGTCAGCATGGGCGATGTCGCCGCCAGTGGCGGATATTACATCTCCATGGGAGCGGAACGGATCTTCGCCGAACCGGGAACACTTACCGGTTCTATCGGCGTCGTTGGAGGCAAACTGGCCGTGGAAGGCCTGTATAACAAGATCGGCATCACCACCAGTGTGATCTCCCGTGGTAAGAACAGCGGTACTTTCAGCCCGATGACCAGCTTCACCGAATCGGAAAAGGCCGCGGTCACCAAACTGCTCCATGCGGTTTATAAGCAGTTCACAGAAAAAGCCGCCGAGGGCCGCAAAATGAAATATGACCAGCTCGAGAAACTCGCCCGCGGTCGCGTCTATACTGGCGAGATGGCGCTGAAAATCGGTCTGGTCGATGAACTGGGAACCCTGGAAGAAGCCATCGAATACGCGCGCAAGCTCGGCAAGATTCCCGAAGGCGAGAAATTCGAAAAACTGATTCTCCCGCGTCCGACCAGCCCCTTCGAACAACTGTTCGGAACCGCCGATACCCAGAGCCGTCAATCCAGTCAGCTCTCAAACATGCTGAATCTGCTCTCTCCGGAGCTGGCACAGCAGTTGAAAAAGTTTGATTTGATCAATCTGCTGTCACGCGAGAAGACATTGACTATCATGCCGTTCGATCTTCGCGTAAATTAAGCAACAGCAGACTTAGCCGTTGATCGAATTAGGATCGACTAACTTTCAGAATCAGAATTCAGCAGGCAGGGAGACAGGATGTTTAAGGGCTTCAAAATCGCAGGTGGAAAATCATTCCTGGTGGTATTCACGCTGGTTCTGCTGGGAGGCATGACCGCATACGTCTCTGCAGACGAGAAGCCCCGGCTTGCCGACTACTACGGTTTCAAGCCGCTGGAACTTTTCAAGCTCTCCGATCGTTCTTCCAATATGCTCGCCGCCGACATGAACGGGGACAAGCTGAATGATCTGGTGCTGATTGACAACAGCAACAGCCGCATCGATATCCTGCAGCAGCGTACCGGCAACGAAGATCCGATGAGTGAAGAGGTCAGCGATGGCGTGAACTTCATTCCCGATGATGCCCGTTTCAAACACGTCAAGGTACCCGTCGATGTCTCCATCTCGGCACTCACGGTCGGCGACTTCAATGGCGACGGTCGCAACGATCTGGCATACCTCGCACTTCCCGATCGACTGATTATCCGTTACCAGACTGAAAATGGCGGCTGGTCCGATCGCAAACGCATTCGCCTGGCGGACCTGCAACCCACGCAATGGACAATCGCTGCCGGAGATCTGAACTTCGATCAGCGGACCGACCTCATCGTACTCGGTACCAATCACACCTACGTCATTCTGCAGGACGAGAAGGGCGACTTCGCAACGCCTCGTTCCATCCTGAATACGTCACCCAAGCTGGGCCTGGCCTCCATCGCTGACCTGAACGGGGATGGCCGCAATGACTTCACCTACGCCACGCGCGATGGCAAAGATCAGGTCCTCTGTGCCCGTCTGCAGAAACAGGATGGCCACCTGGGACCGGAAATCCGCTTTGAACTCTCCAGCCCCCGCTCGGTCACACTTTCAGAAATTGACGGCAAACCGGGTTCGGAAATCCTCACCATCGATTCCCAGACCGGTCGCCTCAAAGTACAGCAGCTGGAGAAGGCACAGTCGAAAGATGGTGAAATCTCCAAACGGCTCACACTCTACGGGTTCGGTGAAGAAGGTTCCGGACGCAACCGGGGGTTTGACCTCGGTGATATCAATGGCGACGGATTGACGGACGTCGTCGTTTCCGATCCCGAAACGGCACAGATGCTCGTCTACCTGCAGACCAAAGACCGCGGCCTGGACTTGGGGCAGACCTATCCCGGTCTGCTCGGAGTCGAACAGCTCCGCGTCGAAGACGTTAACGGCGACGGCAAAGGCGAAGTCTTTGTGCTCAGCGAGCGCGAAAAAATCATCGGCGTCAGTGCGCTGGACAAACAGCGGCTCTCATTTCCCAAAGTGCTGCCCATTAAAGGCGAACCACTGGCATTCGAACTGGCGGATCTCGACGGGAATCAGTCACCCGAACTGATCTATGTCGCGAAAGTCGGTGATAAACGCGGCTACAGATACCAGCTGCAGGCCCTGCGTCTGAACAAGGATGGCAGCTGGAGCGAATATCAGTTCCCCAGCGACCCGCCAAATCTGGATTCACCCAAGTCGCTGGTCAAACTGGATGCCAACGGCGACGGCATCTACGAGCTGATGGCCTTCTACGGGCTCTCCCGCTCACCCAAGATGATTACGTTAACGCCGAAACAGACTCCCCAGTTGATCACACCGTCCGGCGGAATTAACCTCGATGAAATCAAACCCGAGTCCATTTTTATCGGTGGTCCCAAACGGGACTGGATCCTCACCGCTCAGAACAACTTCGCCCGCAGACTGATTCTGAATTCCGACAATCAATGGCAGGTCGTTGATCAGTTCAATGCCCCCGAAAGCAAGGCCCGCGTGGAAGGCGCCGTGAATATGGATCTCGACGGAGAGCCCGGCGACGAAATCGTGCTCATCGATCTCGGTGTCCAGAAACTGCGGATCCTCCGTAAAGAATCCAACGTTTATCGTCCCTGGAAGGAAGTCGAAATCGGCGAGTTTCCGCTGCTCTCAGCGCACGTGGCTGATCTGAATGGAGACCAGCGGCCCGATCTGGTTCTCTTCGGTCGCGGTCAGTTCGGAATTCTGTATTCCGGTCAGACTCCGCCCACTCTCAAAGAGGTCGCCTCGTATGAATCGAAACTGCCCCAGGCCTACTTTACCGATTCCGTTGCGGGAGACCTGAACGGTGACGGTGCTCCCGATGTGGTCATTCTCGATCTGCGGACGCACCAGGTTGAAATTCTGAATTTCAAAGACAAACCAGGCTTACGCCACGCACTGAATTTCAAGATCTTCGAAGAGAAAACCTTTTCCCGCTCCAACCGGACCGGCATCGATCCCCGCGAAGCAGTCATCGCCGATGTGACGGGCGACAATCGCAAAGATCTGATTCTGCTCTGTCACGACCGCGTACTGCTCTACCCGCAGGATGATGGGAAGTAAGTTTCCCGTCGGCTTACATTTCTGAGGAATCGTGCATCGCATATTTCTGCGACAGGCGGTCCAGCCCCCAGACAAGCAGGGCCGCCACGATGATGAGTGCGATCGATGACCAGAACATCCCGCCAAATGATTCAGGCCAGATGTTTTCGTAAATCCGGTGCTTGAACGGAACCATTTCCGGAGTCTGATCGCTGGTATAAGGCGTGACATCCACCTTGAACGGCCAGATCCGTCTCAGCGAGCCAACCATCAGCCCGCACAGCACGGCCATCGTCAGTGTGTGATAGTTGTGCAGCAGCCAGCGGAGCACCTTGCTGAACAGAATCAGTCCCAGCAGGCAGCCCAGCACGAACACCAGCACCGTCAGCAGGCCGTTCCAGTCGATGTTTCCCTTGAGCAGTTCCCTGGGAATCGTCTTCAACAGTCCGGTCACATCGTGATATTTGCCCAGCAGAATCAGGATCAGTGCGCCGCTGATCCCGGGGAGAATCATCGCACAGATCGCGATCATGCCACAGAAGAAAACATACAGATTCCCTTCAGGCGGTTTTATCGAATGTTCCCCCACCAGAATATATACGCCAATCGTGGAGACAATGAAGGCCAGCACGTTCAGCACGGTCCAGCGCTGCACCATCTGGGCGACCAGGAAACTCGAAGCCAGAATCAGGCCAAAAAACAGGGATAGCGTCAGCTGCAGATGATAGTCGAGCAGGTAATGCATCAGGCTCGCCAGGCTGACGACCCCGGTCAGAATGCCAAACCCCAGGGGAATGATGAACCGCAGATCCAGGTGTCGGGCCGCAGCCGACCATTCGCGACGGAGCAGCATTTGAAACAGCCGCGCGTCACAGTGGCTGATCGCGGTAATCAGTCGCTGGTAGATGCCCAGGATCAACGCCACCGTTCCACCGGAAACGCCAGGGATAATATCGGCGCCCCCCATCAGCAGGCCCCGTCCCACCTGAACCAGGTCTGCACGCGCGGGAAAACGGGAAGGGGAACCTGGTTCAGACTGCTCGGAATCAGACATCGATAAACCTTGATCTAATGAACAAAAGAACTTCCAATCCAATTATTTTGCCGCCAGCAATTGAACCGGAGATATGGCATCAGGTATGTTTCATGGTGTTGCAGAGTGTAATCTAGTCAGACACATCTGAAAAGTGTTGATTTTCAAACCTCCATCAGCAAAGAGACAGACAGTATGAAAGGCCCCGGATTAAAGCTGGACCTCGATGTCAGGCGACTCTGGAAATGCCCGAAAACCGGTCAGACGATCCGTTTGAGCGGCGACGTGGTTGCCAAATCGACGCAGGTCAACGGGGAAACCGTCTTCATGCAGCTGATCGAGGAACAGCGAAAACTGCACGAAGATCCCTATCACTTCGATTTTGCTGAAACGGCAGAGAGCGATCAATCTTCCTCAGAGCGTGCTGCAGCCTTGGCCCGCTCCCTGGAATTTGAGCCTGCCGCGGAGCCCGAATCGATCACGGCGCAGGAAGCAGCCCCTCCCCTGGAAAGTTCTGAGCAGACAGAGTCGTCCGCCTCCGCAGAACCGGATCAGCCCGCGGAAGAGTCAGACGAATCATTCGGAGATGGTCTGATCTGATTCCACCCTGCAATCCCGTGCTCGATTTGATCCCCTCATTGTCAGCTGTTTTCAAACCCGGCGTCAGCCGTTTGGTATAACGCGGTCCATGTCACAAAAAGATATCATCATTACCGGTGCCCGTGAGCACAACCTGCGGAACGTCAGTGTGCAGCTGCCCCGCAATCGCCTGATCGTCATGACGGGCGTCAGTGGTTCGGGTAAAAGCTCACTCGCCTTCGATACCCTCTACGCGGAAGGGCAGCGGCGGTACGTCGAATCGCTCTCCAGCTATGCCCGGCAGTTCCTCGGACAGATGCCCAAGCCCGAGGTCGACTCCATTTCGGGACTGGCACCCTCCATCTCGATTCAACAGAAGATGAGCGGTCGCAACCCGCGCAGTACTGTCGGCACCATCACCGAAATCTATGACTATCTTCGCGTGCTCTTCGCCCGGGTCGGGCAGGGCTACTGTGAAAAGTGTGGCAAGCCGATCACATCGCAGAGCAGCGAGCGGATTATCGATTCCATCGGCCTGATGCCGGATAAGACCCGCTATTCCATTCTGGCGCCGCTCATTCAGCAGCAGAAAGGGGAATACAAAGACCTCTTCGAAGATCTGCTCAAGCAGGGCTTTCTGCGGGCCCGCGTTGACGGACGCATGGTCCAGCTTTCCGATCAGCTGCAACTCGATCGCCAGATGCGGCACACCATCGAAGTGGTCATCGATCGCCTGGTCGCAGGCAAAGTCAGTCGTTCCCGACTGGCCGAATCGGTCGAGCTGGCACTCAAAATGTCGAACGGTACATTGATTGTTGTTGAGGAAGTCTCGTCAAAATCGCAGCCGGGACAGCAGGAGACAGACCAGCCCGCCCCCGAAAAACTCTACAGCTCGCGCTACGCCTGTGCCGATTGTGGCATCAGTTACGAACCACCCACACCGCAGCTCTTCAGTTTCAACAGTCCGCTCGGGATGTGTGGCGAATGTAACGGGCTCGGAATGCGGTACGACTTTCCGCTGGATGCGATTCTCTCCAGCGAGACAAAGTCGATTCTAAAGGGGGCCTTCGAACTGCTGGGGCCCTTGAGCAAAGTCGGCAAGTGGCGACGGCATATCTACCAGGGCGTCGCCCGCTCCATCGAACGCGACCTGAAAATGGAGGAAGACAGTTTCCTCAAAACCCCCTGGAACGAACTTCCCGAAGCGGCTCAGCAGCAGTTCCTGTTTGGAACGGGGGAGCGGAACATCACGTTCAGCTGGCGTCATTCCGGCGGGGTCTGGAAGCACGGCGGCACCTGGGACGGTTATGTCGAAGAGCTGCTGGAAAGTTATCGCAAAACCAGTAACCCGATGCGTCGGAAACAGCTCGAAAAATATATGGATTTCGTGCAGTGCTCCAGCTGTCAGGGGACCCGGCTCAACTCGCAGGCACGACACGTCCGGATTGCCTCGCTCAGTTATGCAGAAAAGGAAGATAAGGACCCGGTCACCAGAACGCTGCCGGAAGTCTGTGCCTTCAGCATCGAAGAAGCCGCCCATTTCTTCGAGACGCTGGACCTCGATCAGACCGGCCTGCTGATCGCAGAAGAAGTTCTCAAAGAAATCCGCGGGCGACTCGGCTTTCTGCTGCGTTGCGGACTGAATTACCTGACCCTCGATCGCACAGCACCGACTCTTTCCGGGGGAGAAAGCCAGCGGATCCGACTCGCCGGTCAGATCGGCTGTGGACTGGTCGGCGTGGTCTACATTCTCGATGAACCCTCTATCGGCCTGCATCCCCGCGACAATACCATGCTGCTGGAAAGTCTCTGTGATCTTCGCGATCAGGGCAATACCGTCATCGTGGTTGAGCATGATGAAGAGACGATGCGGGCCGCAGATCATATTGTGGACTTCGGCCCCGGCCCCGGTGTACGGGGAGGTTACATCGTCGCGGAAGGCACGTATCAGAATGTCCTCAAAGCCAAAGAGAGTGTGACAGCTGCCTTCCTGTCAGGCAAAGAGAAGATCGAAATTCCGGAAACCCGCCGCAAGCTGGTCAAAAAAGAATCGCTCCACATTAAAGGCGCCAAACATCATAATCTGAAAGACATCGATGTGCGGATTCCCACGAAAGGGGTGATCTGCGTGACCGGCGTCAGTGGATCGGGCAAGAGCTCTCTGATCAACGATATCCTCTGGCCAGTCTTAAATAAGAAGGTCAATAAAGGGAAGGGCAACCCCGGCGAACATCAGAAAGTCACCGGTCTGGAACTGATCGACAAAGCCATCGACATCGATCAGTCTCCCATCGGCCGAACTCCGCGTTCGAATCCTGCGACTTATGTCAAAGTCTTCGACCTGATTCGTGACCTGTATGCCAAACTGCCCGATTCCCGCATGCGGGGCTACAAAGCAGGACGCTTCAGTTTCAACGTGCCCGGCGGACGATGTGAAGCCTGCGAAGGCCACGGTGCCAACAAGCTGGAGATGGACTTCCTGGCGGATGTCTGGGTCCCCTGTCCGGTCTGTGAAGGCCGTCGTTTCCATCACGAAACCCTGGAGATCCGTTACAAAGGCGCGAGCATCGCGGAAGTCCTCGACATGGACATCCAGCAGGCAATCGAACATTTCCAGAACGTCCCCAAGATTCTGAAGCTGCTCGAATCCCTGCACGATGTCGGCCTCGATTATCTGAAGCTCGGACAACCCTCGCCTACACTCTCCGGCGGTGAAGCCCAACGGGTTAAGCTGGCCCGCGAACTGGGGAAACGCTCCACCGGAAACACCTTTTATCTGCTGGACGAGCCGACCACCGGTCTGCATTTTGCAGACGTCAAACTGCTGCTCAAGGTCCTGCACCACCTGGCCGATGCCGGGAATACGGTGCTCGTCGTCGAACATCACCTGGACGTGATTAAAACCGCAGACTGGGTCATCGACCTGGGACCCGAGGGGGGCGAGGGGGGAGGCCGGATTCTGATCGAGGGCACACCAGAAGAAGTCGCCGCCTGTCCCTGGTCTTATACGGGGCTCGCACTGAAAGAACAGACCGACCTGGTCCCTGCCAAGCCACCTGCAAAAGCCAAAGGCAGACAGACCCTCACGCTCAATAATCCGCACCATCGCTGGCAGTCCGCCGTTCCGAAATCCAACGGCGCCTCTCCTAAAGACAGCCGGGAGATCACGATTCGCGGCGCCGGCCAGCACAACCTGCAGAATCTGGATGTGCAGATCACCCGCGACCAGATGAACGTCTTCTGTGGTCCCAGCGGAAGTGGTAAAAGTTCACTGGCGATGGATACGCTCTACGCGGAAGGCCAGCGGCGGTATGTCGAATCGCTGTCAGCCTATGCCCGGCAGTTCCTGGGACAGATGCCCAAACCCAAATTCGAACACATTCACGGCCTCTCCCCGGCGATCGCCATCGAGCAGAAAACCACCGGCCATTCTCCCCGTTCCACGGTCGGCACGGTCACGGAAATTTATGATTATCTCCGCGTACTCTACGCCCGACTGGGAAAGATGTACTGCCCCGATTGTGACGTTCCCGTCGAGACACAAACCACCGACGAAGTCATCCAGCGAATTCTGGATATGGAAGAGGGGACGAAGCTGCTGATTCTGGCTCCCGTCGATATCAACGTCGGGCAGGCATACGACACGCTCTGGGAGAAACTCAACACGCAGGGCTTCCGTCGTGTTCGCATTGACGGCACCACTTATCGCCTGGAAGACGTTCCTGATATTGACCGTCGGCGTCGTCATGAAGTCGAAGTTGTGATCGACCGCATCACCGTGGCTGCCAAAAACCGCTCCCGCATCGCAGACTCTGTCGAATCAGCGCTGGCTCTCGGGGAAGGGCTGATGTATGCCTGCTACTGTGAAGACGATGTGCCGGAACCGGAATGGGATTTCGAAACGTTCAGCCTGTATTACTTCTGCGAACAGTGTGGCCAGAGCTTTGAAGAGCTGACGCCCCACAATTACTCGTTCAACAGTCCTCTCGGCTGGTGTGAATACTGCGAAGGCCTTGGAACCGAACTGGGTACGAACCTGTCGGAACTGATTCCCGATCCGAACCGGAGCCTGGGCGAAGCCGCGGTCGCCGCCTGGCCCGATCCACGCACTAACGCCGCGTTTGCTCAGACACTGGAAGCCATTGCACGGCAGTTCCGGATTCCACTGGACGTCCCCTTCAATCAATTGACGGTCAAACAGCAACGCGTGATTCTCTACGGCGACGAAGAACGCTGGATCCCCCTGGATGAGAGTGGCAAAATTCAATTCCAGTTTAAGGGGCTCTACCCGGCGATTGAGGAAGCGTCGCGATTGTCATTCGCGTTCCGCAGTCGTCTGCATGAGATGACTGGCGAAGTGCCCTGTTCGGTCTGTAATGGCAGCCGCCTCCGTACGGATGCTGCCGCCGTCCGCTTCCAGGGAAAGACGATTGGCCAGTTCTGCGATCTGCCGCTGCAGGCCGCCCTCGACTTCATCAAGCAGGCGAAACTCAACAAACGTGAAAAACAGATCGCCGGCGACCTGATCAAGGAAGCCACCAGTCGTCTGCAGTTCCTCGTCGATGTGGGGCTCGATTACCTCACCTTGAGCCGCCCGCTGCCGACACTTTCCGGGGGAGAGAGTCAGCGCATTCGTCTGGCCGGTCAGGTCGGACGTTCGCTGACCGGGGTGCTGTATGTGCTGGACGAACCGACCATTGGTCTGCATCCGCGCGATAACACTCGCCTGATTAACACGCTGAAAAAACTGCGGGACATCGGCAATACAATTGTGATGGTCGAGCATGACCGCGAAGTGCTTGAAGCGTCTGACTGTCTCTATGATTTCGGACCCGGTGCCGGCCGCTTTGGCGGGACGATTGTCGGAAAAGGTTCCCCAAAGCAGTTGAAGCGTAGCAAAAAGTCTATGACCGGTCAGTATCTGGCCGATCAGAGGACGATTGCCATCCCCAGTGAGCGGCGTGTGATCTATGAAAAACAGGGGAAAGCAGACGTTCCGCTCTCGCCCACCGGACACTGGCTGGAACTGACCGGCGCCCGCCACCACAATCTGCAGTCCGTCGATCTTCAGATTCCGCTCGGCTCATTCACCTGTATCACGGGCGTTTCCGGGTCGGGTAAGAGTTCGCTCATCGAAGAAACACTGGCCCGGGCCGTGACGAAAAAACTGCATCGCGCCAAGGAAGCCCCTGGTCCCTACCAGGATCTGCTGGGACTGGATCAGATTAATAAAGCGATCATCGTCGATCAGCGTCCCTTGGGGAACACCCCCGCTTCGAACCCTGCGACGTATACCGGCGTGTTCGATCAGATCCGCGAACTCTTCTCGCGACTGCCGGAAGCGAAAGTACGCGGCTATCAACCCGGTCGCTTCAGCTTTAACCGTTCCGGGGGCCGTTGTGAAGACTGTGAAGGCAACGGTCAGCGGTGCATCGAGATGCACTTCCTGCCCGATGTCTGGGTGACCTGTGAAACCTGTAACGGCAAGCGTTACAACCAGGAAACGCTCTCGGTCAAATACAAAGGCAAGTCCATCGCGGATGTGCTGGAGATGTCGATCGGCGAAGTCGCGGAACTGTTCAGCAATATTCCCGCTATCCGACGCACGATGGAAACCCTGTGCGCGATCGGCCTGGATTACCTCACCCTGGGACAGTCGGCGCCCACTCTCTCCGGCGGTGAATCGCAGCGGGTGAAACTGGCAGCAGAACTTGCACGTCCCAACACCGGAAAGACACTCTACCTGCTGGATGAACCGACGACCGGTCTCCACTTTGACGATATCGCCAAGCTGCTCAAAGTCTTGAACAGTTTGGTGGAACTCGGCAACACGGTAATCGTCATCGAACACAATCTCGATGTGATCAAGACCGCAGACTGGCTGGTAGACGTCGGTCCGGAAGCCGGTAGCGGCGGCGGTCAGATCATCGCCGCCGGCACACCCGAAAAACTGGTCGAACATGCGAAGGCTTATCAGAAACAAACGAAATCCCGGAGTACCCGCAAATCAAAACAGCCGGTCCTGCTCCGCTCGTATACCGGCGAGATTCTGCAGCCGATTCTTGCTTCCGGTCAACGGACAGAGCGTGAAGTCTTCGATGCACAGAGCCTCGGCGAAAAACAGGAAGGGGACCTCGATCTGAAACAGATCGGTCGTGACGCCCAGATGCCCTGGCAGCAGGATGGTCGTCGCTGGCATACCCAGGATCATGTTTCGCTTTCCGGTGCCGCCTGTCAGTGGGAAGGGGCCGCACTCGAATCGATCATTGATTTCATCGAGAACAAGGACGGCTTCGGCGAGATCAACTGGAACCATCGCAGCATTGTCGAAGTCAACGGCCCGGTGAAAAAGCAGGGCTGGTTCCTGCACGCGAACACCGGCGATGAATGGCTGTTAAGGCTCTGCTTCCGCGTCAAACGCAATACGTTCCAGCAGGAACCGCTGCGGGAGCAACTCGCGTTGAAGTCGCTGGACGATCTGGAT
The DNA here is from genome assembly GCF_009720525.1 of Gimesia benthica. Taxonomy (NCBI): domain Bacteria; kingdom Pseudomonadati; phylum Planctomycetota; class Planctomycetia; order Planctomycetales; family Planctomycetaceae; genus Gimesia; species Gimesia benthica. The sequence continues at coordinate 5,624,562 of NZ_CP043930.1, forward strand.
GAACTTCCCATTTACGGGCGGTCCAATCGGGTGCGGGTCAAAAATCTGAAGGGACCCTGGCAGGAAGTCACCCTCACCATCCACTGGCTGGAAGAAATCGAAACACCGGCCTTCCAGGATTTTCTGGAAACGGCGGCAGAATCGTTCCTGGGGCTGATTCATCGCGAGGAAATTAAACCGGACGAAATCATGCCTTGGAAGGTGCTCAAAAAGAAATGGCATCTCTCCCGTAAAGGCTTCCCCAATAACAAGCGGGTTGCCTGGGATCCGGAACTGCTGGAAAGCCTCTTCGAGGTGTTGGAAAAGACGTATGCTGATTCGTCGATTCAATGGGACAGCAAATCACTGGTCAATTTTGTTCAGGCCGGCAAACGCAAACCGTTTCTGACAATCCATACGAAGCGGCGGGAAGGGGTAGATGTCACTTTTCGGGCCGCCGATGGAGAAATTACTCTGGGTAAAATTGCTGATCTGGGAAGTGAACGCGAAATCAAGACCGATTCTCGCGGTAAAGAGCAGGCCCGAATTCGCTTTACGAAGTCAACACAGGTCGAATCGAAGGCATTTCAGCAACTGTTGAAGTCAGTCAGCGACTGAGAGAAACCATAAACAGACACTGTTATACCAGTAGTAAATCCCCTCTCTGGGGAAAAGATGTTGACGAATTTTCAATAAACAGATACGATAATCAGCGTTGTAGTCATCTTTAAACTATAACGTCGTATCGCAATCGAATTGAAATCAGGTCAAGCCGCTCTTATCTCTCACAGTTCATGATGTGAGGACCTGTTTTATATAACGATAAATTCGTTCCGCAGGAATTTTGGAAATGTGACGGATGCTCTTTTCTTATCCCCATTCACGTTCCGTTACAGTTCATGCTCCTGCCAAATTAAATTTGTTCTTAAGCATCGATAATAAGCGCCCCGACGGTTTTCACGACATTACTTCGCTGATGCTGTCGGTGGGAATATACGACACTTTAGTTTTCACGGAGGATCCTTCAACAGAAGTTGCGTTGAGTGTTGCCGAAGCGAATTCACTTCAGCCCCGACGAAAAACAGACCAGCAGATCCCGACTGGTGAAGATAACCTGGTAGTGCGTGCTGTCCGGTTACTTCAGGCAAAAACGGGAACACAGCGGGGATTGCGGATCCAGTTGATCAAACGCATTCCTGCAGAGGCTGGACTCGGTGGGGGATCAAGCGATGCAGCGGCGGCCTTATTCGCTGCCAATCAACTCTGGCATTTGGGATTGTCGCCTGAAGAATTACGAGGTCTGGCGGCCGAGCTGGGGAGTGACATTCCGTTCTTTCTCACAGAGAGCAATGCAGCCATCTGTCGGGGAAGAGGTGAACTGATCGAACCCGTATCCATTCCCCAATGTCTCCACTTTGTGATTGCTCGACCCCAGTCGGGTTTATCCACGGCGGACGTTTATCGGCAGTGTCGAGTAGGAACTCACTCAAATAATCAGGTTGAGCGTCTGACGCGTGATCTGGCTTCTGGGCAGTTTCATTCAATTTCCCACCTCATGTTGAATGATCTGCAGGTGCCTGCGGAACAGCTGAATTCGGATATATTAATTTTAAAAGATTACTTCTCAAAACAATCTGTTTTGGGGCATATGATGAGTGGAAGCGGAACGGCCTATTTTGGTGTCTGCCAGAATCGGGCACAGGCTTCCCAGGTCGCTGCGCGATTACGATCCACAGTGAAAGGGCATGTATTTGTTGTCCAGAACCGACTATAGATGAGCAATTTAAAATTTGGCACAAATGGAGTGAGGCCATGGAGATCAGTGAAGTACGCATCAAATTGATGAATGACCCACACGAAAGATTGCTGGCATTCTGCTCAATTACTTTCGACGTCTCATTCGTCATCCGGGATCTGAAAATCATTCAGGGGGCCAAAGGTGCCTTCGTGGCGATGCCCAGCCGCAAGCTGATGGATCGTTGCCCCAAGTGTCATACCAAGAACCATCTGCGTGCCTCGTTCTGTAACCAGTGTGGCGTGCGTCTGGACGAAAACCGGGCGGACAAAGATGACGCCGGTCGTGCCCGTCTCTATGCCGATATCGCGCATCCCATCAATTCCGAATGCCGGGAATTGATCCAGGAAGAGGTCCTCAAGGCGTATGAGGAAGAGCGAGTCTCCGCGCAGCAGGAAGGTTACATCTGTCGCTATGATGATTTCGGCGAAGAAGATTACGCGCGGCTCGGACCCTACGAAGAGGACTACGACGAGACACCTCTGGTCCAGTCCTCCCGCACGGAATCGACCGTTCACCGCAAGAACGGTCAGGTATTTCGAATTGATGCTGCTGAGAATCGCTCGGATGGGAAACCACCCCATCATAATCCGGCCGATCAGCCAGCTACCGACAGGGTTACTTCGCAGAATCGTGAACCGGGTGCCCAGGGCGACTCCTTCGGTTCAGGAATCGTCTGATTCCACCTGTTGCTGATCCTGCTATGCGGCTGAGCGCTGCATACATAGCAGAATCAGTAGCTGTTACACGAATCCGGATTACCCTTCAGATTGCTGCGTCTCACATGATGAATAAACCGACCACCATAATGGTGATGCCGGTCGCTTTGGAGGTCAGCATGTTCTGCAAACGATCGATCATTTTCTCGTTTGGCTGAAACGATACGATTTCCTGCTTTTCTACCTCTTTTCTCAACTCTGCGTTAAGCCATTCCAGTACTGAAATACTCAGGTCCTGTTGTTTATCAGCCTGGCCGGCCGGTTGCGATTTGATCAGCGAGGCACAGGTGTGACTGGTCGTCCTCGCTCGATCCTCGGGGGAGAGATCATTACTTGTTGCATGATAGCCCATTTCTATCTCAGTAGGATACTGAAATTAATGCTGCCTGATCCTGCACAGCGTTCCGACTTCAGCCAATGATGCCTAAGTCGTCCTGTGAGGCGAATCAGTTAAGGGAGAGTACATAATCTCTATCGGCAATATCTGCGGGATCTCCTGCATCTCTTGATTACCGAATTCAGTAAATCTGCCAGGCCCGAGAAAAATGTATCGATTATATGTATCCTGACTGGAACAGGGGACGCCAGACTTCAGTGCATTAGGCAGATTGGGTACGATAAATCTTCACAGTGTTACGCTCTGGGCCGGGAGCAGAGAAAGTATGTCTGACCTTCATGAAAGAACCTGATCTATGAAAACTCAGCTTTCCTTTGTTCTATTGATGTTGTTGACCTGTCTGCTGTCTGCCTGTGGAAAACCCACGGAAGAACAGAAAAAAGAAGCGCTGAATGAAGTACCCGCCATCGATGAACCTGAAAAAACAATCGAATCGTTATTCGAAGTCGAAGACGGATTTACCATTTTGCATCTGAAGGATTTTGAGGAATTCGCCGGTAAATCGAAAGAACCGGTCTCAGGCAAAAACTGGACTGAGCAGGATGGAATCATTTCCTGCCAGGGACAGCCTCGCGGTTATATCTATACACGCGTTGCACTCGGAAACTGCACCGTTCGTTTGGAGTATCGCTTCCCCGAATCGGCTGAAAAAAATGCCGATCCGAACACGGGATTCCTGTTCTATATCACAGGCGAAAATCGCGTCTGGCCCAAGTGCCTCGAAGTACAGGGTAAGTATTCTGAGATGGCACACATCAAATCCAACAGCAAAGACATTACCCTGGAAGTTACCGATAATCCGGAAGCCCGGGAAAAAGTGCGCCGGCCGATAGGCGAGTGGAATGCAATCGAAGTCGTCTGTAAAGACGGTGCGTTAACCTCGGTTCTGAACGGAACGGAGATCGCCACTTCCAAACCAAGTGAGCTGAAAGACGGATTTTTCGGGCTGCAGTCCGAGGGGAACCCGGTTGAGTTCCGCAATATCCGGATTCAGGAACTGACCGATTAGTCTCACTGCTTTGCAATCGGGAATTGATCTCTTTTAAAATAGTGAGATCTGACTTCCGCGTATCTTTCATTCTCAACTGGGAGCGACCACCATGAGTTTTCGATTTCTGACAGTCTGCTGTCTGCTGATATTCCCCCTGCTGACCGTGACTGATGTTGCCGATGCAGCCGAGGCCAAGACCCGTATCCTGATGCTCACTCAGAGCAAAGGCTATACCCATGGTTCCGTCAAACGGGGGAAAGAACAGCTGTCTCCTTCCGAAATCGCGATGATCCAACTCGGGAAGCAGTCGGGCCTGTTCACCGTCGATTGTACCCAGGATGCCGCAGCCGACTTCACGAAAGAAAATCTGCAGAACTACGACATTGTCATGTTCTACACCACGGGCATACTGCCCATTAAAGAAGAAGACATGCAGTATTTTCTGAATGACTGGCTGAAGCAGAAGGGCCACGGCTTTATCGGCTTTCACTCAGCCACCGATACCTACAAGTCCTACGAACCCTATTGGGATATGATCGGCGGTTCCTTTAACGGCCATCCCTGGAATGCCGGCAATACGGTAACGATCACCGTGCACAACACCGATTTTCCGGCCATGAAGCCCTTCGGCAAAGAATTCCAGATCAAAGATGAAATCTATCAGTATAAAAACTGGCAGCCGGAAAAAGTGCATGTGCTGATGAGCCTGAATATGGAGAAGTGTAACCCCAAACGTCCCTACCAGGTCCCGGTCGCCTGGGCCAAGGACTGGGGGCAGGGCAAGGTCTTTGTAAACAACATGGGACACAACCCTTCGACCTGGACCAATCCCGCGTTTCAGGATTCCGTCATCGGCGCGATCAAATGGATTCGCGGCGATGCACCGGCTGCGGTTCCCGTCAATCCGGAACTGTCAAAACAGGAAGATGCCAAAGCCGCTGCCGCTGTGAAGGCTGCTGAAAAGAAATAAGTGCCATCGGCCAGGGACAGGAAACCGTCATGTCAAAAGTAATCGTCATCACCGGCGTCACCCAGGGACTGGGACGGGCAATGGTGTCGGAGTTCATCGCAGCTGGTCACACAGTGGCCGGCTGTGGCCGCTCCCCGGATCCACTCGCCGAGTTGTCCGATCAGTTCGGCAAGCCCCATCATTTTACCGCGCTGGATATCGCCGACGATCAGGCCGTGCAGGCCTGGGCCGATTCGGTCATCGCGGAACTGGGGCCACCCGATCTCTTGCTCAATAACGCGGCGGTCATTAATGAGAATGCAGCGCTCTGGGAAATCCCCGCGGCCGACATCGACAGCATTATCGATGTGAACATCAAAGGGACCATTAATACCATTCGTCACTTTGTCCCCGCGATGCTGCAGTCAGAATCCGGTGTGATCGTGAATTTCAGTTCGGGCTGGGGACGTTCGGCTTCTGGTGAAGTGGCCTCTTACTGTGCCACCAAGTGGGCCGTGGAAGGTTTGACCCAGTCGCTGGCTCAGGAACTGCCTCCGGGGATGGCTGCCGTCCCGCTGAATCCGGGAATCATCAATACGCGCCTGCTGCAAAGCTGTTTCGGCTCGCATGCCGACCACTATCCCACTGCGAAAGAATGGGCGGAAGTTGCCGTTCCCTATCTGCTGGGGCTCTCAGCCCGCGATAATGGTCAGTCTTTGACCGTGCCCGTTTAACTGCTGTCCGCAGCAACCCGGCTGAATGGTAATTCGCCCCCGCTTTGAGTACACTCGGGGAGCGTCTATTTTGAACAGCCGTTGATCACCCTCCTGATACGTACCAAGTCACCTGCTATGGCCAAATATTTTAAATATAAGACACCGGAAGATGTTGTTGCCGATTCGGAACGCCTGGGCTGCCCGATCGAAGCCTCAGATAATTTTAAGGTTCTCTATGAACCGATTCAGATCGGCCATCTGCCGGCGAAAAGCCGACTCGGAATTCAGCCGATGGAAGGCTGTGACGGCACCACCGATGGCTTTCCCGATGAACTGACTTACCGTCGCTATCGACGCTTCGGTGCCGGCGGGGCATCGCTCATCTGGGGTGAAGCGACCGCCATCGGTCCAGAAGCCCGCATGAATCCCCGCCAGTTGATGATCAACGATCAGACCGCACCCGCCCTGGAGAAAATGCTGGCCGGATGTCGTGAAGCACATGCAGAAGTCTTTGGTTCGGACGCAGGGCAGGTCATCGGTCTGCAACTGACACACTCCGGTCGCTTCAGCTTCGAAAAACCTCTGCTGGCCACCCACGATCAGGTACTGGATCCACGCACCGTCGATAAAGGGACCGGTAGGATCGTAGACGACAGTTATCCGTTGTTGTCGGACGACGATCTGAAACGCATCGAAGACCAGTACGTAGCCGCCGCGAAGCTGGCACAATCCATCGGCGTCGATTTCGTCGATATCAAACAGTGCCATCGCTACCTGCTCTCAGAACTGCTGGCTGCGAAGAACCGTCCCGGCGAGTATGGGGGATCGCTCGAAAACCGGACCCGCCTGGTTCGTAACGTCATACAACGGATTCGCGAAGAATGTCCCGGGCTCATAATCGCCACCCGCATGAACGGCTACGACGGCATTCCCTATCAGGGCGCGGGAGACGACTTCATCGGTGAACCCTGCCCGCACGAACTGCCGCTGCAGACTGCCTTCGGCACGAACCCCGACGATCACCTTCAGGAAGATCTGACTGAACCACTCGAAGTGGCCCGCCTGCTCAAAGAGTGGGGCATCAGCATGATTAATATTTCCAACGGGAATCCCTACGCCAATCCACATATTGTGCGGCCCGCGGAATTTCCTCCGACCGATGGCTATCACGCTCCCGAACATCCCCTGATCGGTGTGGCCCGGCACTTCCGGATTGCCTCACAGATTCAGGCAGCCGTTCCGGACATTCCGGTGGTGGGCAGTGGTTACAGCTGGTTGCAGGACTTCGCCATGCATGCTGCTGCGGCGAATGTGGAGCAGGGCAAGATTTCGATTGTCGGCATGGGACGAGCCACACTGTCACAACCGGAGTTTGCAAAGCTGCTGCAGGAAGAAGGCAAGCTCAAACGCAAAACCGTCTGCCGGACCTTCTCTTATTGCACCAACCTCATGCGTACGAAGGATCATCCACTGGGACAGTATCCCACAGGATGTCCTCCGTTCGACAAAGAGGTTTACGATCCGCTCTGGAAAGAAGCCAAAGCGAAACTGGAAGCGAAGCAGAAAGCCGCTGAAGAGTAATCAGGCGGCCTGCTGAATCGGAGCCTGTTCGGCCTGTTCGTCGGCGATGATCTCTTCGACCAGACCGGCGTAATCCTTGGCCCCGGACAGGAACTGGAGTAATCAAATACCGACTGTCCATAACTGGGCGCTTCGGCCAGCTTGATGTTGCGGCGAATCCGGCTCTGAAAAATTTTGGCGTTGGCCCAGGGCGCTTCGGGATCGCTTTCGCTGAGGAAGGCACACAGGTCGTCGGTCACGTCAGCCGCCAGTCTGGTTCCGGTTTCATACAGACACAGGACTACACCTGAAACCTTCAGGTTCCGGTTCAGGCGACGCCGTACCAGGGCCGTTGTCTCGAACAGCTTGGAAAGACCCTGCAACGCGAAGAAGTGCGGCTGCAGCGGAATGATCACTTCACTAGCGGCCGTCAAAGCGTTAATCGTCAGTACGCCCAGTGAAGGCGGACAGTCCATGATGAGGTAATCAAACGGTTCGGTCTCTGCCATTTTCTGAATGGCCTGACGCAAGACGATTTCCCGGTCTTCGGCATCGACCAGTTCCAGCTCTGTGGCGGCCAGATCGAGTGTCGCTGGCACGACCCACAAGTTTTTCGCGACCAGCTGTCGTGTTTCAGCCAGCGTTTTGAACCCGGAAAATACATCATAGGCGGTCGGCACATTTCCGAATGGCTCAATACCCAGGTGTAACGAGGCGTGACCCTGCGGATCGAGGTCAACCAGGCAGACCTTTTTTCCCTGCATTGCCAGGCCGGCAGCCATGTTCACACTGGATGTGGTTTTGCCGACGCCCCCTTTTTGATTCATGATGGCTATGATACGCATCGGGAGTCCCTTCCCTCTTTCTCTTTAAAAAACGAGTCGCTGAATTTGTCTCAAGTGGTGATATTACATCACGTTAGGGAGACATGGTTTATACCGGCTCCCTGTGGCCTGTTCTCTGCTCAGGCCAGAAGGTGGGGCAGTATATCGCGTTTTAGGATTCAGGGAAACAGGAATTCCTGCCCTGAATCAGAGCCTGAAACGGGAAGTCTGTTCCCCGTCTGGAGATCCGCTGACCGGGGAATGCCCTCAGAAGGTCAGGGGGGTAGCAGGTTTGGCCGGGGCGTGCTCTGCGGTCTGTTCCTGACGCTGGAGCACGTACAGAATCTGCTGGGCCCGCAAGTTGGCCAGCCAGGCTTTTTCCACCGCGCGATGCTTGATGATCGGAATTTCTTTGAGGATTTCGATTCCCAGGATTCGCATCAGATCCTGAAAGTCGTGCATCGACATCAGATGCAGGTTAGGGGTGTTGTACCATTCATAAGGCAGCACTTCCGTCACCGGAGCCCGCCCCTGTTTCAAGACCTGCAGACGGATACGCCAGTTTCCGAAATTGGGAACTACGACCAGAGCCTGGTGAGCAACGCGGACCATTTCTTCCAGCAGCTGTTTGGGGTGCAGAACCTGTTGCAGTGTCTGACTCAAAACGACGTAGTCAAACGCCAGGTCCGGAATGTCGTGCAGACCTTCATCGAGGTCAGCCTGGATGACCGGTACACCCCGAGCAATCGCACCATGATGCTGCGTGATATCGATTTCCATACCCAGGACCGAAGCATCGCGTTCATCGCGGAGTCGAGCCAGCAACCGCCCATCACCACATCCGAGGTCCAGCACACGACTGCCCGGCTGAATCTGCTCCATCAGCAGCTTATCAGTCACGTCCAGCGACGGGTCCTCCATACAGTATCGATGTTGTGCGCACATGGTATTGTTTTACTCTTATGTATTCTGATCTCTACGCTTGCAGAGATAGTTCACTTTAGCGATCAGCTCTGTTTCTCCGCCAGTCTCGATTCGTAGGCTTGTGCCAGGAAGGGAGTGATCAGTTTCTGCAGTTGTTCGATTTCAATCAAAAAGGAATCATGGCCGAAGGGGCTTTTGAGTTCAATAAATGAGACGTGCTTGCCACATTCGATTAACGCCCTGACGATTTCCTTACTCTGTGTTGTGGTAAACAGCCAGTCGGAATCATACGAGGCGATCAGGAACCGGGCATTGGTCCGTCCCAGAGCTTTGGTCAGCGATCCGTGTTGCGACACCAGGTCGAAATAATCCATGGCCCGTGTGAGGTAGAGATAGCTGTTCGCATCGAAGCGCTCGACGAACCGTTTTCCCTGGTAGTGCAGGTAGCTTTCCACCTGGAATTCCACCTCAGGCAGCATTTCGTAGGTGAATGTATCGTGGTCCTGCAGACGTCGGCCGAATTTCATTTCGATTGACTGGTCTGACAGGTAGGTGATATGAGCGATCATGCGGGCCAGGGCCAGACCGTAACGCGGGCCAGCCCCCCGTTCGTATTCGCCATCTTTGAATTCGGGGTCTGTCTTGATGGCCCGTCGACCGACGGCATTGAACGCAATTCCCTGGGCGGAGAGCTGTGCCGCGGATGCCAGGCAGATCGCACTCCGCAGCTGATCTGGAAAGCGGGCCGCCCATTCCAGTACCTGCATGCCTCCCAGGCTGCCCCCGATCACAGCCAGTAACTGGTCGATTCCCAGCTGTCGGGTCAGAGCCGCATGGACTTCGACAATATCCCCCACGGTGATGAAGGGGAAGTTCAGGCGATAAGGCTGATTGGTTTCCGGATTGATACTTCCGGGCCCTGTGGTTCCCATGCAGCCACCCAGGACGTTGGCACAGATTACAAAATACTTATCGGTGTCCAGGGTCCGACCGGGGCCGATCAGTTCGTCCCACCAGCCCGGTTTGGCTTTTTCATCATCGTCTTCGTAATAACCGGCGGCATGCGCATCGCCTGTGAGAGCGTGACAGATGAAAATGGCGTTGTCTTTTTCAGGACTCAGGGTGCCATACGTTTCATAGGCAACCTGTATCGGACCCAGTTCGCCACCCCCTGCCAGCTTGAGCCAGTCGGGGGGCATAAACAGCGTCGCAAGTCGGGTCTGAACCAGACCGACTCCTGAATGCTGGCGGGTTTCTGAAAGTTCCTGTTGCGTAGCCATGGAAAGTGATATTTCTCAGTAGTCCTGCAAAAAGACCAGGCACGAATCTTATCCAGAGAAACGGCCGTGGTTTAGAGGCAGACCCGGCTGCTCGTTCAGGAGCGAAAGCCGGCTATGATTTCTTGATATTTGCTCTGCAGAGTGCACCAGTATACCGCAGCAGGTGTGGAATTTCGACACGTTGCGGCAGTAATACAGGTGGATCTCTCTGCATTTTAAGGCTGGTTTTACTGAAAGTCTGTTTTTTCCGCGGATTCCGCAAAATTTGGATTTCCGCGCCATTCTCGGAGTCACTGATCTGATCTTCAGTCAGTCTGGTCGGCCAGCTCCAGAAAACGATCCACGCGGCGATCGATAATATCGATACTTTTGTTCCAGAATTCGGCCTGACTCAGGTCGTAACCAAATGTCCCGGCCACCGCGTCTTCAGTCAGTTGACAGCCGGTAGCAATCAGAAGTTCACGATATTTATCCGCGAACTCGCTCTGATCCTCGAACGTATCTGCCAGAGCATAGATCCCCAGTGAGAGCAGATAACCAAACGTGTACGGGAAGTTATAAAACGGTAATTCGCTGATGTAAAAATGCAGTTTGGAGATCCAGAAGCTGGGATTCCAGCCGGAGTCGTCCAGGGCATTCATGTACGCTTCCTGCTGCGCTGCGAGCATGAGTTCCGAAAAGCGTTCCGGAGTCAATTCCCCTGAGGCACGTTCCTGATGAAAACGGTCTTCAAACAGGAAGCGGGTATGGATATTCATCATGAAGGCGACAGAGTCTCCCAGCATGCCATCCAGAATCTGCAGCTCTTCGTCGCGGGTTTTGGCCGCTTTCAACCGTTGCTCACCCAAAACTGCTTCCGCGAAGGTAGACGCTGTCTCGGCCAGGTTCATCGGGTAATCACTTAATACGAACGGTGCGTCTTTCAGCACGTAGGAATGATAGGCGTGTCCCAGTTCGTGCGCCAGCGTCGACATGCTGTCAGCTGAGTTGGTGAAGGTCATGAAAATACGAGACTGCTTTTGCAGAGGCAGAGTTGTGCAGAAGCCTCCCTGACGTTTGCCGGCTCGATTTTCCGCTTCGATCCAGCGCTCGCGGAGAGACCGTTCCGCGAAGTCTCGCAGATCGGAACTGAACTCGGCGAACGAGTTGACCGTCAATTCGCAGGCGCGGTCGTAGGTCAGCTCGGCTGATTCCGCCCCGGCCAGGGGCAACGGTGCATTCAGGTCATACCAGCAGAGTCGAGGCAGTCCCAGCAGCTCCGCTTTCTTTTCCAGGAAGCGCACCAGCTTCTGTTTCCGCTCGGAGATCACAGACCACATGGTATCCAGTGTGCTCCGCTGCATGCGATTGTAAATCAACGGTGCATCCAGGTGGTCGGTGACTGGCAGTCGTTTGTAGAGCGTCAGTCGCGTGCCCGAAAGGTGATTCAACGCATCGGCGCAGGAATCAGCAATCGTGTCCCAGGCTTTGTTTGCAGCATAGAAGTTATTTTCACGGATTGAACGTTGCGGAGAATCGAACTGCACCTGTCCCGGAGACCGTTCTACCAGTTCCCCTTTTTCCATGAGCTGGATTTTCAGATCCCCGGAGAGGCGATCGTAAAGCCGTCCCCAGGCGTGTAAACCGTCGACGGCCAGTTCGGAAGCCAGAATTTCCTGCTCCTTGGGAAGTCGCAGGGTCGCACCCCGCTTAGACTCTTCCAGGAAGAAACGAATTTCCTGCAGACGGGGTTCCTGTTCGCAGAACTGTTGAATGGTTTCCGCGGAAAGTTCGCGGAGTGTCAGTTGCAGCTGTGTTTCGATGTTCTCGCGCAGCGGACGAATACTGGCCAGCCGCCCCATCAGCACCTGGTACTGTTTGTTATGAGCATCCTCGGCACAACAGCATTCGAGAAACGCGAACAGCCCCGAAAGCTCTGCAGTCGCAGCCTGATAGTCTGTCAGAAAATCGGCCCACAGTGCTGCGTCCTGCTCTGGATTCCCGGCATCAGCCAGCTGCGCCACACGTTCCACCAGGGTTTCCAGTGCACTTTTGCAATCTTGCAGAATCGCGGTGAACTCGGGTTGCGCAGGATTGGGATAGAGCGAGTCCAGTTCCCAGGTCAGCGGATAGGAGGCAGTATCAGTCATGATGAGGGATCCCGAAATAAAGGGTGTGTCGGTTATCAATTCGTTGAATGTATGAGATCGAGAGTAAATCCGTCAATTATGCAGCCGGAATTTGCTGGCCTTTGGTATGAGAGAAATCTTCCCACAGTAGACTCCCCTCTGTGGTATAATTACTGATAGGAGACGTCCACATTGATTTACTGACAGGAAGCCAGAAAGACGTTCAAGTGAAATACGACAGCCCGACGATCCTGATGTGTCCCCCTGATTATTACGGGATCGAATACGAGATCAATCCCTGGATGAGCCGCAGTCAGCAGAGCAATCTGGAAGTGGCCCGCCAGCAGTGGGAGTCATTGTACGCACTGCTCCAGAAACTAAACGCCCGGATTGAATTGATGACGCCCGTTAAGGGGCTGCCCGATCTCGTGTTTACTGCGAATGCCGGACTGATCTGGCACAATCGCGTGTTTCTCTCACTGTTTCGGCACCAGGCCCGCCAGGGGGAAACCCCCGTTGATCAACAGTGGTTCGAGCAGGCAGGCTTTGAAACGATCGAGATGCCCGAAGAATTTTTCTTCGAAGGAGCTGGGGACGCTCTGTTCTGTGGCGATACCCTGTTTGCGGGTTACCTGATTCGCAGCGATGTGAAAGCCCTGCAGTGGGTCGCTGCCGAGATGAAGTGTCGGGTGATTCCCCTGCAGCTGGTCGATGAGTTTTACTACCATCTCGATACCTGTTTCTGTCCCTTGAGCAAAACAGAGGCGATTTATTATCCGCCCGCATTCGACAGTTATGGACAGCAGGCCTTAGAGGAGCATATCCCTGATCTGATTCCCGTGGTGGATGAAGAAGCGCAGCGGTTCGCCTGTAACGCGGTCGTGATTGGCAAGTCGGTCGCTTTGAATACGGGCTGCCCGCAGCTCGAACAGACCCTCCGGGAACGCGGTTATGAACCGCACAGCACCCCCTGGATGAATTCATCAAAGCGGGGGGCTCAGCCAAGTGTCTCACATTAAGGCTGGACGGAGAGTGTGCGGCTGTTTGGCCTTGAGGGGGCATTGTAATTGATGCGGGTCGGACGATAGATCCCCTCGGACGTTGTCTCGGAAGGGAAGAAGCGTGTGCCTGTATTCGACAGCGAAACATCACGGACCGTTGAGACATGCTTTAAGGGAACCGATGGCAGCGAAGCGGTGAAAGTTCCTTTCCCGGGTGAGACGAGCGTGGCCTGCACCGCACCGAGGGCATAGACGTTCGGATTATGCTCTGGAATCCGGGGCGGCATTCTGACGATCCAGGTCTGGTCAGCAGGAAGTCCCGCTCCAAACTGATTGCCGGCACTGGGACTCTGTGTCTCAGGTGAAGTCGAACAGTTGCGGGTCCATTCGGCCAGTGAGATGGTTTGAATCGGTTTCGCCGCGAACTGCTGATCCCAGGCGTGGAGTAACAGTTGACGTTCTCCGTATAGATGAATCTGAACCTGACCTGTCAGCGGCGCGGGTCTACCTGCCTGATCGAAACCTTGCACACGGACAGCCAGGGCGTCCCAGTCTGCTTGACCACGTGTATTGACGGGAGTCGCTTCCACCGAGATCCGCGTCAGTTGACCTGACACAGGCCCTGGTCCGGGAAAGGGAGCAGGTGGCGGCGCGGGAAGTCCCTGAACCGGGGGAGGGCCTGCGGGCAGGGGGGCATATCCCAGAGCCTGCTGTGCGGTGGCGGCCCGCATCAGCCCCAGTACGTGTCCCCGTTCGAGCGTGGGGACGCCATTAGGGAAGTATTGTTCTACCAGGTGCTGGTAGGCGTTCAACGGATCTTCGTGGACTCCCAGAATCACACCCCGGCTGCAGCGATTACAGTCGACGTTCATCGGCGGTGCTGTCAGAACCGGCTGAGGGAGGGAGGGAACGTAGATCGGAGCAGGCAGCAGTCGTCGTTTTTTAACGAACTCGGTCGGCTCCGCAGGGGACCGCCGGGCTGCTGCCAGCTGGATGGTTTCCTGGACGTAGACGCTTTCATCGATGGAGAGTCGTCTGATCGAATCCAGCGAGATACGTTCGATCTGTGAACGCTGGTCCGTTCCGGAGTCGAGCAGCATGGTCTCATGGGGGCCCCATTGGATCCAGCTGCCGGTTCGTACTTCTCCGTTTGTCAGTTCGACTTCAACCCCGGCAGTGAGTGGGGTGGCGCAGCAGATGCTGACTAAGCACAGACAAAGTAGTGACTTGAATCCAGGAATCATGGTTTTCTCCAGGCGAGAGAGTCGGAGTTCTGCAGAGATAAAGCTGCGGAGAAAACCTGTTAACAGGGCAAACAGCGCGCCTGGAGCGGCAACGGTTGCGCGAGGATGAATCTGATTGCGCCGGTTTCACCGTCACGAAGCCAGATCGACAGGGTTATGACAGTTAATACTGCCTGCACACTGCGTGAGACAGAGAACAACGAACTGATCATTGCCAGGCTCAGACTCAACCGACGGTCAGGTGGTGGAAAAAACGTTTCATAAACGAAACAGGCAGCGTGTGTCTGTTTCAATTCCTGTACGAATCGGAAACGTCAGCAGGCAAAACCATTGATCGTCATGCGTGGTTTTCCGGGATGGGGAAGAGAATCGATGGGATTTTATCCAAAGTGACAGCGTGAGATTACACAAACTCTGCTGAATATGGCACTTAGACCCGGATATTCCGCTAAACAATCTTGTGAATATGCTTGACACCAAGGAAAGAAAGCGTGATGATCATGCATAACCGGGGATATGTGTCCTCAGCAAAATTGATGTTAGTCTAATGGGAATATCTGTTTAGATAATTCCTTTTTTGGATTCAACAGATATAATTTGTTACTTTATTCAACTCGTTATTTTGATCGATTCCGATCGGGCCAGGCAGTCGTCGGTTAACTCCTATCTACGATAATGTATTCAGAGGGAATACATGTGCCAACGTCGGATTTTGTCTCTTTAGAAGAGGGTGGGCTGGAATTATGGCAGCTGGTCACCGTCGTGTTGACATCGAAGAAGTTTCGGATGTCACCATTGCAAAGTTTATAGACAAGAAAATTCTGGATGAAGGCAATATCCAGATCATCGGAACCCAGTTGTTTGGGCTTGTTGATGAAGATGGTCGCAAGAAGATCATTCTTGATTTCTCCAACGTGGAATACCTCTCAAGTGCTGCACTTGGTAAGTTGATCACCTTGGATAAGAAAGTGAAAAAGGCAAAGGGCAAGTTGAAACTCTGTTCAATTCGTCCTGACATTTATGAAGTTTTTGCCATCACCAGATTGAATCAGTTGTTTGATATCGCCGAAACACAGGAGGCGGCGCTCGAAGGTTTCTAACACTGGCCTGGTAATTGCTGAACCGGAAGCGTCGGCTGTTACCATTCGCGTTAGAACAGGTTTTGAGCATTACATTGTGGGACGTTTAAGAGTGAATCACTTCTTGATTCCAAACCGGGGAATGGATGAACCGGAGCTTTTAAGCGGTCTCTGAATAGTCACTGGATAAACACCAGAAATCGTGTGCTGGCCAAACTCATGTCATCGGACGAATACATTGAAGTAACGATTCCCAGCGATACCTCAGAAGGGCAGGCTGTACAGGCCCGCATTGTTGAGGGTCTTGAGGTACGTGAATACCCCGATCGGGATGTATTTGCAGTGCGGCTGGCGTTGGAAGAAGCTCTGGTTAACGCCATCAAACACGGCAACCGGATGTCTCCCGATAAAAGTGTGGATATCAAATGCTGGATCAGCGATGAGCGAGTCCGTATTGAAATCCAGGATGAAGGGGAAGGCTTTGATCGCACTGAAGTCCCCGATCCGACTCTGCTGGAGAACCTCGAACGCCCTTGCGGACGGGGAATCATGCTGATGGGCGCTTTTATGAATCTGATCGAATATAACGATCAGGGGAACAAAGTCACGCTGGAGAAGATCAAAGGGGTGGCTCCCGAGCAGCCCGAATCCGAAACCGAGTGATCTGACTCAGTTAGGGTGAACCGTTCCTGCCAACTTTTCCCGAAATTTTGTCAGAACGTCGCTGGTTCCACTTTATCTTCGGTTGACTTCACGCTTTTCTCACAATATCTTATAGGCACAACGTGGTTGAGAGAAATCTCTTACTACAAAAACTGATCCTCGATAGCTCAATCGGTAGAGCGAGCGGCTGTTAACCGCTAGGTTCAAGGTTCGAGTCCTTGTCGAGGAGCTTTTATTCAGCAGGACAGTTTACCTTCCTGTAGTAATCAAATAGAGACCGTGTCAGAGCTCTGACACGGTCTCTTTTTTGTAATTGGTTGCGACAATTCGAGGTTCGCGGGGCTGAAATGTGTATCCCCTGTAGCACAGGCGAGAATTTCCGAAGCTGACCGTCAACTTGTGATAACAGCAGCCCCGGAATTCTTTGCGTGTGGAATACAGCTAGCCCTCAGACGCGCTGTAGCCACGACTCAACAACTTCTTCAAAAATGTCATCCAGGGTCTTGGTAATATCCCAATCCGGATAGTCGTTTTTCATTTTGTCCAGGTTGGAATAGTAACAGATATGGTCGCCGGAGCGGTTCTGATCTATGACACCCATGCTCAAGCCTGACTCTCTACCCGCTGATATTACCGGGAACGTTTGAGGGCGATCGTTAATGAGAAATCACCGGCTCTTTTACGCAAACGTCGCAAAATGATGAATGTTCTGGCAAAGATCCCCCGGGTAACTTCAGATAGTTTTTCGGAAATCAGGCTACCTTGACGGATCATAGGCAACTCAACCCACTCATACGACACGATCGCCAGAAAATAAGAAATCAGAATTGAGACCAAGGCTATCACGCTGCTCAGCACGACCGGATAAGCAGCTGAAATCCTGGGTTGAATAATTAACAGCAGGCCGTAAGCGATCCAGTACATCACGATGAAGTGATAAAGGTAGAAAGAGTAAGAGTATCTGCCCAGTTTTCGCATCAGATTAAGTTTCAGGAACCGATTGTAAAATGTGTCCCCCTCAGTGCTCAACAGTACCCAGATGAGGCAGCCAGAGGCTAACCCCTCTATCAGAACTGGTAGAAAGGTACTGATCTTGATCAGAAATACTCTTGCTGTCAGTAGACAGGTCAGGCTGAAAAGGAACTGGGCATTTCCAAGAAACGGGCTGGTGATCCTGGATGGTTGCTTCTCCAGGAATAAAGGCAGCATCAGCCCAATATAAAACATAAAAGCGTACTGGACCGTAGGGATGGAAGGTCCGAAATAGCCCAGGCAAATCAGGCTCAGGAGAATTGACAGATTCATCATCAGCCCAAACCAGCGGTTTAGCAGGTAGATCAACGGGAAAATGAGTGAGATCAGCAATTCAACTTTAAGAGTCCAGGCAACATTATTGATCTCCGTGTCCAGTAGGAAATAGTTTTCTAAAGCGTATTTTAAGCTGATCCCCTCGGTGTACCACCAGTTAAACCAGACAGAGGTATTCGGGAACTGGACATATTTGTGAAACAGAGCTATGGATAGAACAATCAATGTCAGAGATACAAAATAAGTAGGGTAAATTCGGAACACACGTTTAACGTAGAACGCAAAGTAGGTGATTACATTTCTGGGCTTACGATCCAGGGATAGTCCCAGAACATATCCACTAAGCACAAAAAAGACGGATACCGCTGCACCACCATTGAAGACGACGAGGGCCATCCGGGCCAGGAATGAATTGATTCCTGTAACGTCAGTCAGAGTGCCAGTACTGAAAGAAAAAGTGCTGTCCCAGATTGTCGGATTCTGATCAACCGCGAAAATGAGGAAGCAGTGATAGACGGCTACCACCAAAGCTGCGATTCCTCTCAGCGATTCCAGTTTTTCATTGAACATGCTTTACACTCCGGTCAATTGACAGGAAAGGATTCTGTCTTGCTTTGACCAGACAGCTAAAACACAAAAAGGTCAACAGAATTGTATTGACGGGAATTTGCGTTTTGATTCCAGACTGATCAATCAGAATCTATGTGAATAGTTGAGTGACGAAAAAATATTTTTACACTCGTCTGGAATCACTGCCATGTGAACGGGGAATGATCGTCATAGTAGTAAGGAATCGATACAGCATCCAGAAAAACGGTTGGCGTAATATATAGCTTAGGTGGAAATTCGCAAAGAGTAATCTTTAGCAGCACCATTCCCTCAATCGAATCATGTGTTCTCAAATAAGATGTGCGAAAAATAAATTTCCATAGCATGAAGCCGTTTTTTCTAGTTACCGCCAGATTATTGTAATATGAGCGGCTTTTGCTTGATTTCAGTGTAGATCTCAACTTCCTGCTTGCCTGAAGAACTGCGTAGTATTAGATTGGAACTGTATTTATGTACCGACTCGAGGTTGATCTGTTTCGCTAGTCTTACACTTTCTGAAGGAAACAGGATCCGTGCTCTCTCCAGTGCAAAAGAATGTCATCCGTTCGACTCTGTTGATTCTGGTATTGGTGGCTCTGCTGGCCCTGCTTTTTTCCAGGCAGGATGAACGTGCTGCCCAGCAGCAGGCGAACCGGGACGTCAAGGTGGCGGCGGAGATCCGTCAGCTCGGATATGATGATCCCGCCCGTCGCGCTGCCAGACCACTGGAATATCCCGACTATGGCGACGGTCCCGTTTTTCTGTTGACCGGGAATTATCGGGAGCTCAGCCAAGACCTCTACGAGGAAGCCAGCCAGGCAAGTAGAAAGGTCAAAGACTTCAAAATCAAACGCGCGGGGAAAACGCTGAATCAACCAGTAGATCTCGTGCTCGTCAAACAATTCGTTGCTCCCCGCGACTTCTTGCAGAAGTATCACAAATTCCGCCTGCGGGAACTGGAAGCGTATCAGCAACTGACCAAGGACAAACCCGAAGTCCAAGCCGCGGGCGAGGAATTTCTCAAGGCGTATCTGTTCAGAGTGACGGGACAACCCGATTCTCTGTCGGATGCTGAAATCATCTCGCTGGCGAAGAAAGTGATCGAGCTCCAATCCAATGATCCCTTACTGCTGACCTACGTGACCTATGTCTTGTATGAAGAGACAGGCGATTCCGACGCCGCGTTGTCCATGTGGACCCAGTGTCTCGAGCAGCTGAGAACGAGCCAGTACCCGCAGATCATTCAGGTTTATCTCCGCCTGTTTGTAGTCGATTTCAGTTCATCGGTCAGCAAAGGACATAAAGATGCCTTACTGGTAAGCATCGTACGCTGGCTGGAAGAAGCCTCCACAGAGCAGCAGTGGCTGGACTGTGTCCATTTCAAGCTAGCCGGGATCTGGGAGGTGAATGACATCACCTTTCGCGACGGTTTAGTCGTCGGCTGTTTGAAGTCAGAAAAGATCGAGCCATTTATCAAACACTGGTTGACGGGGCAGCGTCTGCTCGACCAGGCCTGGGGGGAACGCCGAGGCAGATATGCCAGCAACATGAGCCGTGGAGATCAACTGACTTTCCAGAAGGGCATCCAGATGGGCAAGGCTCACCTGGAGTATGCCTGTCTGCTGCGTCCGGATTCTCCGCACCCTCCCATCAGATTAATTTCGGTTGCCATGACGGGGCATGACAGAGTCTACGAGCCGGTTGACTGGTTTCGCCGTTCTGTCGAAAACCATTACGATCGGTCACTTCCCTATTATGCATTGTGGAATTCGATGTTGCCGCGTTGGGGAGGCGATCTGGGTCAGTTTCGCAGCTTTGCCGGTCACTGTATCAACAGCGATCGATTTGATACCCAACTACCCTACTATGCGTTTGAGGTCATGTTATATCTGCAGGACAACGAATTCATCGATGACTGGTCACAACAGGAAAAATTTGGTGCCAGGACAATCATCGATCATTTCCTGACTCAGCGGGAGAAATACCGGGCAGCGCACCCGGATGAAACATTATATGGAGATACTCCTTATTATCGAACAAGAATTGGTCTGTTCCTCCAGCGGGCAGGGTATCCAGAGTTGGCTCTCGCCGAGTTTAAGGCCGCTGAAGGAGACCTCGACTATTCTCAGCTTCAGAAAGCACATCGTCCTGGGAAGTTTTTGTTGTGCAGACTGTTTGCTGCTCAGGGAAAAGTCGAGGATCGTGTTCTGGAGTTCGATCAAAAAATACGCAAAGGCTGGACTGCGGATGCAAAGCTCTCGGAAATCGATGCCCTGGAAAAAGAGTGGCAGGCATTGAAACCAACGGCCGAGGGGGAACTGGCAGAACGTTACTATGCACATACAGGGAAAATGCTGCAACAACTGAGGGCATACCTCAAGGGAGACTGGGTTGAATTTGATTTCGAAGATCAGGGGCTCGGCTGGGAGATCAGCGCCGATCAGATTGACTGGGACAACGCAGATCAAAGTCTGCTCGTCTGCCGAAAAACAAATGAAGCACAGCACTCATGGGCTCGACCCCTGATCACGGTGGAGGCGCCTCTCCGGATCCAGGCCCGGATCGAGCAAATCGCGGCTCATCCCGGTGATACGCATATTGGTATTCGCTGGGAAGAATTGTATGGGAAGACCGATGAAGAAGGTGAAAAAATTCCATCACTCAATGTGGGAATTCGAGGCTACTGGTCCTATCCCAAAGCAGAATTAAAGGGCCCCAATCCATTCCATAAGCTGGAAGACCTGCACGCCGGTTTCCGAATTTATACCGTCGACCGCGTGCCGTACCGTCATCAGGAGCAGTCCATTCGCGTGATGGATCCCGGCATGCATCTGATCGACTGGAAGCTGAATGCGGATTCCAGCGAAGTTACCCTGGGGAACTACCCGGATCAGGTCCGCTTTGACGAAACAGCGCCCCTCAGGAATCACCTGCTCTTCAAGATCGAGTCGAAAAGTAAAGCAGTCCGCCTGCCGAACCCACCCGGGATCGTCTGGAAATTGAAGAATGTCAGGCTGAAACGTCTTCCCGCTTCAGATCTGCCTGCAGCAGAAGCACCACTGGCAGAACGAGTGACCTACTGGGAGAAACGGGTTAAGCAGGAGCCAGATGATGTTGTACCCAGACTGAAACTGTGTGAAGTTTATTGGGAACAGGGGCAAGCCGATCGGTTACTGGAGATGTCCACGGAAACTCTGGCGAAGTGGCCCGGAATGGAAAAGATCCAGCAATACCAGGGACTGGCGTTATACAGGCTGCGCAGATATCCCGAGGCGCTCGCTGCATTGGAACTGGCGATGAAAGAGTATCGCGAGAACGTTGATGTCATCATGGCGGCTGCGGAGATTCAGTCAGCCATCAATGATCCCGCACTCAGAAATCCTGAGGAATCACTTAAGCTCGCTGTCTTTGGGAAGCGGATCAGTACAAATTATCGAGTGGAATACCAAGCCATTCATTGGGCAAACCTTGCAGTCGCTTACGCAGCAAACGGAAATTTCGAAGAAGCTTTGAAGGCCAATCAGGAAGCAATCGCCCTGGCCTCGGATGACTTGAAAACCGAGTTTGAAAGCCGCCAGAAATTATACGAAGCGTCCCAGCCCTATCGTTATCCGGAAGAGAACTGAATTTTCTGCTGACTGTGATGCCCGGTAACCAGACCGCCTTTCTCTGGAAGTACCTGCCGCTTTCCGGATTTCTAAAATGAGTCACTGGAAATCACTTAACCGTGCTGCAGTCATGGGTTATAAGAGATGAACAGATCGTTTTGATTGACTTTATCTCTGTCCTGCTTTGGCGGGACCCACCTTGAATTGACAACGGGAGCTGAAATCATGGCGCGCGTGATTGTTCTGTCTCTGTTTACTCTCCTCTGGGCTACCGGAACCCTCTCCGCTGCCAATCAGCCGAATATCGTGCTGATCTTTATCGATGACATGGGCTGGAAAGATGTCGGATGTTACGACAATGACTTCGTCGACACCCCCCGCATCGATCAGCTGGCGAAAGAGGGGATGAAGTTTACCGATTTCTACGCTGCGGGAGCTGTCTGTTCGCCCACGCGATGTGCTCTGCAGTCGGGACAGAATCAGGCGCGAATCGGGATTACCGATTTCATCTCGGGGCACTGGCGGCCCTTCGAACGTGTGATCACTCCCCGTCCGACGATGGCGCTTCCCCTGGATACGGTTACCGTAGCAGAAGCTCTGAAGCCGGCTGGTTACACTACCGGCTACATCGGGAAATGGCACCTGGGGAATGGACCTGAATTTCAACCCGATCGACAGGGATATGATTTTTCTGCAGTCATCGGCGGTCCCCATCTGCCGGGAAAATACCGGGTGCAGGGCCGAAGCGACATGAAACCAAAGACAGGACAATATCGCACAGACTTCGAAGCCGATTTGAGTATCGACTTCATTCGGAATAACAAACAGAAACCGTTCTTTCTGATGCTCTCCCCGTTCGCCGTGCATATCCCGCTGGGAGCGATGTCGGACAAGGTGGAGAAGTACCGTAAGAAAGCAGCCGACCTCAAACAGGATCTGCCTCATCCGGTTTACGCCGCGATGATTGAGCACTGTGACGAAATGGTGGGACGCATTGTCGATGCCATCGAGGCTGAAGGTTTGACGAACGAAACCCTGGTCGTCTTCACTTCTGATAACGGGGGCCTCTATCGTCGGTATGACTACCGGGAGCACGCAGACGACAATGTCTCAACCCAGGCACCGCTCAAAGGGGAGAAAGGTTCTCTGCATGAAGGGGGCGTCCGGGTACCTTTAATTATCAAGTATCCGCCTCTGGTGAAGCCAGGCACCGTCTGTAAGGAACCGACCATCAGCTATGACTTCTATCCGACGTTTGTCGAACTTGCAGGAGCATCGCTGCCGAAAAATCAGACGATCGACGGAATCAGTCTGGTACCGTTATTGAAAAATCCGGATGCCCAGCTTAAACGAAGTGCCCTCTACTGGCACTACCCGCATTACCACCATGACCGCCCTGCCAGCAGTATTCGTGAACGGGACTGGAAACTGATTGAATATCTGGATGGAACCGGGGACATCGAACTCTATCACATCAGTAATGACATCGGTGAAACGAACAATCTGGCAGGTGAAAAGAAAGGTCGCGTGGCTGATCTCAAGCAGAAACTCAATTCCTGGCGGCACAGTGTCAGTGCCCGGATGCCTTTGCCGAACCCCAGTTATGATCCCGACAAGGCGCATGAATGGTGGAATACACGCAGTGGTAAGCCGGTAGACAGTGACAGCCGTAAACGCTTCCCTCCTACCGAAAAAGATCTCTGAGCGCATTCATGACCATCAGTTTGTGACTTGATTTCCTTCTGCACCATTCTTTCCAGGTCGCTGAGATATGAACTCTTATTTTCTGAAGACGCTGCTCTGTCTGGTTCTGTTTGTCTGTTTTGAGTGGCAGCTTTCTGCTGCTGAGGCCCCCACCGACAAACCCCTGCTGCAGGAAACGTTTCAGGAGCCGCTCTCGAAAGACTGGTTCTGGGGTTTGGGAACCTGGAAAGCTGAAAAGGGGATCCTCCGCGGCTACGAATCGGGACCTCGTCGACATGGTCCCGTCAAGATGCGGCGATTCGAACTGGGGGATGGCGTTGTTGATTTCGAATTTCGTCTGGAAGGCAAAGCACGGTTCGCGGGGATCATCTTTAACGGTTCGCAGCAGCGGGGGCATATTGTGCACCTCGTGATCAGCCAGGACCAGATCCGTGTGTTGGGACATGCGAAGAAAGGGGAGACCGAGAACCTGCTGCAACAGTCCCACAAAATTGAGACGGGCAAATGGTATCCGGCGCAGGTTCGCTTTGATGGGCCCAGCATGACCGCAACCGTTGATGGTCGGAAATTTACGGTCAAGGCCGACTACATCGCCGAACCCAAACTGACATTCGGCCTGGGCGGAGATTCCGGCGGACCCGCGGGGGAGAAAGCAGGAGCACTCGAGTTTCGGAACCTGAAAATCAGTTCTGCTCCGACTGTGCAGACATCTCTGTCCGAGGCAGGGCGGGCAGAGATCCGATCCGAAATCCAGGCAGTGATTGACGAAGGTTATTATCCGGGCATCTCGATTCTGCTGATTCACCGCGGCCAGGTCGTGATGCGGGAGGCACACGGGGTTGTTGATGTAGAGACGAAAAAACCGTTCACCGTCGATCAGCTCTGCTGGCTCGCATCAACGGGGAAACTCTTTACCGCGACACTGATGGCATCACTGGCAGACGAAGGCTTGCTGACCTTCGACGACCCGATCGCGAAGACCTGGCCTGCCTTTGCAGATATCCGGCTCTCCGATGGATCAAAGCCCCGGGACCCGGTTCGCCTGCGACACGCTCTGAGTCATACCTCCGGAATTCCAAATGATAACTGGCTCAAGGCAGAACGCGAGTTGGAGAAGAACAGTTCCCAACTCGCAGGCTACGTGGCTCCCCAGACTGCAGAGGACTTTATCAATGCCTGTCTGAAACTGGGACTGGTTGTCGAACCGGGAACAAAGATGATGTATGGACGCCCGATTGATCTGACAGCCTGTGTGGCTGAAAAAGTGACGGGGAACACGTTCATTACATTGATGCAGGAGCGGGTTTTTCAGCCGCTGGGCTTACAGCATACGACCATTCAGCCGACACCAGAGGAACTAAAACAGCTGGCCCCCCTGTATTCTTCAACGAAACCGGGAGTATTCGAGCCGGATCAATTTGGACTGGAAGTAGCAGCCCGTCAGAATAAAGGGCTTTCGACGGCGGGAGGCGGCGTCTATTCAACACTCGACGATCTGGGGACGCTGATGCAACTGCACCTCAATAGAGGAAAGCATGCCGGGAAACAGTTGATCCGCGCTGAAACACTCGAGCTGTTGTATCAGCCACAGCCGGGAACGAACGGACGATATGGACTGGCCTTTCAGATTAAAGACAGTCAGGTCAACGGACATTCGCGAATTCTGTCTCACCCCGGCTACTCAGGGCCGGTTGCCTGGATCGATTTTGAACGCGATCTGGCAGGCGTTCTGCTGATGCAGAGCAACACGGTCCAGCGTACGAAGCATCACAATCGCATCATCGATACCATCTATCGCTATCTTCCAGCGCAAGCCAAATCGGACTGATTCGGGAATCTCAAAAGAGAATACATCGATCACTCGAAGAGAATCATTTTGTAAGTGGAGTTTGTTGATCCATGTTTGCTGTTCCAATCCTGGTCTGGCCAGTGATTTGTGTATTGGCTCTGTTGTTGTTTGTGGCCATCTTGATTGAATTTCTCACGCAGCGCATTCCTAACTGGCTGAATCTGGCGGGTGTCTTCACCGGATTAGCGCTGATCGTCTTTGATCATCAGTGGACCATGCATCTCACTGGATTCCTGGTGGGATTTGGTATCGGAATTATGCTGATGAGCAAAGGGTATGTTTCCGCAGGCTTTTCAAAACTGCTGATCGCCATCGGCACCGTCGCGGGGCCTGTCGTCCCCTTGATTACCCTGGTCGTCTGCATTCTGCTGATTCTGGGAGCTTCAGTCTACGACAAGGTTCGGGGGCGTTACGAGAATACATTTGAGGTGCCCGAAGAGCTGGAAGTCCAGGATGATGATACGCGTCGGCCAGGAGCATGGTTGGTCAAGGGATCATTATTTCTTTCGCTGACGACCGTTCTGGGACTTTTGTTGCTTTTTCAACCCTGGAAGTAACAGAAATACCTTTTGAAGGATGTGTTCTCGTGTACACTTTTTGTGTTTGCAGTGCAGACAGACCGCGGCACTTCTTCATATTTCTTGTTTGACTTCGCAAAATGTGGGTGAAGTTCTGCAATGTCTGCAAAGTTCCGAGATTTCCCATGTATTCCTGATTAAGATCCGGAAATCGTGTTGCTTTATTTCATGAATTTCAATACTAAACGCTCACCAGTAGTAAAGCTTGAATTAGGCGCCTGCGGTGAGTTCCCGTGAATCAGAAACTGCTTGAGATGAATCGAGGGACTGGGGGATGTTCCCGCACTGGTACAGGTTGGTTCTAATTCGTTCAACCTCAACCGTCTGAAACAGGACAGGAAAAGCAGATGTCGAGAAAAGGAATCGTACTGGCAGGAGGATCCGGGACCCGCCTTCATCCGGTGACCAAAGTTGTTTCCAAGCAACTGTTGCCAATTTATGATAAGCCGATGATCTACTATCCTCTTTCCTCTTTGATGTTGGCCGGGATCAGAGAAATATTGATTATTTCAACACCACATGACCTCCCTATGTTCCAGGA
The DNA here is from genome assembly GCF_009720525.1 of Gimesia benthica. Classification (NCBI taxonomy): domain Bacteria; kingdom Pseudomonadati; phylum Planctomycetota; class Planctomycetia; order Planctomycetales; family Planctomycetaceae; genus Gimesia; species Gimesia benthica. The sequence continues at coordinate 5,650,967 of NZ_CP043930.1, forward strand.
TCTACTCGGAACGGGAGAGCAGTGGGGCGTGCGGTTTGAATATGCCGAACAGCCATCTCCGGACGGTCTGGCGCAGGCTTTTCTGATTGGTGAGGACTTTGTCGGATCCGATCCAGCCTGTCTGATCCTGGGGGACAATATTTTCTACGGACACGGCTTCACAGAAAGCCTGAAAGCGGCTGCGGCCCGCGAACACGGGGCGACTGTATTTGGATATCAGGTACATGATCCGGAACGGTTCGGCGTTGTTGAATTTGACAGTGAATTCAAGGCGCTTTCGATTGAAGAAAAACCAGTGAAGCCCAAATCGAATTACGCGGTAACGGGCCTGTATTTTTACGATAACGACGTGATTGAAATCGCGAAAAACGTGAAGCCTTCAGCGCGGGGCGAACTCGAAATCACCACTGTCAATAATGCCTATCTGGAACGTGGTGACTTACACGTGGAACTGCTGGGACGTGGTCATGCCTGGTTTGACACCGGGACACATGAAAGTCTGCAGGATGCCAGCCATTTCTTTCAGACCATTGAACATCGTCAGGGTCTGAAAATTGCCTGTCTGGAAGAAATCGCCTTCCAGAAAGGCTGGATTTCCAAAGATCAGTTGGCAAATCAGATCGAGGCTCTCGGAAAAACTAATTATGGCCAGTACTTGATGAGGCTACTGGACTAGCTGGTCTTCCCAGGAAATTGTGTTTTTTATATAAGACACTCATTTCATAAAACTAAATCGGGAATTGTCCAGATTCACAGCGTCCACATCTGTTTGATGGAATCCAGAGCCTCCTTGTCAGCCACACTTTCTAACTGCTAACTGCTTTGTTCGTAATGGTTACGACGAATTTCAGCGGAAGGTTGTATCAAATGAGACTGAGGCAATCTGGCGGATCAATTTCAATTTCTGAAAATACTGAGCAACGTCATAACAGAATTAAGCTGAAAAGACGTTTCATTGATGATGGATCTTTTGCAGGGAAGCAACGGGAGCTAAAACGACCAGGATATCACAGGCATCATGAGCAGGATTCTTGCAGTGAATCCGATGTCTAAGCTGATTCAGGATTCGTTCGAGTACCTTTCGAAGCATATTAACAGGGAAAGTTAGATGACAGTCGAAAAAGCATCAGAGTCTAGTAGAGCTATTCAGGGACGAACTGCAGATACCTGTTCCTTATCTCAAAGTGAAATCACTCGCCTGTTTTCTCCCTATCAAAATGCTCCCGTTCGTATCCTGAAGATGGGGGTCAGTTCGGAAAGCCCCTTGGATCAGTGGTCACAATATTTTGCGAAACTGGAAAAGATTGTTGGCTGTGACCTCGCTCAGTCTGCTGCAGAATTAACATTCAAGAACCCCTGTATTGAGCTTGTTGAGGGGGATGTAAATCAACCTGTGACCTGGGAGCAGATCCTGAATCACAGCGACTCCTACACAATCATGATTGACGAGGGCGCCCGACAGTCCAGCCAGGTCATTCAGACATTTCTACAGTACTTTCCGCTGATCGAAAATAACGGCGTGTATGCGATTCAAGGTTTGCAGTGCAGCTATTGGGAGGAATTCGGCGGAGGCCTGTATCATCCCTTTTCCCCAATAGCATTTTTCAAACGCCTGGTTGACATTCTCAACCACGATCATTGGGGGGTGACGAAAAGCCGTGCTGAGTTCCTCAAAGTATTTGCATCTGAATACAACATCGAACTCGATGAGGCAACTTTGGATTCGATCAGTCGGATTGAGTTTACGAACTCAATGTGTGTCATTAAAAAGTCAGCAGCAGAGACCAGTCTCAGGGGGCTGCGTTTGTTTTCCGGAGAAGTTGGAGATTTGGCTGAAAATGCTGAGACACCAGATCAGAGCGAGAATCTCTGGTCAGATGATGCTTCTGCTCTGGAAGATCAGCTTCGCCTGAGCAATCAACTGGTGACAGACTTGCAACAGGCATTGGCCCGACAGAGTGAAACGGCCCAGAACCTGCAACAGGAAGTCACCCGGTATCATTCCTCACTGAGTTGGAAAGTCACCCGGCCGTTACGGGTGAGCAGAAGAGTGCTCGGTAAAACCTACCATCGTGCCAGAAGGGTTGCCCTCAAACCCAGAGAAACTCTGCGGTCCTACATTGATTCACGCAAAAACAGACTTGACTACGAAAGCTGGACCAAAGCGCATGAACTCTCGAAAGGCAGTCTCAAAAAACAAAGAAAGATCTGCTCAACTTTTGAATATCAGCCTTTAATCAGCATCATTCTGCCGGTTTACAAAATTGATAAAAAGATTTTTGAGGAAACCATCAATTCTGTTTTGGCACAATCTTACACCAATTGGGAAATCTGCATTGCCTTTGCCTACGCAGAGGATCAGGAGATGCTCGAGTATCTTCAGGAACTCGCCGCGAAAGATAAGCGATTCAAAGTGGAAGTCTGCGAAAATAAAGGGATATCTGCGAACTCAAATGTGAGTCTTGCTCTGGCCGAGGGAGATTTTATTGCCCTGCTGGATCACGATGACATCCTCGCTCCGTTTGCACTGTATGAGGTGGTCAGGAAATTAAATGAAAGTTCGGATGTCGATTTTCTTTATTCGGACAAGGATTGTGTCAACGAGTCAGGAGAGCAGCGACTGAATGCGTTATTCAAACCGGACTGGAGCCCGGAAATTATGTATTCCGTTAATTACCTGACGCACTTCAATATCATTCGTCGGAGCGTTGTGGAAGACATAGGTGGATTCCGCAGTGAGACAGATGGTGCTCAGGACTGGGACCTGTTTCTACGCGTTTCGCAGGTTACAGAGAAAATTGAACGAATTACCGGCGTCTTCTATCATTGGCGAATTCATATTGGTTCCACTGCATCAGGCATTGAAGCCAAGCCTTATGCGATTGCCAGCCAATTGAAGACGATTGAAGATCATGTTGCATTCAAAGGCTTTGATGCACATGTCGAACTGAATGCTGATTCTGGGTTCCGGATCTTATGGAATGGTACCAGTCAGACAACGGTCGATATGCTCATCGATGTTGAGCATGCTTCTTCCGAACGCCTGAATGCATTGATTGAAAATGTCTATGCTAACTCTGGTGATTATGAAGTCAGTCTCTTCTGCCTGGTCAAATCGAATTTCGACTGGAGACCATCTTCACAGGTTCGAAAGAAACTGTCACAAATCAAAACCAGAACTTATGACACTCCGGAGCAGAAGACCGCTATCATGCATCAACTGGTGCAACAGGGGGATGGCGACTGTTTGGTTTTCACAACCGATTCCGTTCAGGAATTGAACGAACAATGTCTGACAGAACTGGTTGGCTGGACGACTCAAAACCCTGAGATCGCATTTACGAGTTCGCTGGTTCTCGACCCCAATGAAACTGTGGTGGAAGCCGGTCTGATTGTAGACAAACATGGAAACGGCACCCCCCTGTTCAGAGACAGTATTTTAAGACAATGGGGCTGGTTCGGTGGACCACTCTGGTATCGAAACTGTTCGGCCAGTAACCCCTGGATGGTATCCGTTGCCCGGTCGGAATATCAGGGGATTGGAGGCCTTGATGACGAGTTGGAATACAGAAAAGCATTCATAAATCTGTGTGGAAAGATCAGATCGACCGGTAAGCGTGGGTTCGTGAATCCGCATGCCAGGGTTAAGCTGGTTCAAAAACCTGAAAATGATATTCCAGCTTTCGACGAATCATTGACGGAAGATCCTTACTTTCATCCCTATTTTTCATCTGCGTATCCATTGGAGCTTAAACATTGATAAAAAGAAAACTGAAAAATGGGATTAAAAGTGCCCTGCGTAAGGTGCGTGCGTTCTTGCCTACAGAAACGGGGGCCTTCGACCAGGCCGTCGCATTGGCACAAATCTGTGATTGTACCCTCGAAGATTTGAAAGTACCGCAGCAGAACTTTGATCGGGTGAATCCTGATGCTGATGCGCGAGTCTGTAACTGGTATTTACCCTACTTTGATAACGCCTTTTACGGCGGGATCATGACCATCCTGAGATTTGCGAACTACCTCTCATCAGAAGAAAATGTAAAACAGCGATTTCTGATCTGTTCTGACGGTGATCGAGAATTTATTGCAAAGCAGATTGCCAAAGCATTTCCCGGGCTGGCTGACTCAGAAGTCATTATGCTGGATTCCCTTGAGGCACTGAATAATATCCCGCCATCCGATTATTCGATTGCGACTCTGTGGACTACTGCCTATATCCTGCTCAAGGTGAATAATACGGGGCTCAAATTTTACTTCATTCAGGATTATGAGCCGCTGTTTTATGCCGCCGGCTCAACTTACGCTCAGGCAGAATTGCCCTACTGGTTCGGTTTTTATGGAATCGCCAATACTGTCAGCCTGAAAAATATCTATGAGCAGAAATACGGGGGCAAGGCCCAGTACCTGACACCCTGTGTCGATCGAACCGTGTTTCACCCCGGGTCTGTTCCCCGGGATCAGAAAAAGAAAAAAATCTTTCTCTATGCGAGACCAAATGCACCGAGAAACGGTTTTGAAATTACCATGACCACGGTGAAACTGCTGAAGAATATGTATCAGGACAAAATCGAAATTGTCTGTGCCGGGGGGAAATGGAACCCCAGTGACTATGGGCTGGGAGGCGTTGTTGAGAATCTTGGGCTGCTCAGCTATCAGGAAACAGGCGATTTATATCGATCCTGTCACATCGGTTTTGTCATGATGATGACGCGTCATCCCTCGTATTTGCCTTTTGAATTCATGGCCAGCGGCACTCTGGTTGTGACCAACTATAACCCAGCCAATCTCTGGTTTCTCAAAGATGGCGAAAACTGCCTGCTCTCACCGGCCTCGGCTAGTTCGCTATGCGAAACACTGTCATTTGCCATCGATAATTATGATGACTTACAGGGCATTCGAGACCATGCATTGCGCTCGATCGATGAGAATCACAGCAGCTGGGAGACGGAGTTAAAGAAAATAGCTGAGTTTTTAAAAGCACCAGGCGAACCGAATGAAAATCTGAACTTTTACTCGATGAAGCATAGTGCTTAACCTGTTTTTACAAGGAATGTTCTCGGTATGACTGATACGATGACCATGGACAAAGTTTCGACAAAACTGAGCGGTGCATTAGCCAAATCAACAGGCGAGGCGATGAAGGATAAAGTCTTCTACCTGAATAAAGGCCGGAGGCACTGGATCCAGAGCGCGGAATGGATCAAAGATCACGGTTTCTCATGGCCGGAAGATGTCCTGGAAATTCCCGAAGAAGTACTGATTCAGTTCCTGCCGGGCAGATCGTTTCCATCAAAACAATGGGGACAGAAAGAGTGGAATAATCCGCCGCGGAACAGCAGTGTGGTTATGAGAGAAATTTCCGCATCGAAACTTTCTGGTACCGGAGTTGAATTCGGCGCAGGTGCAAATCCTTACCCGGTCCCCATGGATTGCAGAGTCAAGTATGCAGATTTATTGACTGCCGAACAGCTGGAATCAGAATTGTATCCCGGGCAGGTGTGCCATGACCTGATCATGCCCGATCTGCAATCCGATTTCGATACGTTTAATGGCATCGAAGATGAATCAATGGATTTCATCATTGGTTGTCACGTGATCGAACATACCAAGAGTCCGATCAGTGTGATCAAAAATGCGTATCAGAAACTGCGCCCCGGCGGTCAACTGGTCCTGGTGATTCCCGACAAAGAGAAAACTTTCGATCGGGCCAGAGAACTGACAACCCTGGATCACCTGGTTCTGGATCATGAGTCACCGGATAGAGCACGTGACTATGATCATTATATTGATTTTTATACGAATGCGACGGCCTACAATACGCCTGCAGATCAGCTGCAGGCTACGATTCAGGAAAATTTCGATAAGGAATTTGCGATTCATTACCATGTCTGGAATTACAAATCATTCAGTTCCATGGTCGACTACATTCAGAATAATGTAATTCGATGGTCAGATGTCTGGTCTCAACCAACCTTGAACCATCCGGAATTCGATATTGAATTTTATTTTGTTCTGACAAAGTAAAAGTAATTCCGAAGACTGAAAAGACACGATACACAGGAGTTGAGACTAGTACACTTATCAAATCGCTCTGTATGAGAAATCCCTCTTGAGATAGTTTGAATTGCCAGGGGCAGCCTGACATGTACGAATCGGTGCAGGTATGGAAACCGTAGTAAGCATTATTGTCACTTATCATCCCGACTATGAAACTCTTGGTAGATTGTTCGATGCAATCATGCCACAGGTTGCTCATGTCGTTGTGGTGGATAACAGTGACGATGAGTCGTATCACAGTGAAATATCAAACATGCTCCCAGTAAATGGGCATATGATTCTCCAGGGATACAACTCCGGAATTGCTACGGCTTTTAATACCGGTGTCGCCGAGGCAAAAGCATTAGATGCCAGTCATGTGATTCTGTTTGACCAGGACAGCCTGCCTGCTCCGGATATGGTGGCATGTCTGCTCAATCACATGAATCAGGCGACAGAAAACGGGCAACGTGTCGCGGCCGTAGGCCCGAATTACGTCGACGTCAAAGGCCAGAAGTCATCTCCTTTCGTGAAGATGAAGGGGTTCCGGCTCTGTCGCGTCGAATGTGCCGAAAACGAAATCGTGACCGTCGATCATCTTATCTCTTCCGGAAGTCTGATTTCCATGAAAGCATTGGATGATATCGGGCTGATGGAAGACGAGCTGTTTATTGATTATGTCGACACCGAATGGTGCCTGCGTGCAATCCACAAAGGGTATCAGATTTATGGAGTCGGTTCTGCCCGTATGAAACACGATCTGGGGGATGAATATGCACATCTCTTCGGCAGGGCTATCCCGGTACACCATCCGCTTCGACATTACTACACTGTCCGAAACGGGATCTGGCTGATCCAGCAGTCATGGGTTTCCTTTTCCTGGAAAGTGATGGATTTTCGCAGATTATTCCTCATTTATCTGGTCTTTTCTTTCTTTGTCGGAAAACGCTTGCTCAACATGAAGATGCTTTCTCTGGGAATCTGGCATGCCTTGATCGGAAAGATGGGGAAGTATGGAGAATAGCTGTTTGATATCCGTCATCATTGTCAATTTCAACTCGGCTGACAAATTATTGCTATGTGTACAGTCACTGGTTGATTGTCAGCAGGACTTGGAAATTATCATCGTCGATAATGCTTCTCACGACGAGAGTCTGAAAGATGTGCAGCATACATTTCGTGCGCACCAGAATATCCAGTTCATTGAGAATCAGGAAAACATGGGATTCGCGGTGGCCTGTAATCAGGGCGGAGGGGTTGCCAGCGGCGACTATCTGCTGTATCTCAATCCTGACTGTAAAATCAATTCGCATGCGATCTCAGAACTCAGGGAATGCCTTGTGCAGAATCCTGAAGCGGGCATGACCGGCGGCCAGTTGCTAAATAGCGATGGCACAGAGCAGGTCGGGGGACGTCGTTTAATCCCCACTCCCTGGCGAACCTTTGTGCGTGTTTTTAAATTGCGCTGGCTGTCCCCCTTGTTTCCGCGGCTCTTTTCTGACTTCAATCTGCATCTCGAATCATTGCCGGACCATCCGATAGAAGTCGAGGCAATTTCCGGGGCCTGTATGCTGGTCCCTCGTAAGGCATATGACGATGTGGGCGGATTAGATGAGGGCTACTTTCTGCACTGTGAAGACCTGGACTGGTGTATGAGTTTCCGGGAAAAGGGCTGGAAGATCATGTTTGTACCCGATGCGAAAATCTCACATTTCCAGGGAAGCTGTAGCCGTTCTCGCCGTATTTTTGTTGAATGGAACAAGCACAAGGGAATGGTGCGGTTCTATAGCAAATTCTTCCGCCACAAGTATCCAGTCGTGTTGATGTGGATTATCACCTGCGGAGTCTGGTTACGGTTCAGCCTGTTGGCCTGCTACTTTTCGGTCCGGCAGTTCTTCAGATGGTTCAAGGTCGCCGGTACCTGATCTTTGGTAAAGATGATGCGGAAGGGTAGAGGAATCACTGCAGACGCGGCTCACTCAGTTCTGGAAGATCATCACCGTCGCGTTTAGAGCTCGAAGTCAAACAAGGCGGCTTCGACGCATTCGCAAAGAGTGTGCTCCAGAACCAGATGTACTTCCTGGATCTGGCTGGTCAGTTCTCCAGGGGCGATGACACAAACATCGCTCAATTCTCGCACTTTACCGCCATCGTGACCGGTAAACACGATACTCTGAATGTTACGTTCACGACAGACTTCCAGGGCTTTGACGATGTTTGGGGAATTTCCCGAGGTCGTGATTCCCAGAAAGACATCTGTTGAGGTCAACTTGCCCGCAATCTGGCGGGAGAAGATCTCATCGTAGCCATAATCATTGCCGATTGCAGTGATTATGGATGAATCCGTAGTCAGAGCCTCGGCAGGCAGTGGGGCGCGGTCTCTCGCCAGACGACTGACAAATTCCGCTGCCAGATGCTGTGCGTCAGCTGCAGAACCACCATTTCCGGCGACATACAGACGGCCCCCCTGCTGATAGCAGTTCAATACGATATCAACGGACCGGGCAAATTCGGCCTGAGTTTCTGCGTTCTGCAACAACTCGTTTTTGGCGGCAATAGAACGCTCCAGGTTTCTGCAAATAATTCTGGCTGCCAGGCTCATGGCGCTATGCTCCCGTATGATTGTGGAGTTATGTCTGGTATTCCTCTGACTCATAAATCTCCAGCACTTCATCGATCTCGCCCCGGGCGAATGGAGTTCCATTTTTCAGTAGAAGTGCGGAGTTACAAAATTCTCTGATGACATCGTCTGAGTGAGATGCAATGACCATGATCTTGGCCTTGTTCATGAATTCATTCAGCCGGGCTTCCGCTTTGTGGATAAAACGGGCATCCCCGGTGCCGATGACTTCGTCCATCAGCAGAATATCTGATTCGAGTGATGTCATTACGGCAAATGCCAGCCGCATCAGCATCCCTGACGAGTAGACCCGCACCGGCAGATCGAGATATTTGCCCAACTCGGTGAAGTCGGAGATCTCTTCGAGTTTTTCTTCAATTTCTCTGGTGGTCAGTCCCAGCAGACGTCCCCTGAGATAGATATTCTCGAACCCGGTGGCCTCCATTTCAAATCCCAGAGTAATATTCAGGGTAGAGACAATCCGGCCCTCAATTTCCACTTTACCATTGGTGGGAGTATAGATTCCCGCCAGAACTTTGAGCAATGTGGATTTCCCGGCGCCATTGTGCCCGATCAGTCCCAGTCGGTCACCGTCGTTTAATTCCAGGTCAATCTGGTCCAGACCTGTAACGACCACCGTACCGCTGTCCCGGGTGATTTTGCCTCCCGTAGCAAAGTTCAACAACCTGTTTTTGACGGACCGGTCACCTGCCCCGATGATCGGGTAGTGCAGAGTCACATTTTCTACTTTTATCCTGGCCATATCAAATCCAATATACGATCCGGTCACGTTTAGCGGCATAAAGCAAGATGCTGACAGCGAAGCCTGCAATACAGATCCCTGCTGTGATCATCCAGGAATTCAAGTCTGGTGTCTGGTTCAATATGGGGGATCGCGTCAGATCGAGGAAGTAGGCGATGGGATTATAGTTGACGACCCAGCTGTTTGCTCCCACGAGCTTGGGTAACCACGTAATCGGTGAGACAAAGAACAGAACCTGAACCATACTTTGAATAATGGGGGCGAGATCCCGATAGCGGGCCCCAACAATCCCCAGAAACAGCGTGATCCAGAATAGATTCAGCAGGACCAGTATCAGGCCCGGCAATACTAGCAGTGTCTGCCAGGTAGGCCAAATCCCGAAGTAGAAGGTCACAAACATGATAAACAGCGCATTATGCAGAAAGATGATCGTATTTCTTGCTAATGACCGGAAAACAAAGATCAGTAAATTGATCTTCATGTCTTTCAGATACGCTGCATTCTCTATAAAGATCGTGGGAGATTCGCTAAGTACCACTGCAATCAATGTCCAGAATAGATAACCTGCCGCCAGATTGGGCAGATACTCTTCCGGGGGAACGTTGAACAGTTTGGAATAAACGACTCCCAAGGCAATAATGAAGATTGCCATACTGATCGTGATCCAGAACGGGCCGATCTTCGACCTCCGATAACGGATCCGAATATCAAACCATGCCAGAAACATACATAACTGGCTGGATTTGATCATATCGACCATATCTTCCAGAGCGAGTTTGACTCGATTATTCATTAAACATCTATATTATTGAATGGTAAGTGCTGACAATCCTGCGACAACGAGAGTCGGCTCCATCAGGTTGGCGGGCTTAGGGAAAGAACCGGTAATCAGCCTGGCCCGATTTCTAAAGCTTTATCAGTCTCGGAACAGACTCAGGATTGCAGGATGTGGTAAAGACAGGTTGAACGATATTCAAAAGTCGTGGGTGTCAAAGCCTTTGGCTCAGGTTAGTTGGGCTGTGAATATAAAATCGCTGGTGGGGGAGTATAGTGGAATCAGTTCAAATTGAGCAACATTAATTCCGGGGTCTGGTTTTCGGCTCTGAAATGACGTAAACGATTGTCTGTTAATCGGATAAGTAAAGAGTTTCTCAACACGAAACCTGTCAGCGATCCCCCCTTTCCGGTTCCATGCAGAGAGCAGGGGGATTAAATTTCGTGAATTTACAAGGATGATCAGAATGATGTATTGAACTGGGCTAGATAGTGTCTATGATACACTAACAAATCGGAGGAACTTACAATGGCCCTGAATAAAATCTACGATACTTCATTGACGCTCTTAACAGACCTGTATCAGCTGACGATGGCTCACGGATACTGGAAAACAGGGAGAGCAGAACAGGAAGCCGTCTTTCACCTCTTCTTTCGCAAAAATCCGTTCCAGGGTGGTTACACCATCGCAGCCGGGCTGGAATACGCTCTGGAATATATCAGGCACTTCCAGTTCAGCGAAGATGATCTCAGTTATCTGAAGACACTGGAAGGCAATGATGGCCGCCAGTTGTTCTCCAGTGGCTTTCTGGAATACCTGGCGGATCTGCGGATCACCTGTGATCTGGCAGCGGTTCCGGAAGGGACCGTGGTCTTTCCCCACGAACCTCTGGTGCGGGTTACGGGACCGATTCTGCAGTGTCAGTTGCTGGAAACCGCTCTACTGAATCTGATCAACTTTCAGACGCTGATCGCCACCAAGTCGGCCCGCATCTGTACCGCCACGGGCGGAGATCCGGTTCTGGAGTTCGGTTTAAGAAGGGCTCAGGGAATCGATGGCGGCCTGGCAGCCAGTCGAGCCGCCTACATTGGTGGGTGTGCAGCCACATCCAATGTGCTGGCCGGTAAGCTATTCGGAATTCCCGTCAAAGGGACACACGCTCACAGCTGGGTCATGTCCTACGATGACGAGCTTTCCGCCTTCGAAGATTACGCCCGGGCTATGCCTAATAACTGCGTCTTCCTCGTCGATACCTACGATACACTCGATGGAGTCCGCAATGCGGTTCGGGTCGGGATTCAGTTAAAGGAGTCAGGTCATCAAATGGTGGGGATCCGGCTCGATTCGGGAGATCTCGCGTATCTCAGTATCGAAGCCAGACGCCTGCTGGATGAAGCGGGTTTGACGGAAGCCGCGATCGTCGCCAGCAATGACCTGGATGAAACCACCATCAGCAGCCTCAAAATGCAGGGAGCCAAGATCGCCGTCTGGGGTGTGGGCACTCGTCTGGTGACCGCCTTCGAACAACCCGCCCTGGGAGGGGTTTACAAACTGGGAGCGATCAGGAATGAAGACCAGGAATGGGAACCCCGTTTGAAACTGTCCGAACAGGCCATCAAGACCTCTACCCCTGGAATTTTACAGACCAGACGCTATCTGAATGAAAACGGGGCCGTGGCCGACATGATCTTTAATGAACTTGCTCCGCCATCCTCGGAACGAAGCGTGCTGATCGATCCTCTGGATCTGACGCGGCGACGGGTGCTGGACGATAAATTTGACTCACAGGACCTGTTGATCCCCGTAGTCCAGCAGGGGGAGATCGTTCATCAACACGAATCATTGTCAGTCATTCGCGAACGGGCACAGCAGCAGTTGGATCTGTTCCACGTGGGCATTCAGCGTCATCTGGATCCACACGAATATCCCGTTGGTCTGGAACAGGGGCTGTATGATTACAAAACCGAACAGATTCTGCAGGCAAGAAAATTAAATCATCAGTGACACACGGAACCATGAATCAAGCTCATGCTGAATAATGAAATGAACCAGCCATGAAACTCATCCAGATAGCCGCCGTTGCTCTGAATCAGACTCCCTTGGACTGGTCCGGAAATGCAGTCCGGATCAGACAGGCGATCGACGCGGCCCGCAATGAGGGGGCCTCGCTGATCTGTTTACCCGAGCTCTGCCTCACCGGCTATAACTGTGAAGACACTTTCTTTTCGATCGACGTTCAACAGCGGGCGCTGTCAGCCCTGCTGGAGCTGCTTCCCTTCACGAAAGGGGCCGTTGTCTCAGTAGGGCTTCCGCTGATGTATGGCGGTGCCCTCTATAACTGTGCCTGCCTGATTGCCGACGGTCAGATTCTGGGATTCGTCGCCAAAAATCATCTGGCCGGCGATGGTATTCATTATGAACCACGCTGGTTCAAAGCCTGGGATTCCACGTGCGTGGGTGAAATCACGATTCAAGGTCAGGCATACCCGATCGGCAATTTGATCTTTGAAGTAGACGGTGTTCGGCTCGGTTTCGAAATCTGTGAAGATGCCTGGGCCGCACGTCGACCCGGACGTGAACTCTCGCAGGCAGCCGTTGATCTGATTCTCAATCCGAGTGCCAGCCACTTCGCCTTTGGCAAACAGGAGATCCGCAGGCGACTGGTTCAGGAAAGCTCGCGGGCGTACGGCGTGACTTACGTTTATTCCAATCTACTGGGGAACGAAGCGGGCCGCATCATCTATGACGGTGCCACACTGATTGCCAGTAACGGTTCGCTGCTGGCAGAGGGACAGCGGCTTTCGTTTCAGGACGTCTCCGTAACGTCCGCGATCGTCGACATTGATCTAACCAGAATGAATCGCGCCCGTCTGGCCAGTTTTCAACCCCGGCCGGGAGCCTTCCGCGAGAATACGATCACAGCCGATTACCAGTTTCCCGAGATTCCGTTTCGAACCCTGCACTACCAGGCTGCTGACTGGGAACGTTCAGACTCGATCAAAGAGGAAGAATTCACGCGGGCCGTGGCACTCGCGTTATTCGACTATCTGCGCAAGAGCCGGTCTCAAGGCTTCGTGATTTCACTGAGTGGCGGTGCAGATTCTGCTGCGGCTGCGGTCCTGGTCTGGGCCATGCTCAAACTGGGACTCTCGGAACTGGGGACCGATGGATTATCCAAAAAGCTTGCCTTTCTGACCCGAACCAAACCGGAATCCGGTTTCGCCGAACTGATCAATGGACTGCTGACCTGCGTCTATCAGTCTACCCGCAACAGTTCCGAAACGACGGCGAACGCCGCAGCCGGGCTGGCGGAGGGGATTGGCGCCGACTTTCTGAATCTGGATGTCGACGCCATCGCACAGGCATATGTCGATCTCGTATCGAAAGCTGTCGGGCAGGAGCTGAGCTGGGAAACCGATGATATTCCACTCCAGAATATTCAGGCCCGGAGCAGGGCACCGGGAGTCTGGATGATTACCAATCTGCGAAATGCCCTGTTGCTGTCAACCAGTAACCGATCAGAAGCTGCTGTGGGCTATACCACGATGGACGGCGATACGTGCGGCGGTCTGTCGCCGATCTCCGGGATCGATAAAGCGTTTCTGAGAAGCTGGCTGCGATGGATGGAAACGATCGGCCCACTGCAGGTGGGGACGGTTCCCGAACTGAACCTGATCAATCAGCAGGAGCCGACCGCAGAACTGCGTCCGCAGGAAGCAGAGCAGAAGGACGAACAGGATCTGATGCCTTACGAATTATTGGACTGGGTCGAGCGAGCTGCCATTCGCGATAAGCGTAGTCCCGTGGAGCTCTATCGACTGGCGCTCGTCGAGTTTCCCGCAGAAGAGCCTGCACAACTGGTGGCATGGATCGAACGCTTTTTCAGGCTCTGGTCGCGGAACCAGTGGAAACGCGAACGGTACGCCCCCTCGTTTCACCTCGACGATGAGAATCTGGATCCGAAAACCTGGTGCCGTTTTCCCATTCTCTCGGGAGGCTTTACAGAAGAACTGGCGGAACTCCGCCGTGTGGCAGACGCCCAATGATCGTTGACATGAATTAATAAACCAGCCTTGGATGCTGACTGGCTGAATTAGATAGAGACATAAAAAGATCTGTGAGACAATGAAGGGTTTGAGATGAAATACAGCTATGAATATCCGCGGGCCGCTTTAACAGTAGACTGCGTCGTGTTTGGCCTGTATGAAGATGATCTACAGATTCTGCTCATTCAGCGGGACCTGCCCCCGTTTGAAGGGGACTGGGCACTCCCGGGTGGGTTTGTTCGGCTGGAAGAAACACTGGACGAGGCTGCCCTGCGGGAGTTGAGTGAAGAGACCGGTTTGAAAAATGTCTATCTCGAACAGCTGTATTCCTTCGGAACCGTGAACCGGGATCCTCGGGAGCGTGTCGTGACAGTAGCTTACTATGCCCTGGTGAATCTGTCAGATCACCGGGTGCAGGCGGCCACCGATGCCCGAAATGCCGCCTGGTTCGCGGTGGATGATATCCCCTCGCTGGCCTTTGACCACGACCAGATTCTGGAGATGGCTCACGAACGCCTGCGGGGCAAAGTCCGTTATCAGCCCATCGGCTTTGAACTGCTGCCTCCCAAATTTACCTTAAGGCAGATCCAGCATCTGTATGAAGTCATTCTGGATCGTCCGCTGGATAAGCGTAATTTTCGTAAAAAGATTCTCAGTATGGGAATCCTCATTGAACTGGACGAAGTCGAGACGGATGTCGCGCATCGAGCCGCGCGCCTGTACCAGTTCGACCGTCGCAAATACAAACGCCTGACTAAACAGGGTTTTCACTTCGAGATCTGAACCATGGACAATTACTCTCGTATTCTAGGGTGTTTACTGGGAACCGCGGTCGGAGACGCCGTCGGACTGAAACGGGAAGGTTTATCCCGCAAACGTTCCCGACGCCTGTATGGGGGACCTCCACTTTCTCCCGATCTGTTTTTGAACAGGGGGTATTGCAGCGACGATACCGAACACACCCTGATGGTCGGACGAGCCCTGGTGCTCTCCCGGGGTGTTCCCGAAGATTTCGAACGACGACTGGGGCGGGACCTCAAGCATTGGCTGTTAACCATGCCGGCCGGGATCGGCCGGGCTACGCTTCGCTCCTGTCTGAAACTGTTAATAGGCGTTGCTCCTCAAAACAGCGGTGTCTTCAGTGCGGGGAATGGGCCGGCCATGCGTTCTGCACTGTTGGGGCTCTGTGCGACTTCCGGGGCACACCTGCAGGAACTGGTGCTGCGAAGCTCAAGAATCACTCACAAAGATCCCCGCGCCGAAGAGGGCGCACTTCTGGTTGCCCGTACGGCGCGATTGTCACTTACAGAACCGGGACAAAGCCCGCGGGATTTTCTTGGTAACAGCGTCTCACAGATTCAGGATGCAGAACTCAAGTCGGCGATTGAGAACGCAGTCGAACATCTCGCACGTCAGAGTACTCCCGAAGAGTACGCACACGACCAGGGCTGGAGCAACGGAATCTCCGGTTACATTAACCAGACTGTTCCCGCGGCGCTCTACTGCTGGGCTTATACTGCGGATGATTTTCGGCAGTCAGTTGAAAATGCCGTCATGCTGGGGGGCGATGCCGACAGTGTGGCTGCGATCGTCGGAGCCATCAGTGGAGCGAATCTGGGAGTCGAAGTGATTCCCGGCGAATGGAAAAAACAACTGGCAGAATGGCCGCGTACCATCGCATGGATGGAATCGCTGGCGGAGTGTCTGTCGCAAATGGATGAGACTGCGGATCCGCAGGCACCTCCTCCGATGCACTGGCTGGCTACGATTCCGCGGAATCTACTGTTTGCTGCCGTGGTGATCAGCCTGGGAGGCAGACGCCTGCTTCCGCCATATTGAACCGAGGAGACGCATGATGCATGCTTTAATCTTAGTCGATCTGCAATATGACTTTATGCCGGGCGGTACCCTGGCGGTCCCCGGCGGCGATGACGTCGTGGAAGTAGCCAACCAGTGGATACCGAAATTCGAACTGGTCGTTGCGACCCAGGACTGGCATCCGCCAGGTCATCTGAGTTTCGCGAGCCAGCATCCCCATCGGGAAATTGGTGAGCAGATCGATCTCAATGGGCTGGAGCAGATTCTCTGGCCCGAACACTGTATTCAGGGTTCCCCGGGAGCCGAACTGCACGCCGATTTGGATCAGGAGCAGATTGATGCGGTAATCCCGAAAGGCACCGATACCAGCATCGACAGCTACAGCGGGTTCTTCGATAACGGACATCGACAGGCGACCGGCCTGGGCGACTATTTAAACGAACGCAATGTGAGTGAAGTCACCATCATGGGGCTTGCCACCGATTACTGCGTGAAATTCACGGTCCTGGATGCAGTCAGACACGGATTGAAAACCAATCTGGTGCAGGCTGGCTGTCGGGGCGTCGATCTGAACGAGGGTGATATTCAGCGGGCCCTGCAGGAAATGCAGGCGGCAGGTGTCGCCCTGATCTGAAATAGAACAAACAAAAAACAATCAACTATGAAAAGAAAAAGTAAGAAAAGGAAAATGAAATGAACGAAAAGGATATCAAAAGGAAAAGTAAATTTCTGAGCCTGATTCTCAGGCATCAGCCGGAGACCGTCGGGATCCAACTGGATGAATCGGGTTGGGTCGATGTAGAGACGTTACTCTCTGCGATCGACGAACATGGTAAAAGGATGTCGCGGGAAACACTGGAGCATGTCGTACATTCGAATGACAAACAGCGGTTCTCCTTCAGCGATGACGGCACCCGCATCCGGGCTAACCAGGGGCACTCCGTCAAAATTGAACTGGGCTACGAGGCTGCGACTCCCCCTGAGTTCCTGATTCACGGCACGCCGCAACAGTTTGTCGCAGTGATCGCCCGCGAGGGACTCAAGAAGATGAAACGCCATCACGTGCATCTGCATGGAGATGAAAATACCGCTCTGGCGGTCGGGCAGCGGCGGGGTAAACCCGTGTTACTGAAGATCCGCTCGGGAGAGATGTCTCAGGCCGGGTTTGAATTCTTTGTGACCCCGAATCAGGTCTGGTTAACCGATCGGGTTCCACCCGAGTACATCGACTTCCCCTGAGCCCCGCTACGCTTTCCCTTCGGTTTCTCCCGCCTCCCGCAGCGTCCGGCGAATCTCCATCAGAATCTGCCCCAGTCGATTCTTACCGCTGCCATCCCCGGCATCTCCCCAGTAAGCATCGTTCGTTGTATGCTCGACCAGACGACTCTCTCCCGTAGAGAGCAGCAGTTCCCGCAGTTCTGCATGTTGCGTAAACTTCGCCAGCACGGCCTGCCGCATGATGCCATCTTTGACCGATTCCCAGTCTTTCCGCAGCGGTCTCTTCCGCTCCCGTCCCATCCGGGCAGCCCGCATCGGCGACGGTTCTTTGCGGATCTCTACCTGGTGTGAAGTCTCTTTGAATTTCTGCGCCTGAAAATAATGCTCCGACGTCGGCCAGCGTTTACCGTCCAGCTCAATCGGAAACCCGGCAAAGTTGGAGAACTCACCGTAAGCCTCACTGACGCTGTAGAAGTTGATGGTTTGATTGGACATGGTGAAATTCTTTTTTTTTGGAATTCAAGAACTCGAAATGAATCGTCAGATTCAAGACAGAATTTTAATCGGAGAAGTTCGAGTTCACTGAGAGAAATCTGCTAAAATAGAGGCAATCAAAAGTGAACAGGAGTCACAAGAATGAGCAGCCTCGCCATCTACTATCATCGTCAGCACGGTCCTCTGTGTCTGTTGGTCTACGCCACCGCAGCCCTGCTCGCCGGAGTTGCCTGGTACTGTCGCCATGAACCACCTCAGCCATTCCTGACCTGGATCCTGAGCGGTTCGGCGATGCTCGTGTTTCTGTTCGCGGCCTCCTTTCACCACCTGACCGTAGCGGACGAAATCGACCGCCTGCGAATTCGCTTCGGCCCCATTCCCCTGTTTCAGCGGGCTGTACTCTACGAAGACATCGTCGGTGTCGAAGTCGGTCGCACCAGCATACTGGATGGCTGGGGCATTCATCTAAGCCTCCGCGGGGGTTGGGTAATGAATCTCTGGGGCCGTGACTGCGTGGTTCTCAAACTCAAAAAGGGAACGCTCCGCGTGGGTACAGACGATGCCGAAAACCTTACCTCATTTATCAAAAGCAGACTGCCGGAAGATTCGGATTTGTCGAGTGATTGAGAGTCGGGACAAAGGAGTTTACAGTTACAAGAGTTCGTTTCCAAATAATTCAATACACGCTAGATAGATCGTAAAGGTGGACGTGATGGCCATCATTAAGCCGGAAGACCAGGGATTCCAACCACCCGGGGGAGTGAATTTTTCAACGGAAGAGTTTGTACCTCTGAATAAACTGTCCAACGCACTTTGTAAGATCGCAGCTTTTTTGCAGAACGATCTTCACGTTACTCAACTGGTAAGGTATGACGACTGGTGGCAACATGATGGTCTGCATTTCCGGAAAGCCGACTGTGATATCCATGGACTGTTTGCCATGGTCCAGACCCCTCGTTCACTTTTATTATCGATGCCAGGGGATGAACTGGTTTATGTAGGGATCGCTCCTCCTGACTCATCCTGGTACGTGCGGTTTTATGTGTGTTGGGACGATCTTGACAGTGAACTGATTGGTGTTTTTGATCTGACACTCTCCGTGAGCATCGCAGACCGGTTTCGTTCCTCTCTGGTTCCCGAAATTGGATGTAAAATTCGAGAGCAGGATGCAGCTGAATATTTTAAGAAGATCATACTCTAGATGATGCTTCTGATTGTGACTTAACCTGACACTGAACTTCAAACCCACCTCACAGAGCCCAGACAGCTATTCGTCGAACAGCCATTTCTTCCCAACGCCCATGAAGATCGAAGCCATGATCAGCCCTCCTACCGGTCTGCTGCGTTTGCCTTCCGGGGAATCTCCCTCGAAAAACATATAGATGGAAGCACCCAGCATTATGATGCCCAGTGCCATCGACATCACGCCGAACGCTTTCTTGACCAGCTTTCCCATCGAAAGGCTCGGGCCTTTCTTGCGGGACTTTTTCTTCTTCGATTTGACTGCGGTCTTCGTTTTTCGCTGAGGTGCGATCGGCTCTCCATAATGCTCGAAGAGATCTTCGGTTTCTTCGTCAGATGCAGGGACCTGCATCCGGCTGCCACACGATTTGCATTTCAGCGTCTGGCCAGCGCGTTCCTCTTTGACTTTATAACTCTGAAAACACTCGTCACATTGAACGTGAATGGGCATCCCGGTCTCCGCTGGTCGTCTCTCTGTTGGCTTCTGTGCAAATGGATATGAGCGTACATTGTTTCTACTTCATGTACACAGGATAGACCAGACCGATTATGAAAAAATCCCGCAGCCGCTATCGCGTACTCCGGGACAAATGCCACCTTCCAGTAGAACCGTTACACAACGTGTGACCGGTAATTTCAGTTCTGCTGTTGGTCTTCGTATTCTTTAATGGTCTGTTTCAGCTCTACCAGCAGCTTGCGTCCATCTTCACCGGTCATTCTGATGAACCGCTCCCGGACCGGCTGACTCGCCTGACGAAACGCTTCGCGTTCTTCGGGTGTCAGCTCGGTGATGATTTCCAGGTCAGGCTTATTCTTGCGAATCAGGCTCAGCCGCTCCTGGTTGAATTCTCTCTGTACCTTCAGGATGTAGTCGTTGAGATCGGCTACCACCCCGGTCACCAGTTCCTGACGTTCGGCAGGCAGAGAATCGAAGAATTCACGGTTAGTGACAGCAGTCGTGATGAACGGTGCATGTCGCGCGAAAATCATCCAGTCGGTCACTTCATAGAAATTCATCTCCTGAATCGCGAACACCGGGTTTTCCTGTCCGTCGATCATATTCAGTTGCAACGCCGAATAGACTTCGGAGTAGGGGAGCGGTGTCGGGCTGGCTCCATACGCATTGTAGGCAGCGATCAGCAGTGGGGACGTCATGACCCGCATCTTGACTCCCTCGAAATCTTCAGGCCGATGAATGGGATCTTTCGTTGTCCAGACCTGCCAGCCCTCCGAGAAAATGGAAAGCAGCTTCAGCCGCTTGCGGGCGTAGAGTTCAGCAAAGGTTTTCTGTAACCGCGGATCTTTATTCAATACCTGGTTGTTGATTTCATCATCGTCGGAGAACAGAAAGTGCAACAGGAAGACCTGGACTTCCGGAATCAGTTTTCCCAGATGTCCGGGGGAGGCCATCGCAAACTGCACGACTTCCATGTCGACCAGTTCGGTAATCTGGTCCGAGGTTCCCAGGGTTCCGTAGGGATAGATGGTGACTTCGATTTCCCCATTGGAACGTTCCTCGACGAGTTCCTTGAACTTCATCGCGTACTGGTGCTGAACGCTGCCGATAGTCTCTTCAATCGCAAACCGCCACTGTGTCGGTTGATCGGTCGACGCGGTGGCCTCAGCACCACACGAAGTGCAAAGCAGGGAACCGCCCACGATCAGGAGCAGGCTCCAGACGGACGCAGAACTGAATGTTTTCTGAATCAGGTTCATGATGCTTATCCAAATGCGAGGTTGCGGAGAAACAGGGAAATACTGGGGAACGCAATCAGCAGGATCCCCGCAAACAACAGAATGGCGATGAAGGGGGGCGTGCCCCGGATCACCTCCAGGTAGGGCCGGCGGAAGACCGCAATCGCAGTGAAAATATCACAGCCGAACGGCGGCGTCGCAGATCCGATGGCCACCTGTAAGGTCACTACAATCCCAACCAGTACCGGATCAATGCCTGCGGCAATTGCCACCGGATGGAAGATCGGGGTCAGAATCAGAATCACCACGATCGGATCCACGAACATACAGCCGATGAAGTAGGCGATGGCAATCGTCAGCATGATCGTCCAGTAGCCCGAATCCGGTGTCAGCCCCAGCCAGTTATTAATCAACGCGTCCGGCAGTTGTGCGAACGAGATCACCCAACTGAAGGCAGCACCCGCACCAACGAGGATAAAGACGACCGCGGTAATCAACCCGGTCGAGAGTGCAATGTCCGGAATGTCTTTCACAGAGAGATCCCGGAAGAAGACGATCTCCAGAATCGCAGCATAGAGAACCGAGATCGCCGCTGCTTCGGTGGGGCTGAAAATCCCCGAGTAAATCCCGCCGATAATAATCAGGGGGAAACCCAGCGGGAGCAGTGCCCGGCGTGCTGCTGTGCGACGGGTCGCAGAGTCTGTTTTTTCCTGGCGGGGAATCTGCATGCGAATCGAAGCGATCCAGCAGTAAATACAAAACAGCATCAATACCAGGAGGCCCGGTCCAATACCCGCGATGAACAGTTCCCCGATCGAGGTACCCGACACAACACCGTAAACGATCATGCCGATACTGGGCGGGATCAAAAGCGCAATGTCGCTGGCATTGATGATCAGCGCCGTGGTGAACGAGTCGGGGTATCCTGCTTTGAGTAACTGGGGCCTGAGCGGGCCACCAATGGCAACGACCGTCGCCTGGGTCGAACCGGACATGGCGCCGAACAACGTGCAACTGATGGCACTGGCGATCGGCAGACCACCTCGCAGGTGGCCGACAAACGCCGTCACCAGGTCGAGTAACCGGTTCGCGGAATTCCCCCGCGTCATGATATCGGCCGCGAAAATAAACATCGGGACCGCGATCAACGCCGCGGGCTTGATACCACCGATCATCTGCTGGACCAGCACAGCCGGCGTCACATCCGGATGAAAAACCAGCAGAACCGCCAGGGCAGCGACGATCAGTGGGACCTTCATCGGAAAACCCAGCAGCAGTAAAAAGATCATGATGCCGATGATGAGTAAGGCTTCCATTCGTGATTCTCCCTGAGGGCCTGGGTTAGACTTCGCCGACGACCGTGGTTTCGTATTCGTCTTTCTGTGAATACGAAATGTAGACGTCGGGAGCAGTCAGGTTACGGAAGACCGTCAGGCCATATTGAATAGCCGACAGAATGAACCCCAGCGGGACGAACAGATAGATCAGGTACAAGGGCACCTGCAACACGGGAGAAATCGTGCCCAGAAAGCGGACAGTGTTGATATATTCGAAAGCATACCCGGCCAGTAACAGCATCAGCAGAGAGGTCAGACTGTTGATGATGACCATCATGATTTTACGCCAGCGCGGATTGAGCTGATCGTACAACGCCGTCATGCGGATATGGCGACCCTGGCTGGCAGCATAGCTCAGGCCGATGAAGGTCACCACGATAATCAGGAATTGGGAGACTTCGCCGACAAAGGCCAGGCTGAAGCCGAACAGGGCGCGGCACACCACATTGCCAATCGAAAGAGTGGCAATGATAATAATCGACCAGGCCAGCAGAAACGCTTCGATCCGCTGGACGATCGTAAATAATTTGTTCATCTGCGCTGATCCTCGGATAAAGGATGAAATTGAGAGCGCAGGAGAGGCAAGCAGGTCGTAACTGGATCTGCACACGATCGCCACGCTGTGATTAACTCAACACAACAATCTGACATCAGATCCTCTTTTCTTGTTCTGGCTGCCCACCATCAGGGACAACCGTCGTCTTTTACTGGAAACTGTAATTGACCGCCTGTTGTGAAACGGGCTCACAATACTTGCGTGAGGCGATAAATTCCGGTCTGTATTTTTTCTGTCCAAAGGGTTCGTCGAGCTGGTTCCAGACGCTGTTATACACAAAGAACAGGTTCGAACGCGGGAAGGGGGTGATGTTTCCGTTCGAGCCATGCATGGTGTTGCAGTCAAACAGCACCAGTGTGCCCGCGGGCCCCTCTCCCTGAACGATTCCATGTTCGTCGACCAGTTCCCGCAGGGAATCTTTGTCGGGAATACCCAGTTCCTGCTTCTGCAGGGAAGTCAGATAATGATCCTCGGGAGTTTCTCCCACACAGGATACGTATTTCCGGTGAGAGCCTGGCATCAGCATTAAGGGCGCGTTGAATTCGTAGTTGTCGGTGAGCAACAGCGAACAACTCACCGCACGCATCCGAGGCATCCCGTCTTCCACATGCCAGGTTTCGAAATCGGAATGCCAGTAAAACTCTTTCCCGGCAAAGCCCGGTTTCAGATTCACGCGCGACTGATGCAGATAAACTTCGCTGTCCAGAATCTGCATCACCATCCCCGCGATACGTTCATCCTGGGCAACTTCAGAGAAAAATGGGCTGATCTCCGCATGATGAATTGCAAACAGCGAGCGCAGTTCATCGCAGTCCGGCTCCACAATTGCTTCAGAGCGTCTGCGGGTCGCAGCACTTTCCTTGAGACGAACCAGTTCGGCGTTGCAGGCGTCGATCTCCTCTTGGGAAAAAAAAGCCGGCAGAATCAGAAAACCGTACCGTTCAAACTGGTTTAGCTGACCTGCCGTTAATGGGCCATCCTCGGTAGATCCATACACAACCGGATCAGCCCGCTCCAGGAATTCGGGCTGAGATTTGACGCGAGACGGATACAGATCTTTCGAATTCGCTACTTCAGTGTTCATTGCCTTCACGGTCACTGGCGATTGCCGGATCGAGGCATCTCCAGCCTGATAAAAAAGTCCTTTATGTAAAACAACAGTGACGTAAACGCTGAGCTGCGAGTCGACTCAGGAGTCGGTGGTCGCAGCCGGATATACACCATTTTCGTCGTGGACTTCCTGACCGGTGACGGGAGGATTAAACACACAGACCATTCGTAACTGAGATTTCGCTCTCAGGAGATGACGGTCGTTCTTATCCAGAGCATACATCATGCCCGGGGAGATGGGGTAAGTCGGCCCATCCGGAATCAGTTCGATTTCGCCTTCTCCTTCAATGCAATACACGGCTTCAAGGTGATTCTGGTACCAGATTTCCGTTTCCGTCCCCGGGTGAATCAGCGTGTCGTGCAGGGAAAATCCCATCTTGTCTCCTGCCAGCAGAAGACGGCGGCTGTTCCAAGTTTCGGCTTTAATGTCACGGTCGGTATCAATAATCTCACTTAATTGACGTACAAGCATTGTGAGCGTCTCTCTTCAGTTTCTTTGGATGAAATAGGTTGTCTATCAGGTTGAATCTCGGTTTCGCTGGAAGCCGAGTGACTGATCACTCGCTGGTGATCAGCCCCAGTTCTTTCATAATGGCTTCGTCTTCCAGAACCGCTTTGTAACTTTCGGCGACGATATCAAGTCCCTGCTTCAACAGGTCTTCTTCGATGGTCAACGGCGGCAGGAATTTCAGCACATGGCTGTCGGTACCGCTGGTCTCGATGATCAGACCCCGCTTGAAAGCGGCTTCGGTGATCTTACCCGACAGATCCGGACATTCCTGACAAGCCAGGCCCCAGATCATACCGCGTCCGCGAACTTCGAGATCAACGTCGATGATACTGTCGGCAATCGCCTGCAGACGTTCCCGGATCAGCTCACCTTTGCGTTTGATTTCGCGGGACAACTGATAATCGCCCCAGTAGTATTCGATTGCTTCAGCGGCGGAAACGAATGCCAGGTTATTTCCACGGAAGGTACCGTTATGTTCGCCAGGTTCCCACTGGTCCAGTTCGGACTTCATCAGTACCAGCGACATCGGCAGCCCGTAGGCACTCAGTGATTTTGACAGTGTCACGATATCCGGCACGATTCCAGCCTGTTCGAAACTGAAGAAGTCGCCGGTACGTCCACAGCCAACCTGAATATCGTCGACGATCAGCAGCATGCCATGTTCCTGACACAGAGTTTCCAACTGCTGCAGCCATTCGATGCTGGAGACATTCACCCCGCCTTCACCCTGCACGGTTTCCACAATCACTGCTGCGGGGAGATCCAGGCCACTGCTGTTGTCTTTGAGTAGAGCCTCAAAATATTCCAGGGTGTCGATGTTGTCACCCAGGTAGCCGTGGTAGGGCATGAAGGTCACGTTATTCAGAGGCGTGCCGGCTGCATCGCGGAAGTGACTGTTGCCGGTCGCGGCGACAGATCCCAGGCTCACACCATGGAAACCGTTCGTGAACGAGACAATATTCGTCCGGCCGGTTACCTTACGTGCCAGCTTCAGGGCTGCTTCCACAGCGTTAGTACCGGTGGGGCCAGTGAATTGTACCTTATAGTCCAGCTCCAGTGGAGACAGGATCCGTTTCTCGAAGACTTCCAGGAAGCGTTCTTTGGCATCGGTGTGCATGTCGAGACCATGCAGCATACCATCTCGTTCGAGGAACTCCAGCAGCTTGGTTTTCAGCTGTGGATTGTTGTGACCATAGTTGAGTGAACCGGCTCCTGCCAGGAAATCAATATATTCATTTCCCTTGTCGTCGCGCAAAGTCGCGTTTTGAGCTTTGGTGAACGTAGTTGGGAACGAGCGGCAGTAACCTCGAACGTTTGATTCGAGTCGTTTAAATATACTCATGATATTGTTGATTTCTCTCCATGAACGGGTTTAAGGGTGAATGGACCAAGCTGGTAGAGATCTTCTGCTTCGTGTTCTTCGACTTCACCAAACAGGGCAGCAGGAAATCCTTCTACCGATCGACATTCCGTATTGAGGCGTTTCGCCAGTGAGCGAAACAGTTTCTGAGACGACTTATTCGAAGGTGTGATCGTCGTCTCCAAGTGATTAACGTCGGCGAGCGACTCCCGCGACAGCAGGTCGTCCAGCATTCGGGAGGCAACTCCCTGGGAACGCAGGCGACTGTCAACGGCGGCTTGCCAGATAAAGATCGTTTTCTCTCGCTGTGGAGGTCGATAAGCGGATAGAAATGCCAGGACTTCCGAGTCCTGCTCCACAACAACGCAAGTATCGTGAAAGTCACGACATAGCAGCATGGTGGCGTAAGTGGAATTTACGTCCAGGGGAGGGCAGCGTTTAATGAGGCGGGAAATTGCGAGCGCATCTTCCACACGGGGCTCGCGAAAAATGAGTTTGTGGGCCGTATCCATTTGGCTTTTTTATGGGATTCCGAGCAAGTCGCTCTAGGAAAATGATTAGACTACAAAGTAAATTCAAAATACATTATCTTGAAACTGCGAGTCATATGCTAATGTCAAGTTTCACGTTAGTGTCTTAAAATTAACTTAATGTAGACTTTCTCGAGTCCTGAAGCTCATGGCTCAGGGGGTGAAACGACATCGCTTGGCAGAATTAGTTAGTGTGCAATACTTTGTACTCAATGTATCTGGAATTGTCAACCCCCCAGTTTCTGAAATGCGGCTGAATGGAGAGCTTACTGTTCATTTGCCCCATTTCTGGTCTAGTCAGGGCTCAAATCGTTCTCAGAGGCAATGTCGGTTTGCCCCTGTGTGAGCAGGTTCAACTCCGGATAGCTGGAGTGATTGCCGTCCTTAGAACCGGTTTTAGTCGAAAATTCCGACTATTTGATAATAAACCTGTAAACGGGCGACCTCAGGAGTGGGAATCCAGGTTCTGTTGCTTGAGAAACGTGTCGGTATCTGGTTCTGTCGGTCCTGTATGAGACGAGACGTCACCTGCAGACAGCACGGGGGAAGCATCGATATCTTCCGCGTCCATCATCGTGGCGATCCGCTGCAGTGTGGCCAGCATCTGGGTCTGTTCCCATTGCTGCAGCGTCAACAGTTCACGACGAAAGCGATCCTGCAGCAGCGACGGCGCGTTCTTGAGCATCGCCTGGCCTTCATCTGTCAACTCCACCACCACGGTCCGCTTATCCTCTCCACGACGGGAGCGGGAGACCAGATGGCGTGATTCCAGTCGACTCAGAATTCCCGTCAGTGTCGCCTGGCTCAGATGAATCGATTTCGCCAGCGCCCCGACCGTAATCGGCTGTCGTCGCGCAATCGTCTGTAGTGCTGCCAGTTGCGGGGCAGTCAGTCCGATTTCCTGCATCAGGTTTCGCGAATGCAAATCGATCGCACGCGTGATGCGACGCAGGGCCACGATAACCTGATCCTCAAGTCCTAACGGCGACATGGGATTCTCGACTTTAATTAGAAAGAGCTCAGAGACGCTGTGATATCAATTCATTATGCATACTCCGCACACGATTTCAACCAGATCTCCTGCAGAGCCCCTGTTCGACTACCCGTAGAGGTCTGAATCAAATTGTCAAAGATCGAGAGAATCAGCTGAGCTCCAACTGACTCCGTTTCACTGTTGCTGTTTCAGCGCGAGCCTCAACTGCAGCGGATAATCCGTCAGAATCGCATCCACGCCCGCCGCAGTAACCCGTCGCCAGTTAGCAGGCAGATCGCCGCTGACCGTTGGCCCGGCGATAAACGTGCGTTTGCCGGCCTCGTGTACCTGCTGAATTTCACTGGCCGGTGCGAGGTACCGCAGGTAAACCCAGTCTGCATTACTCGCACCGAGCGCGTCTTTGAATTCGCCCGCATTATTAGCCACCGCAGCGGTCTCTGCTTTCGGGGAAGCCGCTTTGAGATTGTCGCGGACCTCAGATTCCTGAATCGTTCTCCCGATAAAGATCAGCTTCGACAGTACTCCATGTTTTTCTGCCAGTCGTACCACATCCTGTTCTACGTTCGCATCTTTGAAATCGACAGCGACCAGAATCTCATGCTGACGATAACGGGAGGCCAGTTCCAGAACTTCATCAATCGTTGGCACACGTTCGCCCTTGAACTGACTGTCAAACCAGTTACCTGCGTCCAGCTTCTTAATCTCCGCCAGCGTCAGGTCCGCTACCTTTCCGGTGCCGTCGGTGGTGCGGTTCACGGTCGTGTCGTGCAGGCAGATCAAGTGGCCGTCTCGGGTTCGCTGCACATCGAATTCAAAACCGAGTCGCAGTTCCAGGCAGGCCCGGAAGTTCGCCAGCGTGTTTTCCGGTGCGACTTTGAGCAACCCCCGGTGAGCGACAATCAGTGGTTCGGCTCCCGTTACGGAGTGAAACAGAGTCAGACACAACAGCACAATCATCATCAGCAGTTGGCAGGGACGCAACATTGTCTTCTCTTTCTAAACAGGCACAGGGAATTGATCTTTTCGATTTTGAATGAACTCCCTCTTCAGGTCAATCACCGGCTGCGCTTCGTTCGAAAATTTCACATTCAGAATCAACGCGTTTTTCTTTTGAATTCATTACTGCGTTTTATGCACTGGTACGGTTCAGTTATTTTCACTGAAGAAACTGAACTTGATCGGCTTCTGACGAACCCTATCTTGTGTAATTCTGCTTCGCGCGCGAGGCGAGTGATGCGTGCACTGGAACACGGACCACAACTGACTCAGAAACACCTGAATCGTCGTCGATTTCGTCCACTTTTCACCGGAACAATCCGAACCAGTGCGTTCTGTCTCGTACAATTTCAAATCATTTCGCAGCACACTCAACGCATTTGAAATACATCTCACTGATAATTCAGAGCCATTCACCACCGACCGGGAGCACAATCTCCGCTTGACCCCCACGCGCCCTTCCGCAAAATACATAACCATGCTGATAGCCTCCATAAAGACTGAAAAACCCAATGCCCTGAAACTGACCTGATTCTCTAAGACACTGATTGCAGAAAAGAAAATGAGCCGCAGGGCATTAGCCCCGGTTGAAACAATTTAGGTAAGTACCTTTCAAATGAAGAAAACCGTCTGCTGCTCTACGGCAAACAACGCAGTTCTCGTCCAACAGTGCCCCCGTTCCAGGTAAACCATCCTACGGATCGGCGTCAGCCCGGAAAGAGAAGTCTCGACCACTGCGTCTCCTTCATCACTGAAAATACGAGCCCCACGGCGATTCTCCAGAAATCCTGACCGCTGTCAGGCAGGCATTCCGATAAATCTTCTATGCCGATTTCGCGAAGCAGTCTGAAACCGATCAGGGCACAAATCTTGCGCAGCTTACCCTGCCTGATATTGTTGTGTCTCGATTTCTGCTGCGCACAGGCAGGTGATGCCGCAGCAGAGCCGTTGCTCATCGAGCAGAGCGAATTGGGCAAAGCTCTTACCGAGACAGAACCAGCAGCCTCACCGGTCGCGCCGGTTACGGGTCTCTACTTCGCCCCCTGTTGTGGCACCCTGTTTCAGTGGAACGCGGGCCCGGAATGTTCGGGCGGTCCTCAACTGGACAAGCCGTTGCAGACCGATCGACCTAACTTCACTTCCACGTCGGTGACCGTGGGAAAGGGCGTAACCCAGATTGAATCGGGTTACACGTACCTGAAAAGTAACGAGGGGGGACAGGACGTCCGCTATCAGTCTTTTGGCGAGTTCCTCTGGCGACAGGGCATTCTGGCAGACTGGCTGGAGTTTCGCGTCGGCTTTTCACCCCTGCAACAGACGGCACAGATCGGTACCTGGCATAACAGCACCTTCGGCACCCAGGATCTGGACCTGGCACTGCAGTTTGCTCTGACGCCGCAAGCAGGCATTCTGCCTGAAATGGCGCTGATCACATCGATGAGTGTGCCGACCGGGAGTCCGGCCTTTACGGCTCAACATGTCGAACCGGGCGTCGATCTGATCTATGCCTGGCAGCTGAACCAGATTGTCTCCGTCGCTGCTTCCACGCAGGGCTATGCAGATATCGACACCAGCGGGAAGTACTTTCTGGAGATGGCACAGTCCTGCTCAGTCAATTTTACGTTGAACAGCCAACTCAGCGCGTTTACCGAATGGTTCGTGCTGATTCCCAGCGGCGCCCGTACCGCCCGCACGGAACACTATTTTGATGCCGGGTTCACCTTCCTGATCAATAACAATGTGCAGCTCGACTGGAGCGCGGGCATCGGCCTGAGCGAAGGCGCGTCCGACTTCTTCGCCGGTGCCGGTCTATCCATCCGCTTTCCCTGATCCCGCAATCGCGACGATCAGCGTTTGACGCCTTCCACAATCGAGAGATCGGACGAAGTCGGCACAATCCGCGTCAGTTCAAAGCCGGCCCGCTCATACAGCAGACGGAATTCCTCGGCCGTCCGTTCTCTGCCCCCCGTCACCAGCAGCATGATCAGGTCCACGAACTTCCCCCAGAAGGGGGCATTGCCCGGCTGGATGACACTCTCCAGAATCAATAGCTTGCCCCCATCCGGCAGGGCCGCATGACAGTTCTTGAGAATGCGGAGTGATTGCTCGTCGTTCCAGTCGTGAATGATGTGCCGCAGGAGAATCGCATCCGGTCCCTGGGGCAGTGACTGGAAAAAGTCACCACCGACCAGCTGGCAGCGATCAGACAAACCGGCCTGGTCGATCTGTGACTGAGCCCGTTTGACGACATGCGGTACATCAAACAGCAGGCCATGCAAATGAGGGTTCGCCTGCAGAATGCCTGCGAGATGCAGACCATTGCCTCCGCCGACATCCGCCAGGACCCGGGTATTTGTAAGATCATAAGCATCCAGGATCGAATCGTTCCCGCGACCGTGGATGCCGGTCATCGCCCGGTCGAAGATCTGCGCCTGCTCCGGATGCTCGGCCAGAAACTCAAATACCGATTTTCCCCAAATCTTGTTGTAAGCCGGTTTCCCGGTCTGCAGGCTGTAAATGATTTCGCACCAGGGCCGGAACTGGTCTTCGCCATTCATGATCGCGCAGGCCTGTTTGGATTCCGGGTGATCACTCCGCAGCGGTTCCGCCAGCGGCGTGAGGGAGAAGGCCCCCTGTTCGTTTTCCGCAAAGATCCCCACACTGGCCAGGGCGCGGAGCAGGCGGTACAGCGAGTCCGCATCGGTCTGCGTCGCTTCCGCCAGTTGTGCCGCGGTCCGGGGACCCGCGGTCAACTGATCGGCGATTTCCAGTTTGGCAGCGGCATAGATGCTCTGGGAGATACAGTAGCCGGTAATCATCCGCTCCAGTTGTTGCGGAGGGGGTTCGTCGGTCATCTCAGCGTCTCCTTAGTTCAGCTCACATCAATTCGGGACGAAGCGCATTTACCGACAGGCAATCGGCATTTCAGATCTACTGCTTAACGCATTCGATAATGCTCAGCTCGGATTCCGTCGGGATGATGCGCGTCAGCTCAAAGCCCGCCTCGGCGAACAGGCTGCGATACTCTTCGGCCGTCCGTTCCTTGCCGCCGGGGATCATCAGCATCACCAGGTCCAGGAACTTGCCGGCGAACGGTTCGTTACCGGCCGGGATCACACTTTCCACAACCAGCAGTTTAGCGTCTGCAGGCATCGCAGTGTGACAGTTTTTGAGAATCGTGAGCGACTTTTCATCGTCCCAGTCATGAATGATGTGCCGCATGAACCAGGCATCCGCGTTCCCGGGCACCGCTTCAAAGAAGTTGCCTCCCACAATTTCGCAGCGCTCACTCAGTCCGGCTGCCTCAATGTGCGGCTGAGCCCGTTCGACAACGTGAGGCAGGTCGAACAGAATCCCCTGCATCTCGGGGTACTGCTGCAGAATGTGGGTAATGTTCGAACCGTTTCCGCCGCCCACGTCAACCAGGGTCTGAATGCCTGAGAAATCGTAGGCCTGCATGATCTCTCCGGTTTCCCGGCCATGAATGCCCATCATCGCCTGATCGAAAATCTGGCCTTTGTCTTCATGCTGAGACAGGTATTCAAAGATCGGCTGACCGAAGACCTTATCGAACGAGGTCTTCCCGGTCTTTACGCTGTACATGATCTCGCTCCAGCACTGGAACTGCTCATCGCCCGACATCATCGCCAGTGCCCGCTTGGAACCGGGGACATCGCTCCGCAGAAATTCCGCCATCGGCGTCAAGGTGAATTCCTGCTGCTCGTTTTCCTCAAAGATCCCGATGCTGGCCAAGGCACGCAACACTCGATACAGGGCGCCCGCATTCGTATCGGTAGCGGCCGCGAGTTGGGCCGCAGTCTGGGGGTTGTCGACCAGCAGGTCAGCGATTCCCAGTTTCGCCGCCGCATAAATCGCCTGGGACGTCCAGTAGCCGGTAATCATCTGGTCCAGTTGCTGATGCAGTGCATGCTC
This sequence comes from Gimesia benthica, assembly GCF_009720525.1. Lineage (NCBI taxonomy): Bacteria > Pseudomonadati > Planctomycetota > Planctomycetia > Planctomycetales > Planctomycetaceae > Gimesia > Gimesia benthica. Next base: position 5,683,002 of record NZ_CP043930.1, read on the forward strand.
CGTCATTGTGCTTTCATCCTGAGAAAGTGGAAGTTATTTTTTTCCGACCGGCGGTGGTTGCGGGCGGGAAAAGGTCAGTTTGCTGTCAGTCGATTCATCGGGCTGATACTCGTAGCCATCCAGGTTGAATCCGGTCAGATCCTCCGGGGCATCGATGCGATTCTGTATCATCCAGGCCGCCATCCGTCCGCGGGCCTGCTTTGCGAACAGGGCGATCGTCCGCGATTTGCCATCCTTGATTTCCTTGAAGACCGGCGTAATCACCGGACATCCCAGCTGTTTCGGTTTCACCGACTTGAAGTATTCATTCGAAGCGAGATTCACCAGGGCCCGCTGTTTCTGTTGGTCGAGATCCGCCTTGAGCGACTCGGTGATTTTATCGCCCCAGAAATCGTACAGCGAATTTCCCTGCCGCGTCTTCAGGCTGGTTCCCATTTCCAGACGATAGGCCTGCATCAGATCGAGCGGACGCAGCACGCCATACAGACCGGACAGGATTCGCAGGTGATCCTGGGCATACGCCAGGTCACGGGCCTTGAACTGACTGGCATTCAGTCCCTGATAAACATCCCCGTTAAACGTCAGCACGGCCTGCTTGGCATTCTTTGTCGTAAACGGACGCGACCATTCATTGAACCGACCATGGTTCAATTCAGACAGATCGTCGCTGATGCTCATCAGTTCGCCCAGCGCTTTTCGCGACATCCGTTTGAGTTTATTGACGAGCGTTTCGGCTTCCTCGAGGAATTCGGGAGTCGAGTATTTGGTGGTCTGTTTCTGGGGATCCAGGTTCAGTGATTTGGCCGGGGAAAGTACTGTCAGCATGGTCGCAATCCGTCTATCTGCAGGTGATTTCAGTTCGCGTTGGTTATAGACCGCGCCTGCCGGAATGTCAATAAACAGATTCCCGCCCGGCTCACGGCCGAATGGCGCGATAGTATTCGATCATCGCTTCGACCTTGTCGGTCTGGGGATGCAGGGAACCCCAGCGGAAGACCATCACCCCGGTCGCCGGACGACGCGTGCCATGGTCTAGGACCGGCTGCACCTGTTTGACGGGCACGGTTTCGCCCCAGTCCGAGAGCTGCACGATAGGCCAGATCTTATGTCGTTCTCCAGGCTGCCCCTTGATACCGAGGTACTTTCCCAGCCAGGCCGTCTGGCGGGAAATCCAGGCCGGGTCTTCGGGATGATTGAAGCGGGCATGATAAGGCATGATGCTGAAGACATCGATGTACTGTGCCTGGGCCTTGAGATCGATGGCCAGCTTGTTTTTCAGCGCCCCGTCGAAATCGGTGTCGGTCCACGGGCAATGGAACGTGCCCAGCAGCGCTTTCGGTCGTGTCTCCTCGATGATCGAATGGAACTCGCGGACCCAGTCGGTGAAAACGTCACACCGCCACTGGGTCCACTTCGCCTTCTGTTCTCCCAGCAGCAGTTTCGAAAGTTCGGCCGTCGGTGCCTCGGGCAGGCTGGTTTTCGTATCCTGCTGATACTGTTTCAGGCAACGTTCACAGAAACAGGTGTCCGGCATGTCCGGCTCGGCCCGTTCCCAGCTGGCGTGACTGTGATGATAATCGAGCCAGATGCCGTCGATGTCGTATTCTTTGAGCACACGACGAAATTCCTCCATCCGAGATGCGCGATAACCGGGATGCGTCGGACAGATACCCTGCCAGCCATGCGGGGGAGGCGAAACCTTCCCGTCCACGCCGATCGGAGCCGCGTCCGAATGCTCCTTGAGATAGCCGGCGACATGCAGCGTGTTGAACTCGGCAAAGACCTGCGCCCCCTGTCGCTTCAGTTGAGCGATCCTTTCAGCTGTCAGACTGCCCGAGCCCATGAAGATCGCATTCACGCCCAGTTCGGGCAGACTGCGGTTCTGCTCCAGTAACTGTGTCGGTGCACCGCCATAGATCCCACGGATCTTAATATGCGGACGGGGTTGGGGCTCCGGTTCCGCTGCGCGGAGAGTGACATTCTGCAGGAGCAGACAAGAGAAAGAGCAGAGCATCCAGGGAGCAATGCGGTGCATGGGAGTGCCTCGTTTCAGGGTTGGATTCATTCGGTTTCTGTTTGTTGTACGATTTTCTGGAGCCATTGACGTGCCTGGCTCCGCTGGGGAATGTCTTTTAACACCCATTCATCGGAATGGTTAGGGTAGGGAAGTGCCATAAACGTGAACTGCCCCGAGATGCCACTGTCTTTGAGATACGCTTCTGTCTGCTGCGTACTCATTTCATGGCTGATGAACTGGGGACGCGTTCCCAGCCGCACCAGTCGCTGGCGAGCAGACGCGGCATCACTGTCGGGGTAATTCCACTTGCGAACGCCGTCGTAATGACTGTGGGGCAGCATCGCTTTCCAGAGTTTCGCGATCTCCGCGTCTCGCAGCCCAATATAATTACAGGCGATGGCACCCCGCGAAAAACCGGTGAGGATGACATTCTTCGCGTCGCCGCCATATTCCGTGCAGATGCGGGCCACGGTCTGCTTACAATAGTCGGCTGTCGCGTCCGGATCGCCCCACCATTTGACGGCATGCTGACCCGTTTTCGGATCAACAAAGGGCAGACTGACCCAGATCATGCCGACACCGCCGGACAAACCATAGCCCAGTTTGCAGTCCTGCACACGGCCCCGACTGACGTCATTCAGGGCATTGCGATAACCGCCGTTGCCCGGGTACTCCATAATGACGGGATACCTCTTCCCGGGCTGCCAGTCAGGGGGCAGATACAGTGCATGGGCGATTTCGGTCTTTTCGAACCCCTGATTCGTCTGCCAGACCCGCTGGCCGGGAGCAGGTGTGCCCCGTGTGACCTCAGGCACCGTCAGGTCAGAGGGCAGGCTGTTGAGATTGACCGGCTCCGCAGCTGCGACGCTGAGTGTGCTGCAGATCAGGATCAGCAATGTCTTGAGCACAGGCATGCGATGGTCCTTTCTGAATCCGCTCAATTCGACTGTTGAAACGCGGCTGCTCCGGGATCGCCGCCCGCCTTGAGGTAAGCCAGCAGATCCAGAATGTCTTCCTGCGAGAGCACGTTAATCAAACTGGCGGGCATCGGCGATGTCTTCGAAAGCACGGCTTCCTCGATTTCCTCGCGGAGCACCGGCACCGTGGTTTGACGAATCGGATCGGTTTCGACGGTGATGGTGGTCTTGCTGACCCCCACCGGTCTGCCGGTCACGATCTTGCCGCTGCTGAGGACGTAGACGGTATAAAGGTATTTCGGATCCATCACTTTGGACGGTTCAATGATCGATTCCAGAATCGCCCGACTGTCAAAGCGTTTGCCAACATTCGAGAGATCCGGGCCGATCTGTGCCCCGGTGGAACCGATCCGATGACACTTGAGACAGTTCGCCGCCAGCAACGCCTGTCGCGCATTTTTGAAGGAACGGTTCTGTGTCACTGAAGCCAGGTGTGGTTCGAGGTCGGTCAATTGCCAGTCTTTTACCACCGGCCGCGCGGGAACAACTTCTTCCACTTCCAGCGGTTTATCGAGGGCGGCGATCTCCTGGCTTAATTGCTGCTGTTGAGTGTCGCTGAGTAACTTCAGGAAGTCGACACGAATATCGCGGAGCCGTTCGGTCAGTTGCTTGCCTCCCGTAAAGTGGCGGGCTGATCCCAGCCAGGCGAGGAACTGACGCTGCGTTTTCGGAGTCCAGCCTGGGGACGCCTGAGTCAAGGCACGGGCGGTGCGGATCTGATCTTCCTGGGGCGACGTATCTGCGAGCAGCGTTATCGCCCGGGGAACGACAGAATCATCGTTCAGATAGACCAGCAGTTCGCACAACATGTGATTCGCGCTGCTGGTCGCATGCGGAAACAGGGGGCTCAGTCGCTCTCTGATTGTCGCAGCCTGGGCTGACATCGGTTTGCCGAGTCGAATACAACAGAGTTCATACGCGCGGAGCAACGCCAGTAACTGTTCCTGCGATAGCGCGCTGATATCGATCCGGTTCAGCGCTGTCAGGACCGCGTCTCGATCTTCAGAAGTGCCTTGATGACACAGGGCAATCAACGCCTCAATTGCTGCGATCGGCGTCGTTTCTGAAAGTGCCCGTTCACGCCAGCGTGAGACATCCTGATGTTCCAGTGCCTTGCGGGCGGTGAAACGCAGCCAGCGGTCATCGCTGCTCAAATGCGTCCAGAGTACGTCGATCTCAGGTACCGGGGAAGTGAGATATGGTTCGAGGTTTCGTCTCAGCTGACGTGCGGTTTTCCCCTGCTCGAGGTCCTGCGCGCTGATCTCAGGCGCCTGGGAAGTCGGACTCTGGTCGGCTCGCGACGTCACGCGATACAGGCCCGATTGTGAACCGCGACCTCCGGTGATGAAATACAGCGCACCGTCGGGCCCGAACTGCATGTCACACACATTCAGCGGCCCTCCTTCCAGAAAGACTTCATACTGACACTGATAGCTGGCTCCCGCAGGAATCAGATCCACGAGCAGGATGCGTCCATTCTGCCAGTCAGCGATATACATGGCGTTCTTGAAGCGGGGCGGAAAGCGACTCTCGGTGCCGAAGACCATCCCGGTCGGAGAACCCAGCCCCGTATTGAGCGTGCTGGGCAGACTGTCTGCATAATACTCGGGCCATTTGCCGGTTCCCCACCGCCAGCCATACTCGCCGCCGGGAATAATATGATTGATGCGGGTCGGGCGATACCAGGGTTGGCCGATATCCCATTCCATGTCGGCGTCGTAAGTAAACATCTCCCCTTCGGTGTTGAAGGCGATGTCGACCTGGTTCCGAAATCCCCCCGCGAGAATCTCCCAGGTTTTCCCTGCCGGGTCGGTCTTGAGAATGTAGCCGACACGATCATCCTGACCGGCGTCGTGCGGGTTGGGCAGCAACTGATCGTTCTGTGGATCGCGATAGGGAGACTGGGGAGAGACTCCCTCAGGAAACGAGACATCGTTGCCGACGACCAGATAGATGTTTTTGTCGGGGCCGAGGACGAGCTGATTGCTGCCATGACCGAACCGGCTGCGGTAATCCAGTGGTTTCAATAACTGCCGCTGATCGAACTGACCATCGCCATTCGTATCCCGGAAGCGATGCAGTCCCTCGCCGTTCGTCTCACTGATATACAGGCTGTCGTGGGCATACAACACGCCACGACAGTGTTTTAACTTGTCGTCGATTTTTTCGAACGCGACTTTGTCGGTATTATCATTGAAAGTGAGCCGCCCCAGGCCGACATCGTCCAGTCCCAGGATCACGCGCCCCCGATCATCAAAGGTCATGCTGATCCAGGAGCTTTCTCCCGCCTGCGCCGAACGCAGCAGTTCTACCTGAAAGCCGGGCTGTACGCGGATCGAACTCACCGGCGTCGCCTGTTGTTCTGCACCGCGCACACTCTGAGTGACACTCGTGAGCAGCAGTGCGATAAGGCACAGCCAGAAAAGATGGTTTCGCATCGGGTTACTCCTGTGTGAGTTTCAGGATGGCAAACACCGGACGGTGATCCGAGGCCAGCGGTTCATTGATGACTTTGGTTTCGATGACTTCAAACCGGCCAGCCGGTCGATAAAAGATGTAATCAATCCGGGAGCGTGGCTTCGTCGAAGGCGCGGTTGGGGTCGCGTCTTTGTCGATGGCGTTGATCCAGCGTTTGAGCAGAACCTGAATCGGTTCTTCTTCCGGGCGGGCATTCATGTCTCCCGCCAGGATCGTGGGGACCTCTGATTCGGACGCGAAATACTGATTGATGGCTTTGGCTTCCGCGACCCGATCTTCATGCACATTATGTTGAAAGTGCGTACTGATGAATCGCAGCGGCTTTCCATCGGGACCCTTCACGGTCACGACGATTGCGCCCCGTGGATAAGTCACCCGTTCGGGAGTACTTTCGGTATAGGGGAGTGGCTGAATCATCACATCCAGAATCGGCAGGCGAGTCAACACTGCATTCCCAAACAGGCCCCCTTCGTAATGCTGTGTCGGTCCGAAGCGAACTTCGAGTCCCGTCAGTTCCGACAGGCGCTGCGCTTCGTGAACGCGGCTGGAACGTTTCACGCCCACATCGACTTCCTGCAGGGCAACCAGGTCCGGCTTGGTCTGTGCAATTACTTTTGCCAGACGGGCTACATCGTATTTGCCATCGGTTCCCTGTCCGTAATGAATGTTGTAACAGAGCACACGCAGGGAATCAGCGGCCTGCACACGCGGTGTATCAAGGCTGTTACTTAAGACGAGAGCGATGACTGTCAGCCAGAGTGAACATTTTAAAAAAGAGGGGAATGAGAAACGGCAAGACTGCAGCATGGTGTCGGTTCCTGAGTGTTTCTGGTGTCGAGGTGCTCTTGCAAAGGAGGTCAGAGCGGAAAGTGTTTCTATTTACTATGAGACAACCATTGTGCCGCGTCAATCCCGGGCCCGGTTTTGGACCGCACAGACTGAGACCGTCGCTAACACGACGATTTCGCCGCGCGTTACAGACTTTCTTTGGCAATCAGACAATTTTTTCAAAAAAGAATGGTATGCATGGGAACACACCGGCCGCTTAGAAACGACATTTCATTTTTTCGACATTCAATCTTAATAAACGCCTTGTAGGATTCCCGCAACTTCGGAGTAGCGGAGCATCCTTCCTGCCTATCCTTCCGACAAAACGGTCAGTCAAGACCATCCTCGGCATCAAAGTGCCTTGAAACGCCAAGTCAATCTGTTTTTCTCTTCGTTTTTGGGAGTTGCTTTGATGCTTCTTCGCTTTTCGCGCCCTGCCGGCGCGCGTACTGCCGTTGCAGTACATCGTCGTGGTTTTACTTTGATCGAGTTGCTGGTGGTAATCGCGATTATCGCCATTCTGATTGCGTTACTGTTACCCGCTGTGCAGCAGGCCCGTGAAGCCGCACGTCGCAGCCAGTGCAAAAACAATCTCAAGCAGTTGGGGATTGCACTGCAGAACTATCATGATACGCACGGCGTCTTCCCTCCCGGCGGCGTGATTGGAACCTGTGCCGGAAATCCTCCGACCAATATTTCCGGCAGCCAGGAATGTAGTGGCCAGAGCCTGGGTGGCAACTGGCTGATCTACATTCTGCCCCAGATGGAACAGAGTTCCCTGTGGGAAAATGCAGCTCCGATTCTGAATACGAATAATCCGCTGGACAGCATGAATAACGTGTTTGGACATTATGCTCCCGCAGCATTCCGCTGCCCCAGTCATCCCTGGGATCGTCGCAGTAACGTCGCGTTTCGTGCCCTGGAGCACATGTCACGCGGTAACTACGCTGCCAACTACGGTTCCGGCAACCTGACAGAGTCTTACACGAATACTCATGCAGGTGTCTTTACCATTAACTCTGCGATCGGGATTCGGGACATCAAAGATGGTACCAGCAATACGCTGCTGACCGGCGAGATCATGTACAACAACGATAATACCTCCGATGCCCGCGGTGCCTGGGTTTATTCCGGCATGGGTGGTTCCGCTTTCAGTACAGGACGGAACCCCAATTCAACAACCGCCGACATCCTGGCCAGCTGTAGCACTACTACCGAGTTGCCTTGTACCGCCGGAAACGATGGAACCCAGATTGCGGCTTCCCGCAGTCATCATACCGGGGGCGTCCAGGTCGGACTGGCCGATGGTTCCTGCCGGTTCATCTCTGAAAATATCAGCCAGGCCATTTACCAGGCTCTGGGAACCCGTGCCAATCGGGAAGTGATTGATAACTTCTAAGCGGTTGTCAGATTTAATTCTGTTATACGAGCCAGCCGGAGAATGGCACGTTTGAACCCATTCTTCGGCTGAGCTGTTGTTTCCTGAATGAGAGGAGCTGATTCTCATGAAAAAATACTACCTGCTGTTGTGCTGTGTATTCTGTCTGACTCTGTCCATTGCCGGTTGCTCAGGAGAACCCGAAGAAGGCGTTCCCGGCGATTCCACACCGACACCGGAATACACCGATCCCTAATCGTCCCTGCAGGCAAGACGATTCATCACGATTTACTCCGCCTGTCTGTCTTATATTTTTCATTTACGTCTCAAGGAGAAGAAGATGTTACGTCTGATTTCGTCCGAGTCCGTTACCGGAAAAAAACGTCGTGGTTTTACCCTGATCGAACTGCTCGTGGTCATCGCGATCATTGCGATTCTGATCGCGCTGCTGTTGCCCGCAGTGCAGCAGGCCCGCGAAGCTGCCCGCCGCAGTCAATGTAAAAACAATCTCAAACAGCTGGGCCTGGCCCTGCAAAACTACCACGACACTCATGGTGTCTTCCCCCCCGGTGGTGTCATCGGTCTGTGTGGCGGTACTCCCCCCACGAACCTGACCGGTCTCCAGGAATGTACCGATCAGCACAGCCTGGGAGGCAACTGGTTGCTCTACATCCTGCCACAAATGGAACAGAGCTCGCTCTGGGATAAAGCTGCTCCCGTGTTGAATGGTCGTGACCCGCTGGATTACATGAACAATATCTTCGGGCACTGGAGCCCCGCTGCTTACCGTTGCCCCAGTCATCCCTGGGATCGCCGCAGTAACGTCGCGTTTCGCTCAATCGAGCACATGTCCCGCGGTAACTATGCTGCCAACTACGGAAACGGCAATCTGACCGATTCCTACACGAATGCCTCTGGTGGCATCTTCACGATCAACTCTTCGATCGGGATTCGGGACATCAAAGATGGGACCAGTAACACCCTGCTGACCGGGGAAGTAAACTACATCAACGATAATACGTCCGATGCCCGTGGTGCCTGGGTTTACTCAGGGATGGGCGGATCTGCCTTCAGTACCGGCCGCAATCCGAACAGCACGACCGCGGATATTCTGGCAAAATGTTCCAACACCGCTGAAATGCCCTGTACGGAAGCCAATGACGGAACCCAGATCGCTGCTCTGCGGAGTCAGCATACCGGGGGCGTTCAGGTTGGACTGGCCGACGGTTCCTGCCGCTTCATTTCTGAAAATATCAGTCAGACCATCTACCAGGCTCTGGGCACCCGCGCCAACCGGGAAGTAATTGATAACTTCTAAGACGGGCTTTTAATGAACTGACTCTGTTTTACTGAATGTTCACAACCGGAGGATCTGCTGGAATCGCATCCTCCGGTTGTTTTATTTGATTACGTGCTGTCTGTATGGCCAGATAGAACTCTGCCGAAAAAATGAGGCTGTGGGTTTTGTCTCGTCCCTCGGTGGCGTAACATATTACTAAAGATTGTTTAGACCACGGGATTCTTTACAAGGATATTTCAATGCGTCGCTTCACACTGACTACCATGCTGCTGGCAGGAATGTTCCTGCTGACCCAGCAGGGGCTGAGCCGGGCGGAATCGTCAGGTAAAACTGCCACAGGATACGTATTTCATGATGCCAACCAGAATCGGAAGTTCGATGCCGGCGAGAAAACGCTGCCGGGCGTTGCCGTCTCGAATGGTCTCAAGGTCGTTCGCACCGATGAAAACGGAAAGTATGAACTCCCCGTTACCGATGACACCATTCTGTTCGTCATCAAACCCCGCAACTGGCGGACTCCGCTGAGCAAGAATCTCACACCCGAGTTCTATTACATTCACAAACCCAAGGGCTCACCCAAGTCACACTTCGCCGGCGTCGCCCCTACCGGACCGCTGCCGAAATCGGTCGACTTTCCTCTCTATCCGCAAAAAGAGCCCAATCAGTTCCGCGCCCTCTTTTTCGGCGATCCACAGCCCCGCGATCAGAAAGAGATCGACTACATCGCCCATGATGTAATCGAAGACCTCGTCGGCACCGATGCTTCGTTCGGCGTCACGCTGGGCGACATTCTGTTTGACGATCTGTCGCTGTTCGAATCGCAGGCACGGGGTATCGCCCTCTTGGGAATTCCCTGGTACAACGTAATCGGCAACCACGACATCAACTACGATGCCCCCAACGATAAGTTGAGCGATGAAACATTCGAGCGGGCCTTCGGTCCCTCTTATTACTCCTTCGATTACGGCACCGTACATTTCATCGTGCTGGACGACATCGAATGGATCGTCACCGACGAATCAAAGAAGAACAAAAAGAAAAAAGGGAAATACCAGGGTGGTCTCGGCAAAGAGCAGATCGAATTCGTCAAGAACGATCTGCAGCAGATTCCCGAAGATCAGCTGGTTGTCCTGATGATGCACATCCCGCTGGTCGGCGTGGAAGATCGCCAGGACCTGTACCGCCTGATTGAAAAGCGTCCCTTCTGTATGTCCATTTCCGGTCATACCCACCACCACGAACACCGCTTCATTACGAAGGAAGATGGCTGGCGGGGCGCCAAGCCACACCATCACATCATCAATGTGACCGTCAGCGGCAGCTGGTGGTCCGGTGCGCCGGATGAACGGGGCATTCCGCATACGATGATGGCCGACGGTGCTCCCAACGGTTATTCCATCATTACCTTTGACGGCAAAGAATATAACCTGGACTTTCGTGCCGCCGGTCGTGCTGCGAAATACCAGATGAATATCATCGCCCCTGAAGCGGTCACCGTCGATCAGGTCGCGGAAACCAACGTGATGGTCAACGTATTTAACGGTTCGGAAAAATCGAAGGTGGAAATGCAGATTGGCGAGTCCGGCAGCTGGGCTCCCATGGAGCGGATTGTCGCCATCGATCCCAGCTTCAAGAAGCTGTCCGAAACGGAGAACGGCGTCGAAGAGAAATCTTATCGCAATCTCCCCAAGGCCAAGAACTCAACCCATCTCTGGCAGGCCAAGCTGCCCGACGGACTGAAGCCGGGTACGCATCTGCTGCGGATCCGCACGGTCGAGATGGACGGCGATGAACATGTCGCGGGACGCGTCATCCGCATCACCCCCGCGAAACCATCCGAGAAGACAGCGTCTACTGAAAAGTAAGCACTGTGAGGATCACTTGCATTGATCTGACGGGACCTGTGAATTCGCTTCACAGGTCCCGTTGTTTTTTCGTTGTGAAATCTTAACGCTGCGAAATCAGCACTTTGTTGACCTTCTTATGGCAGTTGATGCAGGTCATTGTCAGGTGCAGATAACTGAGCGAGGCGCCGTCGATGTTTTTCTCTTTGGCGAATTTAATCACCTGCTTGGCGGCGGAACGAAACTCTTCACTCTGACGGGCAAAGATGGGCCCCTCGACGACCTGCCATTCAGTGGCGTTACTCATCTCGATCATGCGTTTGGCCCCCTTCTGCATCTTCTCGTAATCCTCGATCATCAGTCCTTCGAGTACGAGTTGCGAGCTGGTCAGTTTTTCGTGCATGAACTTGCTGAGCCGCTTCTCACCTTCCAGATCCTTATCATCGCCCGGCTTGCTTTCGCATTGGTCCGCATCGTCAGCACGCGCTGTCTGGATTTCTTCCGCATCGGTTCCGAGTCCCATGATGAACAGACCACAAATCAAGCCGTATACCAGTTTACGCATGGAATCATCCTTCAATTGAATAGCAGGTAAAAGTCAGTGCGCCATTATATTAATGGACTTGCATGTCCTGTATTGTAGTCCGGCGATCGCCTGCAGTTCAATACTGCTTTCGCGAGAAGACCCGGTTAAACCGTGATGGATGAAACACAATGAGTCGAAAAGCGAATAATTATTCCGGCAGTTGTGTCTCGCCGGGCAGCATCGAGAGCCCTTTTTCTTTCGGGATGAAGTAGGGAATCAGTTCCCCCATCAACCGGTTCTGCAGTCCCTCAAACATCTGCTCGCGGGCCTCCTGTTCGGTGGCATTGCGGAGAATCAGAAAGCGGGGATTAACCAGCACCTGTTTGGTCCAGAGTGTCCGCTTGGGAGACTTCTGCACCCACGACAGCTTAAACGCGGCTGCCGTCGATTGCAGTGTTTCCCCGGTGGGAGTGCGTCCCAGCGGATTCCCGGGCGAAGGCCGGCCCCGTTTCGACATCTGCAGCTTGTTCCCCTCCTGTTCCTGGTATTCCATCTGGAAAATCAGCGGCTGGTCTTCCGCCACTTCAAAACCATCTGCTTCCAGGCGATCCTTGAGCACTTCCTGCAGAACTTCTTTGACTTCGTCCTCCTTGCCGAATTTGATATTCACCACGTTGACATTGATACTGACTTTCGAGCCGGTCCTCAGAATCGCATCCGATTCGCTCTGGTAAGCTGCCAGGCCATCCGTGATCTGTTTCTCCGGCAAAGGTACCGTCACCAGTTGAGGCTTACGGTTAAGTCGCAGACGTCCCTTGTCATCGGTCAGTGCACTGTCGGTGTTCGCAAACAGGTAATGGGGAGTCAGGTAGAGGGGGCGGCGGATAATCACGTTTGGTGGCGGTTCGAGGACCCACACACTCCGCCGGCTCTCGCGATCGACGAGCAGGGCACCGTAGAGCAGAAAACTTCTGCCGGACGGGGTCAGTTCCAGCTTGTTCCCTTCGTAGGAAGGCTGACTGAACTGATCGCTCAGGTTGCCGGCTACTTCGAAGGCCCGTTCCGGCTTGCCATCTTCCAGGTTCACCAACCAGATCTCGGTTTTGCCTGATTCGGTGACCAGCATCCCCAGTTGTTTGCCATCCCGCGAAAAATCCAGAGCCTGCAGCGAATAGTATTTTGCACGGGGATCCAGGTGACCGTCCAGCTCCATGAGATAGAGCAGTTTCAGCGTGCGCAGGTCGTAGAAGAAAACTTTGTTACTTGTGTTGGTAGACAGGTAGTTGCCTCCCGGACTGACCAGGTAACTGTGGCTCGCGAACTCGCTGGATTTGATCTCGGTTTCCTGTTCGAGCTTTCCGGTCTGCAGGTCCCAGCGTTTGAGAATCGTTTTGTATTTGCCCCCGTCTTTGCGGATCAACTGCACGAACGCGCCATTGTTCCCGCAGATTTCATATAAAGAGACCACGCTGCCGGGCGCATCAACCTGCCATTCGGAAACGATTTTCCCGGTCGTGGTATCCCAGCAGACCAGCTTGGGGATTTTCGACGTGCGTTCGGTAATATTCAGCAGCAGATATTTCCCGTCTGCACTGAGTTTGAATTTGGGCGTCAGGATCATCCATTCCTGGGGAGGCGTGATCGAGATCTCACCGATTTTCTTCTCCGTCGCCAGGTTCCAGATGTCAAAGTGATAAAGATTACGGTTCTTATACTGCACGGCGACCACCGGACCGGACCCGCTGGGCACCACCAGTTTCTCTTCCGCATTCTTCAGGTCAATTTTCAAGCGTGACGATTCCGGCCAGTCCGCGGTCACCAGCGGCGGATCGACGAGGGACGTCCACTTCTGCTCCGGTTCGGGCTGCGGTTTCGGTTTCGTGGGGACCGGAGTCGGTTTTTTCTCCGCCGGTTGACCGCTCACCGGTTTGGATTGTGCGACCTCCATCGGTTTCGCCGGTGTCTCTGACTCGGCTTTTTCCTCGACAGGCGCGGGGGCCGGTGCCGGTGTCACTCCAGCGGGAGCCAGTTCCTGATGTGGCTGTGCGATCTCTTCCGGTTCTCCACCCCCCATCAGGGAACGGACCAGCGTATAAGAGACAAAGAACATCACCACGAAGGCCACGCTACCAGCAATCATGGTCACCGGAGAATTAGCGCTGTTCCCGGACTGCTTTTTCTGTTTGCCCCCTTTGGATGACGCCTTTTTACGCGCCGGCCGGGCCTGGCGTTCGTAGACTTCCTCGTCGTCCTCGTAGAAATCGTCCAGCAGGTCATCCTCGCCTGCAGGAACCTGCATCCGCTCTCCACAGGATTTGCACTTCAGGGTCTGCCCCGCACGGTCATCGCGGACTTTGTATTCCTGAAAACAGTGTTCACACTGGAATTGAATCATGATTTGGTCCCGCCAGCTAAGAGATCCAGAAAGATAAGAAATGAATTTGGATCGACTGATCTGAAGTACAATAGTCCTGAATTGTTTACAGGAACGCAAGCAGAAATTTCAGATTCCAAAGGATGCCGGTCAGACTGTCATAGCAGTCTCTGGGAGTGCAACCGTGCTTTTCCTCCCGCGTCTGTTATAATCGATTCGCGACCCGCCTGATCTTCCCGTTTCTACCTGTTATCAAAGAGGAATCGAATCGTGCTCAATTCCGGGATGCGTAGCTTAAGTCTGTGCCTGTTGACGCTCTGTCTCTCTCTGTCTGGTCTACGAAGCACTACAGCCGCGGCTCCGCGGACGCCGGGAGATCGACCTAATCTGATCGTGATTATGGTGGACGATATGGGCTATGCCGGAGTCAGTTGTTTCGGCAATCCCTACTTTAAAACTCCCGAGATCGATCGGCTGGCAGCCGAAGGTCTGAAGCTGACCGACTTCCATTCTTCGGGCACCGTCTGTTCGCCCACGCGGGCCGGTCTGCTCACCGGTCGCTATCAGCAGCGGGCCGGCATTGAAGCGGTCATCCATCCGGTCAGCGATCATCCCGAGCATCTGAAAGGTTTGAAACGCAGCGAAAACACCTTCGCCGAACTGTTGAAACAGGCAGGTTACCAGACCGGCCTGATCGGGAAATGGCACCAGGGCTACCCACACAATTCCGCTGAGTATCATCCCGACAATCACGGGTTCGATACCTTCGTGGGTTATCACAGCGGCAATATCGATTTCATCAGTCACGTGGGAGACCACGTCAAACACGACTGGTGGCACGGACGCAAGGAGACCGAGGAACCCGGCTACTCGACGCACCTGATTAATCAGTACGCCCTGCAGTTCATTAAGGACAACCAGGACCGTCCCTTCTGTCTCTACCTGGCGCATGAAGCGATTCACAACCCGGTTCAGGTCCCCGGCGATCCGGTTCGTCGCACCGAAGCCGAAGGCTGGAAACGCTGGAAGCCGGCCCATGAAGGGGAACGCATCGAGAAGTTCAAAGGGATGACGCTCCCCGTCGATGAAGGCGTAGGGCAGATTCGTGAGTTCCTCGTGAAATCGGGACTCGATAAAAATACGTTCGTGCTGTTCTTCTCGGACAATGGTCCCTCGCGTGATTTCCCGAGTGGTAGTCCCACGCTACGGGGCGCCAAAGGTTCGGTTTACGAAGGCGGCCATCGCGTGCCTGCTATCGCCTGGTGGCCCGGCAAGATCGAGGCGGGCACCGTCTCGGATGTCCCCGCGATCAGCATCGATGTCATGCCGACTCTGCTGGGAATCGCCCAGGTGACTCCGCCCCGGGAGCGTCCCCTGGATGGCGTCGATCTCTCTCCGGTTCTGTTTGAACAGAAATCGCTCTCGCCGCGTCCGCTGTTCTGGGCCTCACTTTCGAATCGGGGCGGACGCGCAGAAGCGATGCGAGACGGTCCCTGGAAACTGGTCGTGCAGCATCCCCGCGCAAAACCAGGCACCTTCGAAAATGAAAAGGTTGAACTCTATCGCCTCGATCGTGATCCGGGCGAGAAAGAGGACCTGCAGAAAACCGAACCCGCCCAGGCTGCGAAAATGCTCAAGCAGCTCAAAGCCTGGTACCGCGATACGCAGTCCACCGCGACACCCCAGCCGGGAGGCTGGCTGTCGCAGGGGAGTTAGAGCGGCCAATCGAAACGATCCCGAAATCTCAAAAACCGGGGTTGTGCTGTTTATCGTAAAACGATAAAAATTCGCCGTTCAACAACAAACCCTTTGGAAAGGATTCCTGAGATGGCTCGAAAAGATCGTACCAGTGTCATTTGCCGTATTCTGTATTATCTGTGTGCACTGTCCCTCTGGGTGATGCCCGCATTTCTAATCTGGGTCTGGTTTTGTGCCGACCTGATCGCGAAACAGAATGGCAGGATTCCTGTCCAAGCCATTCCTTTTCCGTTGCCGGTATCAACTAAAGTGGGCATGGTTTTACTCTCAGCCCTGCTGATCGCACCCACGTACTGGGGGCTGATTTCGCTACGTCGTTTTCTCAAAGCCTGTTGTGCCGAAGATTATCTGGGCACACAAAACAGTCGGCTGCTGAAACGTTTTGCCCTGGGGCTGATGGGCTCTGCTTTATTATCTCCCATCTGCGGAGCGGCGCTCAGTGTGGTATTGACGATGCATAATCCGCCCGGACAGAAAATGCTGGCGATCAGCATCGGTTCGAATCAGTTCATCCTGGCGGGAGTTGGCGCACTGATCTTTCTGCTGGCGAATCTGTTAAAGCGAGCCAGCCTGATCGCGGAAGAACACGCCCAGATCATTTAGACGTCTGGTGACCCGCCCGGAATTCAGCTATAGTAGAATCAGAGCTTAACACGAGTTTTAGCGAGCGAAGCAGGAATCGATGCGAATTTGTATAACACTGGATGTCATGCTGGCCCGACGCAAAGTCACCTCACGCGATCTGGCAAAACACGTGGGAATCACCGAGCAGAATCTTTCGCTGCTCAAGTCGGGGAAAGTCAAAGGGATTCGCTTCGCGACGCTGGAAAAGATCTGTGAATACCTGGAGTGTCAGCCCGGTGATATCCTGCGTTATGAAGCGGAAGCACAGAGTCAGGCAGCCTGAGAGGAGAGACCAGAGTGAAAGTGCATGGCGTACTGGAGACGTCGATTTACGTGGATGACCTGCAGACCGCGGTCGACTTTTATCGGCAGTTGTTTGAATTCGAAATCATGGCGGAGGACCAGCGGTTCTGCGCCATGAACGCCGGCGACCGCAGCGTGTTTCTGATCTTCAAACGTGGCGCCACCCATACCGCAGCCCATCTCGAAGGGGGTGTGATTCCACCCCACGACGGAGACGGTCCGGTCCACTTCGCTTTCGCCATCGAACGGGACGACCTCGCAAAATGGGAAGAACGCCTCGTCTCTGCAGGCGTGGAAATTATCAGCCGCATGAGCTGGCCGCGAGGTGGCGAAAGTCTCTACTTCCGCGATCCCGACGACCATGTGCTCGAACTCGCCACTCCCGGCATCTGGCCCATTTACTGAGCAGCACTGGACAAAAGACCTCGACACATGGGCTTCGTTCTGATAAGAACCGCGGCTGAAGGAACGCGTTCACTTATCGAACCGGAAATGGGGCCTGCCATGCGAATTAATAATACGAACTACACGGGCCACGCCAGCAGGGCGTAGAAGGTCATCTCTTCGGAATACGTGCCGCGGGAATCAAAGTCGAGTAGCGTCTGCCTCAGGTCGGCTTCGAAGGCACTCTGCTTTTCTCCCAGAACCGCTGGGGAGGCGAAGGACGTCGAATAGAGATTGCCGATCAGTGTCTCCAGCGTCCACTGTTGTGTGATCCGGGTCTTGAGTTCCTCGATCTGGTAGCCCGCTTCCAGCAGGATCTCCTCATGAGGCTGGGAGAGTTCGGGATAATTGCCCGAACCCGCACGCCGTTTTTCTCCCAGGCAGCGCTGCAGAACTTCCCGCACCAGTGGGAGCCAGTCCGCAGTCCCACTCCAGATGCTCGTGTACCCCATGATCACCAGCGGCTGTCCGGGACGCAGCCAGCCTCGAATCCGTCGCGCCAGCAGTCCGCGATCCATCCAGTGGAAGGCTGCGCCGATCGTTACCAGTTCCAATGTTTTCTCGTCCGCAGAGAAGGCTTCCGCGGTTTCGGAACGCCAGCTGACATTATCAATCTGCTGTTCCCGCATCTTCGTCAGTCCCGCAGATCGCATCGCAGGATCGGGTTCGACGGCCGTCACTTCGCGAAAGTCAGGCGCCAGCCGTAAGGCGATCTCACCGGTGCCGCTGCCCAGGTCCAGTAGAAGTCCGTCTCCCGACGTCGCAGCCCGGTCCCGGATTCGAGAGAGCAGCTCTTCGGGGTAGGGCACGCGATACCGCACGTAATAAGGCACCGTTCCCTGAAAAAGATCTCTGGCCACCGCCGGGCTCCCTGGTCTTGCGCACTGACAAACATTATTGATTAGGCTGACAGGGAGTCAGTGTAGTGCAGGGCAGCTGTAAACTTCAATCGAATAACGCCCCCTGGCGTTTCTGATTCCCGTAGCGTTCCAGGTAGCCATCGACGCTGAATTTGCGGGCCGTGTTCTGACTGGTCATGTAGCGGATCTTTCCAAAGATCTCCCGCTCGGGACCCCAGGCACGATCGTAACGACCCAGGCACCAGAAGATACCGGAATACGAATTCGGGTTCCGACCGTCGACCGCATACTTGTTGTTGAGTTCGATCATGATCTCCAGCGCGTCCTGCGGAGAGTCCGACCAGTGCAGGATTTTCTTGCCCCACAGCATCCGCATGTAATTATGCAGGCGGCCTTCGGTCACCAGTTGCGTCTGGGCTGCGTTCCAGAGGGGATCATGTGTTTTCGCCTGTTCGAACTCTTCCAGTGAGTAAGTATATTCGCGCGGATCGGACGCGTGCTCGTCGAGCGTGGTCTGCGCCCAGTCGGGCAGGGAAGAGTACTGGTCGTAGTCATCCCGCTGCCAGCACATGTTGTACCCCAGCTCCCGCCAGGTGATCAGTTCATCCAGAAAACTTTCCGCCGTCTCACTCATCTGCCACCACCCGGCGCGTTTGCCCGTCGCCTTCTGATCCATCACTTTTTCGACCGACCAGTCTTCCCGGCGGGCGATGGAATCAAACACATCGTGCACCGAGATGTGACCGAAGTGCAGGTAAGGGGAGAGCCCGCTGGTGACTTCTTCTTCAGGCAGGTTCCGTTCGTCCGCGTAGCGTTCGAATCGGGTATCGAAGAAACGCCGCAGCGCTTTCAGGGCTTCTTCTTCACCGCCGTCAAAGGATGCTGGACCAACACTGTGATCAACGGGCAGGTCCGCCAGCACTTCAGGTGTGGCGGTCAGCAGTTCGTCGGTCGCCATCGGCCAGCGGTCGAGAATTTTATCAGGCAGCGATTTCAGTTCGGGCAGTTTAATACGCGCCAGCGGATTTGTCTTAGGCATCTCCAGCAGGTGGGGCGGCAGTTCCTTGTGCAGGAAGCGACGAAACGCATACGCCGTGGGATAAACCTGAGAGGCGGCTCGCAGGGGCAGCAGTCCATTGGAATCGATGGCTTCCAGGCTGACGGGCAGACGCGGGGCCACGTGTTCCAGCATCCGCGGTAGAAAGAAGCAGGGAAAATCATCAGTAACGATCGCGCACGCTTTTTCGGCCAGTGCCTCCAGCAGTCCGGATCCATGACCTGCCTCGGGTTCCACATAACAGTAGTAAGTCGCCACAGTCTCTTCAAAGTTTGATCGATTATCCGCCATGCCCTGCAGGACAAAACGATGCATCCGATCGCTGGCCCAGCGGTAACCGCAGCGCAAGGCTTCAAAGACGACCAGCGGTTTATCCAGTCCTTTTGCCACTTCAACCGCCCGCTCAAGGCTGAAATTGAAACGGGTGCGGCGGTTGGCGATCATCCAGTACAGAACGTAGTCTCCATCACCCTTGAGCGGAGCCTTATTCAACTGGCGGATACGCATTTCAGGAACGCTCATGCTAACCTCTTCGTTCTTCAGATTGTCCTACTCTGCCTGGTAAACAGAAAGCTGCTTCAGGTCGCGGATAAACAGATCCTTCCCGCTGACAGCCAGGTAAGCCCAGGAGTCGTCGGCGACTTTTCGCTGATCGATCAGATCAAATTTCTTCGGACTGGCTTTGATCAACAGCAGTTCCCCCTTCTGATCCAACGCCAGAATCTTCTGACCATCGGTGACCATGCTCCAGTATTTACCGTAAGGGGCCGTTGTCCAGACCGCTTTCCCGGTTTTCAGATCGAGACAGGTAAAACGTTGATTTTTCAAATGCAGGTAAATGTACCCGTCCAGGATGATCGGCGATGACATATAACCCTGAATCGCATTCGACCAGAGTTCCTTAACCTGCCACTTTCCATCGTTGCGGGTAATGTTAAATAGAAACGAACGTCCGCCATAGCTGCTGGTAAACACGGTGTTGTTCACAACAGCCGGCGTCAGAATATTCATACCACGAAAGGCGGGGATTTTCTGTTCCCAGAACACCTGACCCGATTCCGGATCGACACCCGCCAGGGTAGTCCGGGTCTGAACCAGGATCTGCTGCACGCCATCCAGTTCCGCCAGGCAGGGAGAAGAGAATGCGCTGCCGAACATGCCGCCCCCATCTTCCAGCACGCGCCAGATGACTTCCCCTGTCAACTTGTTGACCTTACAGAAACCGCCACCCGCCTGCACATAAACTGCCTTATCAGTCACCAGGGGAGATGAAGCGAAGCCGAATGAGGGTAGCGAAGATTTGAGCTGCTCCACAAAGTCGAGCCGCCAGAGAATGCTGCCGCTGGCTGCATCCAGGCAGACCAGTACGTCCCGGATGCCGGCGACATACAGTCGCTCTCCATCGAACGCGGGTGTGGCGCGGATCCAGTCCCCGTTCGCTTTCGCGAAAAAGGGAACACTGATCGCACCAGGCCAGGACTGTTTCCAGAGTTCCTTGCCGGTCTGACGATCCAGAGCCCGGACAACTTCGGTCTCCTCGTTGACGGTCTCCGTC
This sequence comes from Gimesia benthica, assembly GCF_009720525.1. Lineage (NCBI taxonomy): Bacteria > Pseudomonadati > Planctomycetota > Planctomycetia > Planctomycetales > Planctomycetaceae > Gimesia > Gimesia benthica. The sequence continues at coordinate 5,703,325 of NZ_CP043930.1, forward strand.
ACGAACACCCGGTCCGCAGTCACAATCGGTCCCGAATACCCCGGACTCAGAGGGAGCTCCCACCGTATTTTCAGATTCTGTTCGCTCAGTGAATCAGGCAGAGTCGTTCCGGAAAGTGTGCCATCCCGCTGGGGGCCGCGCCACTGGGACCAGCTCTGATTGGGAAGTGTCTGATCCGCACTGGTGGCACTCGCCGTGAATCCGAACATAAAAACAAGCGACAGTGATATCAGTCTGAATTGATGCATGGGTGACACTTTCCTGCAGGGGACCGAAATGAAAACTGAGAGAGAACAGGTGCAACATTCGGAAATTTGTGGTAAACTTATATCAAGGAATGACTTAGCTTGCGAAAATAGAGCTCGGATAAAAAAACGTTGATCTCTCAGGATGCTGCCTCCGAAATCTGTCTAGTTATAGACAAAGAGCTCAGATTTAAAGTGGCAAAAAAGTTCTGCAGTTCAAATTCAGAGAAAAAGCTAAATTCCGATTGTAAAACGAGTTTGGATCATATAATAAACCCCATGACTGCCGCTCTTCCGAGCCCGGTCTGATGCTTTCAGGACCCGTTCTGAAGCATCGCTGTGGAAAGTTGTCTGTCACCTGGCTCTCAGATGCCGGGAAGACGGGTCCGCTTCCACAAATTACCCGCCAACCGAGTTTTTGAGTTTGAGTTGACTACCATGAATGATGCGCGCGCCACTGGGTATCCGCTTTCGTATTTACCCCGTGACCTGACGTCAGGTCTCGTTGTGTTTCTGGTGGCTCTGCCGCTCTGCCTGGGAATCGCCCTGGCATCTGGAGCCCCCTCTTCTCAGGACTGCTGGCCGGAATTGTCGGCGGTCTGGTCGTCGGATCCATTAGTGGATCAAGTACCAGCGTCAGTGGACCTGCTGCTGGTTTGACAGCCATCGTTGTTGCTCAGATCGCCACCCTGGGATCGTTCGAAGCATTCCTGCTGGCCGTCATGGTCGGCGGCGTGATTCAGATCATTCTGGGAGTGGTCCGTGCCGGTTCACTCTCGGCGTTTTTCCCTTCCAGTGTAATTAAAGGCCTGCTGGCTGCCATTGGTGTGATTCTGATCCTGAAACAGATTCCCCACGTTGTCGGCCATGATACCGACCCGGAAGGGGAAATGTCCTTCACTCAGCCGGACAAGCAGAACACCTTTTCCGAACTGTTGACCGTCTTCGAAGGGGACTTCCATTATGGAGCCGCAGCCGTTGGATTGACTTCGATTCTGCTGCTCGTCGTCTGGGGACGGGTCAAAATGTTGAAGAACTCGGTGATCCCCGGTCCGCTGATTGTGGTTCTGCTCGGCGTGTCCATGCATCTGCTGTTTCAGCGTCTCGGCGGCCCCTGGGCGATTGAAGCCAGTCACATGGTACAGATCCCAGTCGCTGAGTCGGCCAAAGATCTGTTGACCTTCCTGACCTTACCCGACTTCTCGCAGTTCCTGAATCCCGCCATCTATCTGGCAGGCGCGACGATTGCCATCGTGGCGTCGCTGGAAACGCTGCTCAACCTGGAAGCGGTCGACAAACTGGATCCTGAAAACCGCAACTCACCGCCGAGCCGCGAACTAGTGGCCCAGGGAGTCGGCAACATGGTATCCGGTTTGATTGGTGGTCTGCCGGTGACCTCGGTGATTGTCCGTGGTTCGGTTAACGTCAACTCGGGAGCCAAAACCAAAATCTCCTGTATTTTCCATGGGGTTCTGCTGCTGATCGCGGTCGCGTTGCTCCCCATGTATATGAATCTGATTCCGCTGGCAGCACTGGCGGCGATTCTGCTGGTGACCGGTTTTAAGCTCGCCAGTCCCACCCTCTTCAAACAGATGTGGTCTGAGGGACGCTATCAGTTTCTCCCCTTCATCATCACGCTGCTCTCCATCGTCTTCACCGACCTGCTGATCGGGATTCTGATTGGCCTGGGAGTCAGTCTGCTCTTTATTCTGAACAGCAGCCTGCGTCAGCCCATTCGCCGTATCCTCGAAACACATGCCGGCGGCGATGTCCTGCATATTGAACTGGCTAACCAGGTCAGCTTCCTGAACCGGGCGGCACTGGACCAGATCTTCAACGAAGCAGAGCCCGGCAGCAAGATGCTGATTGATGCCAGCAACACCGATTACATCGACCCGGATATTCTGAGTCTGATTCAGGAATTCAAGACCAAAATCGGTCCTGCACGCGGCATCTCGGTCAGCCTCCGCGGTTTCAAACGCAAGTATCAACTGCAAAACGAAATTCAGTTTGCCGACTATTCCACCCGTGATCTCAAAGATCAGATTACTCCCGCGCAGGCGCTCAAGATTCTGCAGGATGGCAACGAACGCTTCCATACCGGAAACCGGCTCTCTCGCGATCTCGGTCACCAGGTCAACGCGACGGCAGGAGAACAGCACCCACTGGCGGTCGTCTTGAGCTGTATCGATTCGCGCGTACCCGCGGAACTGGTTCTCGATCTGGGCATTGGCGATATTCTGAGCGTCCGCGTTGCCGGTAATGTGATCGGCAACAAATCCCTGGGCAGTATCGAATATGGCGTCTCGGTTGAGGGAGTCAAACTCGTACTGGTGCTGGGGCATACCCGCTGCGGTGCCGTCGCTTCCACCGTACAACTGATGTGCGATCACAGCGATCCCACCCAGGTCACGGGCTGTGCGCACCTCGATTCCATCGTTCACGAAGTTATACCGTGCGTTGATGAAGAAGCGTGTGAGCGTCTGGATGAAATGAGCCCTGAAGAGCGGGAGCAGTTCGTCGACGAAGTCGCCCGCCGCAACGTCTACCGCAGCGTGCATGAGATCTCCGCCCGCAGCCAGGTCATCAGGGATCTGGTTCAGACCGGGAAGGTGATGGTCGTCGGTGCTCTCTACGACGTCAAAAGCGGCAAGATGGAATTCCTGACAGAGGAACACTCCAACGTCGAAGCAGGCAGTGTCACCGATTAACTCTGCCAGGTAGCGTTTATTTAATAGTTTTCGGTGTGATCATGAGGTCGACAGCGTTAGCTATGTAAGTATCCACCGTGGCCGAGGGTCTGCTGTTACTCTTGCTTTCAGGACTTCAACTGCAGTAAAGCCAAATTAGCTGCAGGGCGTTAGCCCCGGTTGAAACGTCTTTGGTATTTACCATCCGAATTAAGAAACGCGACCTGGCACAGACTGCTGCTGGCCATGACTTAAAATCGCAGTGCGATTTCAATCTGTCCCGCTTCGGAGATCGTTCCCCCGCGATGGACCTGCACCTTCCCATTGGCCGGCTTGACCGTAAACGGCTCCCCCTGTTTACGGCGGACCGTCAATTCTGAAGTGGTACAGGTAAAGTCACCAGCCTTAATCTCCAACTGCGGACCGGCACTGGTCTGAACCGCCCGCAGACGGACCAGTTCATTCCCGCCTTTCGGTTTCTGGTTTCCTTCCGAAGCGGGGAGTGCGCACATCAGGAGCAGGCAACTTACCAGGGCTAAGATCGATTTGGCTTTGAACATCATTGGTTCCTTTGTATGACTTAGAAACGGAGTAACACTTTGATGATGGGGCCTTGATTGACTTTATCACCACGCCGCATCTCAACCTGGCCCCCCACCGGTTTCACGGTCCACGGCTCTTCTTTTTTGCGTTGCGCTTTCAGTTCCTTTGTTGTACAGACCAGATCACCCGCCTGTATTTTCAGCTGGGGACCATCGGGAGTCTGCACCACACTGATCGTAGCCACCTCTTTGGGAAGCTGGGGAGCCTGAAACTTTGCTGAAGTTGAAAAAGTATTGATCAGTGACAGGCAAAGGACCAGGAAAAAAATTGCGAGAGGCTTATACATGCTCAGGCTCCTTATGTTTTGTTAGCTGGTTGACTGGTAATGCCGTCAAACGTCTTATCTGCGGTTTTGATTATGCGCGCGGCGTTTCTCAAGCATTGCATCGATTTGTTCAATAATATCTGAGTCAGTATCACGCTGATTATAGCCGACGTTGATCAGAGACGGATGACTCTCGATCATTGCCAGGATCTCTCTCCCATTAATCGCCGTCCCGCGGACTGACAGGGTCTCCAGTTCGGCAGGCCAGGATCTGGCCTCCATGAACGCTTTGGCAGAGACGTCACAACGCCGCAACGAAAGATCTTTCAGTGGGGCACGCCCTTCCAGCAGAGTCTGCACACCCTGATCGGTCACCAGGGTGTCGTCGAGTTTTAATGATCTCAACTCAGGAAGTTCCGCAAGTGCCCGACAGACCTCGTCACCCACTTCCGTCTCACTCAAATAGAGTGTGCCGAGAGACTGCATCTGACCGAGATAAGCCGCAGCCTGATCATCAATGAAGGTCCTGTTTAATTCCAGCATGTGTAGTCGAGGAAAGCCCGTTAGATATTGCAGGTCAGAAGATTCAATCCTGGTTCCCTGCAAATCGAGACGCACCATCTCTCGATGATGGGCAATGCGTTGCATGGTTGCAGTTCCTGCCTGGGAATCAGACAGATAGAGCCAGCTTAATTGATCGTTCTGCTCTAACCAGCGGAGTGATTCGTCGGTCGCTTGAGGCGCATAGAGTTCCAGCCAGGTCAGGTGCTTCAGCTGGGAGAGCTGCGAGACTCCCCGCGTCGACAGGTCCGGGCCATAAATTTGCAGATGTTTCAACTGATGCATCTTTCCGAGGATCAGGGCATCCTGGTCGGAGACTTTGGTTAAGCCACACTGGAGTGTTTCTATATAGGGGGCAAGCCTGTCAAGTTCTTCCGTGATTTCCAGGGATTCCCGGGGAGTATACCATTCGATGCAGGTCACTCTGAGTGATTCCCTGTTGAGAATCTTTTTAAGTTTCCCGAGCGAGTCGTCGATGGGATTGGAGTAATGAATTGCCTTGACTTTATAGCCTTTTGCTCTCAGTTGTGTTTTGGCGGCCGTCAGCGGATCATCAGTGAAGTACCGGAAAAAGACCGCTCCTCCCAGCAGGACCAAGAGCAATAAAAACCATTTGAGCTGACTGTGATGTTTCACTTCCCCGCCTGCCCCTTACGAAACGACCGGACCATCTTCCGGATACTGCAGCACTTTTTCCTGTCCGTTAAAAGAGATCAAAATCTGTCTCTGCTCAAACAGGACGCTCAGCTGACAGCTTCCCGCTATTCCGTGCCGGGAACGGAGGGCGGCGGACCGCCTCTCTTTCAAAAGTTCCACCACATACTCTTCCAGGACCAGCCTAAAAGCGAACCATTCCTGCTCCGAGAATTCCTGTTTTACAATCTTCGGTACACTCAGGAGTTCCCGTTGCACTTCCCCCGCGAGTTGTCTCTCGGAATCGGTTTCAATTTCGAAGCGATGCAGTGGAAACTTCATCAGCGTCAGGCTCTGTCTCTCAAGGAACTGTGAGTAAGCACAGATATGGTCTCCCCACAACAGATTTGATAATCCGTCTCCGATCAGTATAGCAGATATCGCTCTGAGAAGGGAAAGTATCCTCACTCGAGACAATCTCTGCGACGAAAACAAGCCGCTTTATTTGGTTGTGTCAAACGGACAGAGCAGGCGGCGTAAATTCGCCTCGGTCAGTGCTTCAGGAGCGAACCAGGTGACACTGCCGTCATCATATAAAACGTGCGCGCCATCCGGTTCAAACTGCTGATTCTTACTGAGTGTCAGCACCACGTCCAGGGTGACGTCATTGGGCTGGCTCCATGCACCGTACAGATTGGGGATTTCCAGCAGCAGAATGTGACGTTCATCCTGATTCGCCTCCAGTGGCAGACGACGGCATTCACCAGAGGGGCTCCAGTAAGTCTGCGCGCCGATCACGGCTGCTAATTTTGATTTCTGAACAACCTCTCTGTCATCAGTGGAGACCAGCATGGTATAGAGATTGGCGTTATCCAATGCCGCCTGTCGGTTGGCAGGGCTGAACCAGGGTTCGTTGAAAGTATACACATAAGCCGGTGGCTGCGTCCTGCCTTGCGATTCCAGCCAGGGCAGTAGCATCGCCCGCCAGCTGTGGATCGGTCGACCTCTCTCATCCGAAATGACCACAGGGGGCAGGCAACCATACTCCGACTGGTATTCATGGCAAGCCAGGCCTACCAGTCTCAGTTGATTGCGAAAACGTTCTCTATTGCTGCTGTTATCGACGACCTGATCTTCCGGCAGTAAAAGAATAACGAGGACCAGAATGATTACTGCAACAATGAAAATCTCACCGACGCTGTTCATCAATCGCTTCTGCTTCGTCATGGTCGCCTGCCGGTTTGAGGTGACAGTCAGATTAGCGCGCAGGAACCTGACCGCTGGAATTGTCCCTCCTGTAGTTTAAACAGAACTGCAAGGATCATTGTAACGTTTTTTTCTGGGAAGCCCGCAGTATTTAAGTCATTTCTTTTCACAGACAAAAAAACGGGCCTCCGTTCGCGCAGGAACAAAGGCCCGTAGATCCACTGATACTGATATCAGCTCTGTTTATCTGCGACCACCGCGGGAACGCCCCGAAGAACCTCGGCTACTGCCCCGGGAAGAACTGCCTCTCGAAAAAGAGGAGCTACTGCGGCTCGAGTAGTTCGAACCGTATCCCGAACTCCGTGAATAGCTGGACGTCGGTCGCTGTTGTGAGTAAGTCCGCGTATTGCGCTGTGCGGCTGCCGCCTGGGAAGAACGGTTCAGCTGCTGACTGAGCTGCCCCCAGTTCTTCTGCATGCTCTTCAGGCCCGAGGCAATCTGCTGACTTGAGGATTGACTGTACCGCGAATTCGCAGCACTCGCCTGACGGCTGGCCCGGTAAGAGCCCTGTTGACTGCTCGTCGCCTTTCGACTGCTGGCTGAGGACGACCCCTGTCCCACCTGGCTATCTCCCAGGGTACCGGTCTTGGAACCGTTCTGCGTGGTCACGGTCGAACTGACCTGACCATCGCCCGCAGTGGTGTTGACCGCAGCCGACCCTTTACTCGAGTCAACAGTGGTAGAACCATTGTAGGTGCCCGTACCATTTCCGGTGGCAGTGCCGGAGCTGTTGTGTTGCACGTTGGCGTAGCCGTTATTTCCCTGAATCGCAGTCGAGGAAGAACGGACGCCGCTCACAGAGCCATCGGCATTCTGATTCACACTGCCACTCGTGTTGCGACTGCCATACGCGTCGACGCCGGTATTCGTAGTGATCGCCCCGCTGGACTGTGTGTTGTACTGCGCACCGGTCTGGGTCTGTGTGACTGATCCGCTGACCTGGCCTGCACCACTGGCAGAAAGTCCGTTTGAAGTATTGACGGTCCCTCCTCCCGCAGCGCCAAAGTAAGTCGTATCACCCACGGTCGTCTTGCCTGCGAAACCTGCTCCGGTTACGGTGGCGGAATTTCCCTGGGGACCAGTAATCGTAGTGGTCGCCGCACCTGCACCAGCGGTTGTCGGGCCATTCTGATAAACGACGCTGCCCCCCTGCGTGTTTCCGGTGACGGTGTTCCCGTTCGGTCCCGTGTAAGTGGTGGAACTGCTGCCGCTCGAAGCGGTCGCGTGACCGTAAGGACCCGTGGTTGTGGTCTGCGTGGCCGAACCGGAAGCGTAAGGCCCTTCATACACGGTGGTCGTAGTGGTTTGCTGTGGATGGGCATAAGCCACGTAGAGTTCTGACATGGTCGCGGGTACAAAGTATCGACCGGCGACATACCCGGCTGCGGCCACATACGCGGCCTGACCGGTCAACGGTGCACCGTTGGCATCGACGAACTGCTGCGGTTCTGCTTCGAGCGCTGCATCGACTTCGGCCCGCAGTTTGTCTATCGCCCGCCAGACATCGTCGGGCTGTGTCTGATACACGCGTCCCAGTAAAGTCGTGGTCGCGAGATTGTCATTCAGTTGTGCGAGGATCTCGGGATACTGTTTGAGCTGCGCGACACTCGGGTCTGTACTCTGATTGAATTGTTGCACCCGTTGCGCAAATCGACCGCCGAACCGGCCGGTTGTTTTTTCGGAAGCCTGACGGATTGCCAGGGGATGTTGGGCTGCCTGCAGGATGGTCTCGACCAGCTCATCCGGATAGAAGGCGATGCCGGTCACCAGGCTTTCGATCGCACGCGGTGACAGCGTTCTATTATTTTGTGCTGCCAGGGGACCGGGCTGTTGTGCGCTGGCCAGATCGGCTTGCAGCAGAACACAGAGGCCGGCGGTGATGGTGATGAATCCTTTCAGGTAACTCGTTGAAGTTGAAGTCATTGATCTCCCCATCTTTTTTACTGATACTGTGAATGATTGTTTCTGATTCACACTCTGTCTGCAGGACTGCTGATGACCTTCACGTGCGCCTGGTCAGTATTCATATAGCTTAGTTTCCGGAGTCGGTTCGTTTCTGATTTCAGAAAAAAACGAAAATCCGGTAACTCTTGATTTCTGACCAGCCAGACAGGCTTCAAACGATGCTGCAAAACAACATGATGCCAAAAAGAAACAGTCATGATTCAAGAAGAATCATGAGGTGAACCCCGCGTCAGGAATACTTCCGCGCGCCTGAGCTGGTTTCAGAATCGAAAGAAAAAAGTCAGGATATTTTGAATCCCCCTCGGCTTTGTTCAAAAAAATGACGAAACAGAACCCGCAGTCCGGTGTTCGATTAGCAGCATCCCAGAAGCCGAATTTCACGCTTGTCTCTCAGACAGGCGTGCCAGGACTGCGGACATTCATTTTTCGACAAAAGTAAATTCCGTTCTGAATTCAGTCGAGGCCTCCCTCACTCCCTGATATAGTAGGAGCAGTCATCTGCACCTCATCCCCAGGGAGCTGTCTGCATGCGTCAGTATCAACATGAGAGACCAGTTTCACACGGCCCTGCCTGCTCCGGTCTGATGAACCGTCGCGAGTTGCTGCAGAACGCCGGCGGTGGAATGGGTATGCTGGCTCTGAACGCATTGCTGCAACAGGAACGGCCGGCGCACGCTGCAGCGAACTCAGCGCTCTCTTCCAGCAAACCAGACTTTCCTCCGCGCGCCAAACGAATCATCTGGCTCTTCATGCACGGCGGTCCCAGTCATGTCGATCTGTGGGATCCCAAACCGGATCTGATCAAATACGCGGGCAAACCACTGCCTGAAAGTTTCGGCAAAGTCATGACGCGCCGCAAGGTGGCACAGAATCCTCTGCTGGCACCGATCAAACCCTTTCGCAAACGCGGTGAGTCGGGACTGGAAGTCAGTGACTTTCTACCACACACCGGCGCACTCGTGGACGACCTGTGCGTGATTCGCTCACTGCATGGTGACAGCGTGAATCATCCGCAGTCGGTCTACCAGATGAATACGGGCAGTATCCTGATGGGGCATCCGAGTGTGGGCAGCTGGGTGGCCTATGGTCTCGGTTCCGAGAATGCAGACATGCCCGCCTTTGTGGTCCTGCCGGATCCGGGGGGCGGCGTGAAGGGAGGACCACCGGCCTGGGGCAGCGGTTACCTGCCGGCCACGTTCCAGGGAACGACCATGCGATCGGGGCAGACGCCGATTCTGAATCTCAAACCTCCCGCCGGGATCTCTGCCCGCCAGCAAAGAGCGACCCTGGATCTGGTTCAATCCATGAATCGACGCCACCTGGAAGCCCGCGATCGGGACGACGAACTCTCAGCCCGGATCGCCGCCTATGAGCTGGCTTTCCGCATGCAGACCGCGGCTCCGGAAATTGTCGACCTGACACAGGAGACACCCGCGACGCACAAAATGTACGGACTCGACGATCCAGATACGCGCGATTTCGGCGAACGCTGTCTGCTGGCGCGTCGTATGGTGGAGCGTGGCGTGCGTTTCATTCAGCTTTACTCCGGCGATACCGTGGGCTGGGATGCACACAGCGATGTAACGAAGAATCATACCGCCTATTGCCGCAAGACCGATCAGCCGATCGCAGCGCTGCTCAAGGATCTGAAGCAGCGGGGGCTTCTGGAGGACACGCTGGTGGTCTGGTGCGGCGAATTTGGTCGCATGCCGATGAGTGAGCAAGGCAAAGGCCGCGATCACAATCCGTGGGGCTATTGTGGCTGGCTGGCCGGTGCAGGTATCACGGGGGGCCGCGCTTACGGGGCCACCGATCCCATCGGCTTACGCGCCGCGGAACAGACCGTGCACGTGAATCAGTTTCACGCGACCCTCCTGCATCTGCTGGGGTTGGATCATGAAACGCTGACCTATTTTCATAACGGCCTGGATGAGCGTCTGACTGGCCCCGCGGAAGTCGAGATTGTGAAAGGACTGCTCACATGAAAGGATTCCGTAAGTATGCCAGCTGCTGGTGTTGTCTGCTCTGTCTGTCACTGCCTGTCAGCGTATCAGCCGAAGAATCGAAGGCACTGACAGAGTCTCCCCTGACCGAGTCAGACCGCGATCACTGGGCATTTCAACCAATTCAAAAACCGGCGCTGCCGGAAGTCAAACGCAGCAACTGGCCGCGGACGCCCATCGATCGATTCATCCTCGCGAAGCTGCAAGCCGAGGGATTGCAACCGGCTCCGGATGCAGAACGGGTAACGCTGATCCGTCGCGTTTACTTTGATGTCATCGGCTTACCTCCCACGCCGGCGGAAGTCGATCAGTTTTTAGCAGACCAGACTGATGATGCGTATGAGCGACTCGTGGATCGCCTGCTGGCTTCGCCCCGCTATGGCGAGCGCTGGGCCCAGCACTGGCTCGATCTGGCCCGGTTTGCAGAAACGGACGGCTACGAACACGACAAGATTCGCCCCGATGCCTGGAAGTACCGGGACTGGGTGATCAAGGCGCTGAATGCCGATATGCCCTACGATCAGTTTGTCCGCTGGCAACTGGCCGGGGATGTGATTGCCCCTGACAATTCCGATGCCCGGACAGCGACGGCGTTCTGTCTCTCCGGACCCGATATGCCTGACATCAATTCACAGGAAGAACGACGCCACACGCTGCTCAATGAAATGACTTCCACGGTTGGTTCCGTGTTCATGGCCCTGCAGCTGGGATGTGCCCAGTGTCACGATCATAAATATGATCCGATCAGCACGTTCGACTTTTATCGTCTGAGGGCCTTCTTTGAACCGGCGGTGCAACCGGTGAAGAATCGTTCGGTAACGACTCTCGCTGCAACAGATAAAAAAAAGAAGCCCAGTCATGTGATGCTCCGCGGCGACTGGCGTCGTCCCGGCCCTGAAGTTGAACCTGCCTTCTTACGGATTGCGAATTCCCATGAGCAGCAGCTCGAATCGCAGAAAGCACCTCAGCAACGGCTCGCTCTGGCGCACTGGTTAACGCAGAAATCGCATCCCCTCACGTCGCGGGTAATTGTAAATCGGGTCTGGCAGCATCACTTCGGGCGGGGCCTGTGTGCCTCCCCCAGTGACTTTGGTCTGATGGGAGAATCTCCCTCGCACCCGGAACTGCTGGACTGGCTGGCTGCCGAATTCATGGAGACCGGCTGGAAGCTGAAGTCGCTGCATCGTCTGATTTTGACCTCGCGAGTGTATCAGCAGGCCAGCAGCTTACAGACCCACAATATGGAACAACGCACTGCCTGGAAACAAAGCCTGGAACACGATCCCGCTGCCGCACTGCTTTCGCGGTATCCCCGTCAGCGTCTGGATGCGGAAGTGATCCGCGATGCGCTGTTATCGATCAGCGGAAAACTCTCCGAGCGAACCGGTGGTCGAGGCGTCATGCCGCCCCTGCCTCAGGAACTGAGGGCTACCCTGCTCAAGGATCAGTGGAAAACCAGTCCCCGCCAAGAGGATCACTACCGCCGCAGTATCTATGTCTTTGCGCGACGCAACCTTCGTTATCCTCTGTTCGAAGCCTTTGATCGGCCCGATGCGAATAACAGCTGTCCCCGGCGGGGTAACTCAACCACGGCTCCACAGGCGCTGTTGATGATGAACTCGGAAAGTTCGCTCAAGTCAGCACGAGAGCTGGCGGGACTGATTCAGGACGAGGCCGGTTTCAGCCCCCGACAGCAGGTCACCCTCCTGATCCGACGTGCGCTGGGACGTCAGCCAGGGAAAGCAGAACTGGTCGAACTCGTTCAGTTTCTGAAATCTCAGGGCGAAGAACTACAGCGGGAGCAACGCACTGCCGATCAGCTGCTGCTCCCTCTTGGTAAGCAGGCCACAAAGGATCCTTACGCGGGCGCAGCGCTGACGGACCTCTGCCTGGCGGTTTTGAATTCGAATGAATTTATTTATGTCGATTGATCTTTAGAAAAAATTTTGTTCTGCTATTTTGTTAATAATATTAAATAACGAGACGCACCTTGGATATTCAGACTAATCAAGAAGGGAAGTGACTGATGATGCGAGTGAAGTGGTATTGGTCGTTACTGTTAATCAGTGTGTTGAGCTGTGATGTTCCACTCGATGTGCATGCGGAAGATGCGTTGATAGGAAACTGGCGACTCGAGGGAGATGCCCGGGATCAGAGTTCGTTCCAGAATCACGGTGTCAATCATGGCGTGAAATTGAAAGCGGGACAACCGGCCGTCTTTGATGGTGGCACCGCGTATCTGGAAGTTCCCGATTCAAAATCGCTCTCCCTGGGAACGGGCGACTTTTCACTGGCACTGACCGTGAATACAAGTGCCGACCTGGGAGACGTCATCGGTACCCTGTGCAGCAAATACGATCGTAAAACCCGCCGGGGTTTCCAGCTGAGTATCAAAAATAACGCCGGGGTAACCAGCAGCCAGTCGAACTGGCATCATCTGCAGTTCGGCATCGATAACGGCAAAGTGGATTCTCAATGGACCGATCACGGGCAACTGGGCAATGCCATTCTGATTTACAGCATGGCCGTGCACGATGGCAAACTCTATGCAGGAACCTGTGTGCCCGGTGCGGAAGCAGCCGGACACGTTTATCAGTACGAGTACGGGAAAAAATGGATCGACTGTGGAACACCGGACAAGTGTAATGCCGTCTCCTCGCTGGCGGTCTATCAGGGGCACCTGTATGCGGGAACGGGAAAGTACCGGCTGAAAGGTTCCTCACTGGCAGAGTCCGAAAACCCGAATATGGGGGGCAACGTCTATCGTTACCTAGGTGACGGAACGTGGAAACACTGTGGAAATCTGCCCGGCGTTGAAGCGATTAATGGGATGGTGGTTTACAAGGGCAAACTGTATGCCTCCTCCATGTATGCCCCTGCTGCCTTTTATCGCTACGATGGGGGAACCACCTGGACCGCCTGCGATGTGCCCGACGGAAAGCGGGTGGAATCGATGGCGATCTATAACGGCGACCTGTTTGCCACCGGCTACGATGAAGGCGCCGTCTACCGTTATGACGGAAAGAAATGGACGCATGCCGGACAGGTGGGAGAAGCCACGCAGACTTACGGCTTTGCTGTGTACGAGGGAAACCTGTATGTCAGCGAATGGCCGCATGCGGAAGTCTATCGTTATGCAGGCGACAAACGCTGGGAACTGGCGGGACGACTGGGCGAGGAAAAGGAAAGCATGCCGCTGGTTGTTTACAACGGGGCCATGTACTCCGGATCGCTTCCCCTGGCCGAGGTCTATCGCTATGACGGCGGTGTCAACTGGAAGAACCTCGGGCAAATTGATCTAACGCCGGATGTCCGCTATCGCCGTGTCTGGTCGATGGCCGTCTATGAGGGACGCCTCTTTGCCGGTACGCTACCAGCGGGGCGGGTGAAGTCCATCGAAGCAGGCAAGAGTGCCACCTACGACACCGCTTTGAAGCCAGGCTGGCGACAGATCGTGGCCGTCAAACAGAATTCACAACTCAAGCTGTATGTAGACGGTGCTCTGGTCGCGTCGTCGACCAGCTTCGATCCCGCGGAATATGATTTGTCCAACACAGAGCCTTTGAAGATCGGCTTCGGTGCCCATGATTATTTCCATGGAAAAATGAAAGACGTGCAGCTCTTTAAGCGTGCTTTAAGTGCGGAAGAAGTCCAGACTCGCTTTCAGCAGCAGGCAGACTAGCGTTCCCTCCGCTGACAATACAGGAGTGAAAACGGGATAAAAAAAGAGCCATCCGTGAACGCGGATGGCTCTTTCTGTTTTCAGTTGAGTACCAGATGGCTTACTGGATACCAAGGTCGCGTCGCAGGTCTTCCTGCAGACCGGGGACACGTCCCTGTTCTTTGATCCAGAGTGGCTTCAGCGGGAAGCTCTCTGGGGCAGGGATCCCTTTCAGGTCATGAATGTCACGCCAGAGCAGGACTGCTTTCAGACCTTCTTCGATCGCCAGGTCTTCGGCCATCAGACTCGGGTACTTGTTCAGGACGGAAGCATAGAGCGACATCCCTTTTTCGAGTTCCGCCTGTGCCTTGTCGAACTTACCTTCGGTGAAGGACACTTCGCCGTCGTAGATCGCTTTGTGAGCATCAATGGTCTGCTGCTCAGATTCGGACAGGGCACGTGTTCGCCAGAAGCGATAGTTGGCAGTACTCTGGTAACGGTCGGTCCAGTGCTTTTTATCTGATACGCTGACGTTGTCCCGTTTGGCCAGGTTTTCGATATCGTCGTCGGTCCATTCGAGTACTACAGCTCCCTTGGGTGTGATGAACTCTTCACGACCGAAGATCGTAGTCCACTCTTTGAAGCCCTGTGCCCAGGCGTCGGTCCGTTCTTTACCGAACTTACCTTCACGCTGCATGGCGTTGGCATAGTCGAACTGGGCGTGCCAGGGAGCAGCCCGGAAGAGCATCCGCATCTGCAGGTGCTGTTTGTGCTTGAGTTCTTTCTCGTTGGCAATCAGGTATTTCTGCTTCGCAACCTGGTAGTTGTCCAGACGCTCGGGATTGATTTCCGGATCGGGGCCGCCGTCATACCGTTCGGTATTGGGGTCGACTTTGTAGAAGCGACGGAACTGTTTCCATTCATCGGAACGACCCACTTTCTGGCCGTGCAGGTTACCGATTTTCCAGTCGAGTTCGGGGAAGCGTTCGTTGCGGGCAACCCCTTCGTTGAGGAACTTGATCCCTTCCTTAACCCAGAAGTAACGATCCTCGACGGCGTCCCACTCTGCAGAAACGTTGTAGGCCAGGTTCCAACCCTGGAAGTCCCAGACCTTCATGTAGTGAGGCTGGAGCAGAATGATGGAATCGACGGTCGAACGCAGCTTGGCCCATTCTTTCCGTTCCTGGTAGTCTTTGGCATCCATCCAGAGCAGGTTGGTGGCGATGCCCCGCAGACCGAGCAGAACGAAGTTCATGGACGCGCTGGAAGGATCGACGTCACCCAGGGTACTTTCCCCGAGTTCATACTGCACCCGCAACTGGGCCAGTTCGCCCCCGGATCCTTCTTCACCGGTGGAAGGCATACCCAGCCAGATCACCGGTATCAGCAGAATGATAATCGCGATGACATAAGCCAGTTTTCGATGTTTGGAAGAGAGTTTGTTCATTTCGCCTCCAGTTCGCGGAGCTTCAAACTATAGAATGAAATCAATAAGCAGGGAAGAATATAGGCCGCTGTCGTCAACAGTCCCGGCAGCAGAGCTGCACTCCAGGAAACGTCAAACCCTTTGATGACATATTCCCGCATATTCGAGAAGATACCAAAGTTCGGGATGATCTGCTGGCAGAGCCAGAGGAAGTTCCGGATGCCACCATCAACGACGACGATTATACCTTTTACGGGACCATTAGGCAGTTCCGTTTGAGAATTCATGTGAGTTAACAGACGATACCAGGCTTCAATCGCACCTGAGGCCTGCATTTTGCCGCTCAGAATTTCATTCATGTACTCTTTGGACATGAATCCGACCATCACGACGGTGAAGGTCGTCAGGATGGCAACCGGGCCTTTGACGAAACAGCTGACGGTCACGCCGAGCATGATCACCAGCACCATCGGCAACCAGATACCCAGAATTGCTTTCGAGTAACCGACCATGAACGAACGGTCGGGAGTACGAATGAAGAGGTCGGGACGGGCCATCCCCAGCAACTGCCCTGCTTCCAGACAGGCGACCTCGACGGTCAGGTTGCCATCTTTGTCGACCAGATCGTCGAAAATATCGTATGTCACGACTTCCTGGTCGGCTTCGCCCTCATTCTTTTTCTGTGAGAGTTTACGGTCGATCTGCAACCGGTTCTCGGTGTATTCCTTGTTGATCATCGGGGATGTATCGACGCGGAGCCCTTTGTCTTCATTGACGAAGGTCAGCTCGTACAGAATCCCGCCTTTTTCCATATCCCCTTTGTGGGTTCGGAAGGCTTCGAACGAAGCCTGCAGATTCAGTTTGTCATCGATGGCGTCGCTTTCGTCGACTCCTTCGAATTTGTAGATCGCCCGGGCCTTGGTGGCACCTTCGATATAGCTGCGGTACATCCAGATGTCACCCACATTGATCCCGGAGGCCGCAGGAGCCCCTTCACGGTTGGTGAAGGAGATATCGCCGTAAATCGGAACTTTGGAAACCAGGCTCTCCTTCGCGGTGTCGGGCACCTGGCGATTGATCCAGATATATCCTACGCCACCCATCACGAGCAGAATTGCGGTGCCGAGCACAGTGAAGCCCAGCATGCGGCCCATGACGATTTCAATCCGGTAGACCGGCTTGGTAACAACAGTATGAATGGTGCGCAATCGGATGTCTTCCGGTAACGACCAGCAGGCCAGCAGCAGCATGATTGGAATCACGAGCCAGCTGATGGCTTTGAGTACGAAGTCAATATAAGACTGCACCTGGAGATCGGGCCGGTCTGCAGCGCCTGCCAGGAACCAGCCGGCAAACATGAACAGCACCGCAAAGATGATGAAGACGAACAGAATTTTCTGTCGCAGTGATTCGCGGATCGTCAGGACCGATAAAGACCAGATGCGGCGGGGTGAGATATGGATGATCTGCACAAAGAAGTCCAGCACGCCGCGGAAGACATCGACGAACCCCTTCGTCCCGCGGGTGATGACACCCACCACCAGACAGACGACCAGCGCGATGACCATGGAGCTTCCAAACACGAATGCAAAGTGTTTTAAAGCTTCCAGCCAATTGAATGGAATTGGATCAAAAGACATAATGATTTACTTCTGTGAATAACATCTCATTGGATATGAGGCTCTGCTGAATCCTTCCAGCCGAGACAGAGTCAATGATCGTGAGTAATAACAACCAGACATAGCCCGCCGCTTATTCAGCAGCCTTCTTCGTTTCCGTCTCGGGAACAAAGCGCTGACCCGGTCGTTCTTTACTTTCCTGAACCGTTTTCAGGAACAGGGATTCCAGAGTTGCTGTCGGGTGATCGATGGCATCGACCTTACCATTGTGTTTGGCGACGACCTGTTCGATCTCTTTGATGGCTTCATCGCTCAGGCGAGACGTCAGGATCTGGGTCTCTTCCTGTTCTTTCAGCAGGTCATCCACGCGACCCATAACTTTGAGTTCGCCGCCGTAGAGAATCGCGATCCGGTCACACACGTCCTGCACGTCAGCCAGCAGGTGGCTGCACATCAGCACGGTCTTGCCCTGTTCTTTCAGCTCGACGATCATGCGTTTCATGTCGTCAGTACCCAGCGGGTCCAGACCACTGGTCGGTTCGTCGAGCATGACCAGGTCGGGGTTGTTGATCAGGGCCTGAGCCAGACCGATACGGCGGGTCATCCCTTTGGAGTATTCTTTCAGCTGACGGCGTTTGGCGTGTCCCAGTCCGACTTTTTCGATCAGCTCGGCAGCACGTTCGCGGCGTTCCTTGGGAGAAATCTTGAACAGACGCCCGTAGAAGTCGAGGGTTTCTTCCGCATTCAGGAAGCGATACAGATAGGATTCTTCCGGCAGGTAACCGATCCGCTCGTTCTTCTCGACGTTCGAGGCAGGCTGGCCCAGAACCTTGATTTCCCCTTCCGAGGGAAACAGCAGACCCAGCAGCAGTTTCAGAGTGGTCGTCTTTCCGGAACCGTTTGGACCCAGCAGACCAAAGATTTCGCCTTTTTTTACTTCGAGGCTTAAAGAGTTGAGAGCGCGAACTTTCTTGCGGCCCCAGAAATCACGATAGATCTTTGTCAGATTGCTGATCTGAATGACTGACTCGTTGTCCATTGGCGGTTCTCAGCTCCCCACTGTGAATAAAATGATAATCAGTTATGAGAACAGTATTTCGAGCCAAAGGGGCCCGACTAAGCTAACGCTAGAATTTCTGCGAGCTTACTACGATTCGTGATGGTGCGCTGTTTGTAAAAAATTCAATTTCTTAAGAAGAAATCGGAAAAACAGCGGCAGTAGCAGATCACCGAGCGGCCAGCATCCATTACAGGGGCCTGAAACTCAGGATTCCATTCAAACACAATGATCCAAAGTGAGTAACACTCTAAATTTGGCAGCGAGCACTTGCAAGCTATTAGACTCGCATACTCAGTTAAGATTTCAAGAACGGACTGGTACTAATCAGTATTTAACTTTGAATCCGTATAACTTAACCTCTGTTTGCGTTCAGTCGCACGGCGGAAAAGCCGGTTTGTGTTCATAAGGATAGTTAAAAACGGGCTTTTCGCTGGGAAAGATACTCAATCAGCGCTTTGTCAAACGGCATGCTGGTATCCAGGGGAACGTAATCGACGCCCATCGCGAACAGTTTCTCGCGATAGGTCTCCCGCATTTCCTGAACCGCCTCCAGATAGTCGGCTTTCATGCCCTCCGCATCCAGAACCATGGACTCGCCCTGTTCCGGTTCCTGGAGATCGACCATCCCTTCGAAAGGGAAGTAGACCTCTGCTTCGTCGAGAATGTGGAACAGGATGACATCGTGCCCGGCGTAACGGAGACGCTGCAGACTGTCGAGCACACCCTTTTGATCGGTCAGCAGATCCGAGAAAATCATCAGCAGACTGCGGTGTTTGATCATCGAAGCGATCTGCTGCAGGTTTTGTGAAACCTCCGTCGTCCCAACAGGTTGGGAGTTGGCGAGCATCGCCAGAATATTCCCCAGCTGTCCCCGTCTGCTGCGGGGAGGCAGGAAATTCCGGATCTTGTCACCAAAGGTGATCAGGCCGACCGGATCCTGCTGGTGGATCATCATGTACGCCAGCGATGCGGCCAGACAGATCCCGTAATCAAATTTGGAGAGCTGCTGGCGATAGGTATAAGCCATACTTTCAGAAAGATCGATCACCAGGTAGCCGGTCAGATTGGTTTCTGCCTGGTACTTTTTGATGTAGTAGCGATCGGTTTTGGCGTAGACCTGCCAGTCAATGTCGCGCGGGTCATCCCCCTGGGTGTAGCGTCGGTGTTCGCTGAATTCGACACTGAAACCGTGATAGGGGCTGGCATGCAGGCCGCTCAGAAAACCTTCCACGATGAACTTGGCCCGCAGATCGAGCCGGGCCACGGTCTGGATGACTTCCGGTTTGAGGTATTGTTCTGCATTCGGCATGAAATTGCTGCTCCGACGGGCCTGTAATGCAGACAGTATAACAGGTTGCTGCCTGGAAGTCCCTTCAGATTCTCCCGGTTTCCGGATTTCAGACGCGCATTCCGCCCCGGAAAATCGCGTACTGTTCTGTATACTCTTGAATACTTCTTGCACTAGTCATTATAATATCGATTACCCAACGCAGATCGTTCTATTTATCCGGAGCAGTCATTTGCTTTACAGACAGTTTGAACTAGGTTTATGACAGAGCCTGTCTGCAAAATGGACACATTTCCGACAAAAAGCTCAGACTGATTCCAGTAAAGCGCTAAAATTGATAAAAGGACAATTCATTACTGCATTTGCTCGAGTGCTATGTTAATCTGGCGTTGCTCCACAGTCTGTGTGGATTTCCAACAAAATTTCATATATTCACCGTTTCAGGTCATAATTAAACGAACTTCTGAATTCCTTCATTTGTATTCTTTTCGGGTTTTATACTCAGCTCAGAAGTGATGAAGTAATTATGATTTGTTTATCTCCCAGTCATCATCTACGTTTTTATCCAGGTACAGGGATTTAGTATGTCCAACGACATAACTCCGGATGAACAGAATACCAACTCTAATGAAACACCGTGTCCGTTGTGTAATGAAATGGTCCGCGTCGGTCTGGTCCGTTGCTGGAACTGTGGCTCTTTCATGCGGGAAGATATAGCGGAAGCCTATCGCAAGATGCAGGAAAATCCGCCGCCAATGATTTTCAGTCCGCTTCCTGAAGAATCGGACGAGTCTGCTGAGGAAGAATCACGCGCTTCTACCGCCACCATGACCGCTTATTCCGATCGTGACGATGACGACTTCGAACTCGATCAGAGTGTCTCCGTCACCGAATACGAAGCCAGCGACGACGACTTTCAACTGGCAGGTGGCGTTGAGGTCAGCGAACAGGAATCATCAACGATCCCTCTGGCACGGGAAGAGTCTGCTGAAGAAGCACAGCAGCATGCCGCCGAAGAGGAAGCAGCCGAAAAAGCGGAAGCTGAAGACGAGTCCAAGCCAAAAGCAGCGCCCTCAGAGCCCGATGAAGATCACTCCGTAGCGACCGGCGGCGATGTACTGCTGGATGTGGCTCTGCAGGAAGAAAAAGAAGAAAAGCGTCGCCGTAAAGGGGGACGCCGTCGTCGACGTGGTGGCAAAATTGAAGGTGGTATTGTCGTTTACTGCCCGAATGGACATCGCATCCGTGTCCGCGAGGAATATCGCGGCTCTGCTGGAAAATGTCCTGCCTGTAATGTCATGTACCTGGTACCAATGGGATCTCCCAAGGCGACAGATGAGGAATCAGCTGACTCTGGTGCAGAGAAAGAAGCCGCAGCAGGAGCCGAGTCGTTCGATCCCGGTGCTTACAAGCACTGGTTCCAGAATCTGAAGCTGCATGCCGTCGATCCGACCAAGCTCAAGCTGAAACCCAACAGTCTGGAAAAGACTTTTACCACCGTCGATGTGGCCATTTCCCCGGAGCGCATGCTGTTACTCGGTCTGGTGAAAGCCGGTCTCCTCGGAGGGGGCTCCAAGGATAAACAGGATAAAGCCCGTATTGATATCGCCCAGCATCTTCGCGAAGAGAAGGACGATGCGGAAATCCCAGCCGCCAGCGTACAGACGCTCTCTGCAGATCAGATCTCGAAGCTGAAAGTCGTCTTTCCGACGATGTACGATCACGAATCAATTTTTGCCGGCGTTCCCGTCTTCGGAAAAGGTCGCATTGCGATCGCCCTGCCGAAACAGGAAGACAGCAAGGAAAATCAGTATCTGACGTTCAGTCTGACCGAATATCGTAAGTTTGCTGAAGCACTCCAGGAACTGCACAGCGTCGGTGACCTCGGTCCTGACTCTGGAATTCCGCTGACCGACGAAACGCGACAGGTCACTTGTCACTACAGCGAAGAGCAGTTCGAAGCACTTGAGAACGAGAATCTCGAATTCTATGAAGCCGATCCCGAGATCGAGCTGACCCTGGTAGGCCGACAATGTCAGGGCTGCCAGTTAATCGTCAGCGAAGATTCACGTAAGAAGGAAAGGATCGGCGGTAAAACCGGCAAAGCGATCGCCAAGGCCAAATGCCCCAAGTGCAGCGAGAAGTTCGGCAATATCTCTCTCTGGCAGATTAAACAGGCAGATGCCCCGACAGAGGAACCTCAGGAAGAAGCAGCTGCCAGTTAGCAGTCTGCTGTCCTGACGTTTGTCGCGAATTGCATCATTCTGCGCAGGGGGAGTCCCTCAACAGGTCAGGTTTCTTTCTCAGAAAGATTGCAGACACTCACCCGGGGAGTATAATAAGGATAATTCATACAAACCAACTGTCTAATGCTGCGGGGGCTGTGGTGTGAAAGCATCACAACCTTTCGGGTTAAGCAGACAGGGGGAGTAGAGGTCAGTTTAAGGCATCCGTTGGAGTTGCGCGATGAGGTATTTTTGTAACATTATACAAATTTTGACCTTAAGCGACGGTGAGTCTGAACAATCCAGATTCGCATTTTCTTGACCCTCTCTTTATATGGTGTAGAATTCAAGGACACGGAGTTGAGCAGGGAAGCACTCTAGGTTTATGTGTAAATGTTCACTTTCCAGCTGTTGATGGAAACTGACATTCGGGCTGCTTCTTAACTGTTCAGGAGAAACTGGTGTCGCCAGGATTTGATCAACATTTCAAAGAACTGGTCCGCCAGAGGACAGACCTGGTAGAACTGGTCGCAGAGTCGGTTCAGCTGACTCCTAATGGACGCGATTTCAAAGGATTGTGTCCTTTTCATAACGACCACAATCCGTCCATGGTCATCTCTCCCGAGCGTGGAACCTGGCGCTGCTGGGTCTGTAACCTCGGTGGAGACTGCTTTTCCTGGGTGATGGAATACGACCGGGTCGACTTTGTCGAGGCACTCAAGATTCTGGCCGAGAAGGCCCATCTGGAAATTCCCAAGTTCACCCCCCGTCATTCGCAGGGCGGACAACAGCCATTAGAGAAGTCGAGTTTGTATGACGTCATGAAATGGGCGGAAGCCCAGTTCCATGAATGTCTGATGGAGACTTCGGTGGGAGAATATGCCCGCCGTTACCTGATGGAAGACCGGGGCTTTACCGAAGAGACCATGCGGCAGTTTAATCTCGGTTTTCATCCGGATGACTGGCAATGGCTGGTCAATCGATCACGCAATCGTTTTCCCGAACAGCTGCTGCTGGAAGCAAAACTGATTTTCAGAAAAGAGGGACAGTCACGTTGTTCTGATTATTTCGTTAATCGGGTGATGTTTCCGGTTCACGACGAGCGAAAGCGGGTTGTTGCATTCGGGGGACGTATCCTGCCCGGAGCCGATTCAGCAAAACTGGCGAAATATTTTAACAGTCCGGAAAGTGTGATTTTCACTAAGAGCAAACTGCTGTTTGGCTTGGATGAAGCGCGGCAGGGAATTCGCGAAACGGAGACAGTTGTCGTAGTAGAAGGGTACACTGATTGCATTACAGCTCATCAGTTTGGTGTGACCAATGTCGTAGCCACACTGGGGACCGCTCTGACAGAATCTCATGTGACTTATCTCAAACGGCTGGCACGTAAAGTCGTGCTGGTATTTGATGGCGATACCGCAGGACAGCAGGCCGCGGAGCGGGCTTTAACGAAATTCATCGCTCAGGAAGTAGATTTACGTATTTTAACGCTGCCGGCAGGCCAGGATCCGGCAGATTTTCTGGAACAGCAGGGGGCAAAGAGTTTGCAGCAGTTGATCGCAGAAGCCCCGGAAGCCTGGAATTTTAAATTGAATCTCTGTGTTCAGAAATTTGGACTGGAGTCAATTGATGGACAACACCGAATTTTAGAAGAAATGCTGGAGCTTCTGGCCGCAAGTCCAAACTTAACCGGCAAAATACGTGAAGATATCATATTAAGAAAGTTAGCAGATCGACTGAGCTTAAACGAAACCGTTGTCCGAAAACGATTAAGTGAAGTCAAACAGAAGCAAAACCCCAGTCTGAATCCGAGTGTCCTTTCAAACGACCCCCATTCAACTCCGAGTGCAGACCACACCTCCGGAATCGGTGGAACTTCAGAAAATTCAGCGAAAGATAATCAACTTGAGAGCGAACTTCTTGAAATCATCTTTGTATACCCCGAGTGTGTTCCCCAGATTCATCAACATATATCACCAGCCAACCTGAAAGATCCCCGTCTACGCTTTCTTTACCAGTTAAGCATTGACTTAACGGAAGAGGGGATCGTCCCGGAAATGAATCGTATTCTGGATCGTGTTGACGATCCGGACATGAAGCAGCTGGTCGTCAAAATCGACTTTCAGGCCCACGAAAAAGCGATTCACACCAAACTCCACTCTTCGCCTGTTCCCCATGAAGGGATTCCCCATTTTCTGAAACATTCGATTCAGAATCTCAAATGGCGGGAAGAACGGGAACATCATGAACGGACCAAAGGAGTTCTGGTCCAGAACGTTCAGAACAATACTTTGAGTTCCGATGCCAAGGAGCTGTTGAAGAAGGCATCCGAGTTCCACCAGAAACGACATAAAAAGAATTCACTTGAGACCCATTAACTTAAAAGAGATTGGGAGAAGCAACGTGCACCGACTCGACGCCCGATTGAACGAACTGATTGAAAATGGAATAAAGCAGGGTTATCTGACTTATGATCAGGTCAGCGCTTATCTGCCCGATGAAGCGCTGAATCCTGAGAAGCTGGATAACCTCCTGCTGACCATTGAGGAAATCGACTTAGACATTATTCCCGATCAGGTCATCACGGTGCTCCAGCCGGAGAAGCCGAAGGGACGGACCCGTTCCGATGACCTCTCCCGGAAAATCGATGATCCGGTTCGGATGTATCTCACACAGATGGGGGAAATTCCGCTGCTGACCCGGGACGAAGAAATTCGCCTGGCGAAGAAAATCGAAATCACCCGTCGTCGCTTCCGCCGCGAGCTGCTCAGCAGCGACTACGCCATGCGGCAGGCGATCGACATTCTGGACAAGGTTCACAAAACTGAGCTGCCTTTCGACCGGACGATCAAAGTCTCCGTTACCGAAGGCCTGGAAAAGAATCAGATTCTGGGGCGGATGCCTCACAACCTGAAAACCCTGGAATACCTCAGCAGTAAGAACAATGTTGACTTCCAGCGGTTCATCGATCCGGAAATGACCAAGACTCAGCGGCGTGAAGCGTATGCGACGCTGATGAAACGTCGCCGCAAAATGGCAACTCTGATCGAAGAGCTCAGCCTGCGGACGCAACGTCTGCAGATCGGCATGAAGCGTCTCGAACAGATTTCACAGCGAATGACCGAACTGGAAGATCAGATCCGGGATCTCGATGATCTCCGCGTCAAGAACTCCAAAGACGATCGTGCAAACCTCGAACGGGAACTGCAGGATCTGGTCATGATGACAATGGAAACACCGGAAACCCTGCGGGAACGCATCAAAGCGGTCAAGCAGCGGTACCTCGATTATGAAACCGCAATGCGTGAACTGTCCGGCGGTAACCTGCGTCTGGTGGTTTCGATCGCCAAGAAATACCGCAACCGCGGCCTGAGCTTCCTGGACCTGATTCAGGAAGGCAATACCGGCCTCATGCGTGCGGTCGACAAATACGAGTATCGTCGCGGTTATAAATTCTCGACATACGCTACCTGGTGGATTCGTCAGGCCATTACCCGGGCGATTGCAGACCAGGCACGAACCATTCGTATTCCTGTGCACATGATCGAGACCATGTCCAAACTGCGTAAAGTCAGCAAACAGCTGCTGCAGGAAAATGGACGTGAGCCCACCCTGGAAGAAACGGCAGAAGTCGCCGGCATCAGCCTGGAAGAGACCCGCCGCGTACTCAAGATTTCGCGACATCCGATCAGTCTGGACCGTCCCGTCGGCGAGAGCGAAGACAGCTACTTCGGTGACTTCATTGAAGACTCCGATTCGGACAGCCCGGTCAACACCGCCAGCCAGGAAATGCTCAAGGACAAGATTGATCATGTCCTGAAAACCCTCACTTATCGTGAGCGGGAGATCATCAAACTGCGGTTTGGTCTGGGAGACGGATACACCTACACGCTGGAAGAAGTCGGTCGGATCTTCAAAGTGACCCGCGAACGTGTTCGCCAGATCGAAGCCAAGGCGGTACGCAAGCTGCAACATCCGGTTCGCAGCAAACAGCTGCAGGGCTTTATTGAAGGTCTGGTCCCCGACTGGGGCCAGGCGGAGTCCGAAGAGGAATCCGCGGATACAACGGCCTCAGCCAGTATCTGAATTCACAACGCCGATCAGTTTTGATCGGCGTTTTTTTTTTGCTGCAGGGCACGATTTGCTCGAAAGCAATGCTCTTTGCAGCAGGGAAAGCGAAGATCTGACAGTTTTCTGCCGTATGTCTGGCTATTTGCTGTCGAAAACTTTATAACAAACTAAACGCATCGAGCCTGAAGGTTTCCAGAACCTGAGGCGACTTTTCAAAGCGATTCCGGAGTTCTTTAACATGTCAACAACTGCTGCCAGTTTGAAAGCCTTACATCATCTCTATCTGAGAATGCATGATGTGAACCTGAAATTGGAACAAGGCCCCAAACGGATCAAGCTGAAAGAACAGTTTGCACAAAAGCAGGAAGAGCACCTCAAGACCGTCCAGGAGCAGATTACCCAGTTAAAGAAACAGGTCCAGCAGAAGAATCTCGACTTACAGTCGAATGAAGCCAAAATTCTGGATCTGAAGGGGAAACTGAATACGGCTGCTTCCAACAAAGAGTTTGACATTATTAAAGGGCAGATCGCCGCTGACCAGATGGCAAACAGCGTACTGGAAGATGAAATCCTCGAACTGATGGATAAAATCGACACGAAAGATCAGGAAGCGAAAGACTGGGAAGCGAAAATCAAAACCGCTTACGCAGATGCCAAAAAAGTCGAACAGGACTTTGAATCTGCCAAAGCATCGCTCGATGAAGAAATCAAGGAATGCCAGGCAGCGATCACCGATGCCGAGCAGATTATCCCCGCTGATCTCAAAGTTCAGTTTTCCCGTCTGACTCGCTCTCACGGTGCAGGTGCACTGGCAAATGTGGCAGGCAGGTTCTGCTCTGCCTGTAATGTCATGATCGAGCCCCAGCTGCGGGTCGAGCTGAATTCCGGTCGGCTGGTGTTCTGCAAGTCCTGCGGACGTCTGCTCTATATGGACGACACCCTGGAGTAAAGCCTGGAATTAACGTGGGAATCCGCATGAATCAGGTGCGTGTTCTCAGTTCTGGCTTACTGAGCCGCCTGTCCGAGTAACGCGAGCACTCCCAGGCCATAAAACGTATATTCCACATCGGCCTGCTCGTCCCAGCTGGCACCGCGGAACCCACCGGTCGGAAACTCAAGCCATTCCTGCATGAATTTCCGGACCTGTTCCAGATCCATGATCTCGTTTAATCTCAGGTCCTGCGCGGTCAGTAATCCGGTAAAGGTTGACAGGCCATCCGCAAACGGAATGCGGGTATTGGCCTGAAATCCTCCCTCAGAACTTTTTACCTGGTTCAGAAAGTCCCTGACATCTGACTTCAACTCGTCATCCATCGCTTCCAGGATGATCAGAGTCGCGACGGCAGCCGCGGTCGGATTAGTACCGCTGCGTTTCATGGGAGCAATTTCGACGAAGCCGCCATCATCCCGCTGCATGTCATACAGGAACTGAATCAGCCGGTTCGGCGACGGAACATCCACACCGATCAACTGATAGATCAACACGATCAGGAAGCTGTGATAGGTACTTCCCAGTGCGCCCTGGTCCGATTTCGCATAGCCGCCATCTTCCGTCCGGAGTGTTTCGAGTCGTTCTGCAATCCGGGTGTTCCAGTTTTCAGGCACCTCAGCCAGCAGATCGGGGCCCCCGGAAGCCTGGACGATTAACGCACAGTACAACCAGCTCAAAAGATCAATTGTGGTAAGAGTTTCCAGCGAAAAGCTCTTCAGATAACCGCAGAGGGATTCCGTTTCTACCGGCTCCAGACCTCCCAGAATTCCAAGACTGCGAACGGCAAATCCCGTGTAGTAAAGGTCTGAGCCTCCCTCTCTCCCGGAAAAACCACCATCGGGCTGCTGCTGGGAACAGATGAAGCTGCGATGCTTCTTCAGATCGGAGGCAGGGTATTGTTCCAGGCCTGCTGCCAGTCGCAAGGCAAGATGCACTAAATAGGGTTGCTGGTTCATGAAACCGATCGTGATTTTTCAATACAGAAGGCGGGGGCGGGGTATTCTTTGAGCGAGACTATTTTGAAAATTGTCAAAAAATTCTGAGGGGAAAGGTCAAATTCGCCTTTCGTCGATTTTGAATTTGGAATATGTTCCCGCCCAACATCTCTTATACTCAAAGAATCATTCTCTCTCTGGACTGTATACGGTCTAGCCAGTTCTGGCTGATCAGCAGTTCAAAACAGAGCAAACTTGTCCTCAAGGCTGACTCTGGGTTCTTGCGAGTACCATTTCACATTAAAAACAACCTGAATACTTATCAAATACCAGTAACATGTTTCCGGTAAAAACCTGATTTTTCCGGGGCCCGTTACAACAAATCCTATATTAGTCGGACCAGTTTCTCTTCGGAGAATCCGTAATGATCACAACTCTCTCTCGATGATTACTGACTGGTCGGGCTGAACCCTCCCTGATTCACAATAAAATTTAATCACGTTCAATAACAGGTGTCACCATTCGGCAGCAGTCTGCTTGCCGGGGGACTTCGTCTGTCATTGAGTGCAGATACGTAGCGTAGATACGACTTGACCAATTGAGTCTGAGGAGCCTGCTCCCCTGGCTCATTCCCGAATTCAGAAGATTTCTTGTTGAGATAAATCTCATGGGTTTTCCTGAAAAAATTGTCATAGAACCAGAAAATTTCATGACAGATCAAAATACAACACAGCGGGACAAAAACGCCAAATTGCACTCTGCGTGCTTTGCCGAGGTAAAACAGATGCCTGTGTCGACATCAAGCTATTCTGGACGATTTATGAAAATTGCATTCCGCCTGATTGCGGGCGCTATCGTGCTGGCAATCTCCGCCATGTCGGGAACAGTACTGGCAGATGAAGAAGGTGATTTCACAACAATCATTGCAGACGGAAGTGAAGTCGATGATACGTTTGATGGAATCCCCTCGGTCGTTCCCGGGAACGGGATGGGGGCTCTGTTCCGCGTCGGTCACCAGGCAGGCAAGACCATTGGTCTGAACGAATCAATCACGCACCTGGAAGCAATGCCCTACCTGTTTACCCACACCAAGAACCCTGATGACGCCGGAATGCTGTTCGGTAACTTCAGACTGTTCCGGACCAACCGGGGCAACCTCGGGGGAACCGGTGGTATCGCTTATCGATTCTACAACTACGACACTGACCGGATCTTTGGTTTCGGTTTCTACTACGATCGTGATGACTCAACAGATAAAGTTTTCCAGCAGGCAGCCCTGAACGTCGAAACAATGGGCCGCTACTGGGATGCCAATGCCAACTTCTACATTCCATTCGGAAACCGTCAGCAACAGCTTGATCTGCAGTTTAATAACGGCAGTCAGCGGTACTCCGGATTCAACATCCTCTATGACCAGACTCGTACAATCGGAACCGCCATGCGGGGCTTCGATACGGAAATCGGTGTCCCGGTCTGGGGAGAACTGGCCCAGAAATTTGAAACCCGGATTTACGCCGGTACTTATAATTTCCAGGCAAGTGGCAGCCCGCAAGTCTGGGGCTGGCGTGGTCGTTTACAGGCCGAACCATTGCCTAACGTTCTGGCAGAATTGTCGGTCACTAATGACGACACATTCAAAACCAATGTGTTCTTCAATGTCACCTGGACCTTTGCCGGCAAGCCCGAGTGGAACAAGATGGAAAAATCCACTCAGATGTACCGCATGGCCGAGCGGGTTCGCAGAAACTACAACGTGGTCATCGAACAGCGTGATGTGGTCGACTCCGGTCTGACCGCCATCAACCCGGCAACGGGGACACCCTGGACGGTATCACACGTCGATTCACTTGCCGGACCGGGCGGTACCGGTGCGGTACTGGATCCTTACCAGACCATTGCCGATGCCCAGGCTGGTCCTGATCGCGACATCATCTTCACCCATGCAGGTAGTGAATTCAACAATGGACCACCAATCTCACTCGTCTCAGGAGACCGGATCCTGGGTGAAGGACAAGGCGTAAACCACTTCTTCAACATTCAGGGCTTCGGTTCGAAGCTACTGCCAAACTCGCCCTCCTATGGCGACCCGCTGCGACCGAACAGCCTCGTACGGCCTACCTTTAACGACACCGTCGGCGATGGTGCCATCCTTGCTTCCGACAGTGAGTTCTCCGGGTTTATTCTCAATAATCCCACCGGACGCGGTATCGTGGGAATTGGTGTCTCCGAAACAATTGCTAATTTCAACGACGTGAATAATGCCGCCGGTGAGGGGATCTTCCTGAGCAGTACCACCGGCAGCCTGGCCTTCACTTCAACCAATGTGACTAACTCTGCTGGAAACGCTTTCGTAGTGGACGGCGGAGATCCGCTGCTTCGCTACAGCACAGGTACCATTACCAATACCGGAGATGGTCGTGCGGTTCTGGTCCAGAATACCACCGGCGGTTCAGTTAACATGACGGATTCTTCAATCGAAGACACCGATGGCCAGGGTATCTTGATCAACAACATTGGTGGTGGTGCCGTTTTGGATAACGTGACCATTACCAAAAGCGGAGCCTACGTTCCCACTACAGTCAACGATGGTATCTATGTGACCGGCGGAACTGCTAATGCAGTCGTCACTTTCA
Organism: Gimesia benthica; assembly: GCF_009720525.1. Taxonomy (NCBI): domain Bacteria; kingdom Pseudomonadati; phylum Planctomycetota; class Planctomycetia; order Planctomycetales; family Planctomycetaceae; genus Gimesia; species Gimesia benthica. The sequence continues at coordinate 5,733,465 of NZ_CP043930.1, forward strand.
GAAATACAGCTCAGGCGGCAACCATTATTGATGGTGCAACCGGCCCCAGTATCTTTGTCGAAGATTACCAGGGTGTGTTCCAGATGCAGGACATCAGTATTCTGAACCGGGCTGGAGCCGGTATTCTGGTTGAAAACCTGTCTGGAAACATGTCCGTGGTCGGAAATACTACCATGACCAACGGGGCCTCTGCGGTAACCGATCATGGTATTGACGTAAACAATACATCCGGAAACATCTCCTTCGGTGGAAGCCTGGGAATCACCGGAAGTAACGGCGAAGGTATCTCGTTCAATAACGGTGGCAACACAGGGGTCTTCAGTGTGACAGGCACAACAACTGTCACCGGGACCGCCAATGAAGCGATCATCATCCTGGACGACAGTCCTGTCTTCCGCCTGGGCAACGCTGTTCTGTCTAATAACAGTACGACGAACTCAGTTGTGTTGATCAATAACGCCGGACAGGGCGGCACCGCAGGGCAGGTTTCATTCAATAATGCAACCATTACAGGAACAACAGGTGCCACAGTTCCTGTTGTCCATATTCTAAACAACACTCCCATTGTCAGCTTCGGTTCTCTGAACGTAACCGCAAACAGTGCCGCTTACACGGCACCACCGCCAATCGTACCTGCGGTTGGTGTCTATGTTCAGGACAACCCGGGTAATGTGAACTTTGGTGACCTGAATATCACCGCCACAGACAACCTGGCATTCATCGCCAATAATAACGCCGGAACAATCAGTTCATCGGGTGGTATCATCACTGTGACTGATGCGGCTGCAATCGACATCGAAGATACCAGTCTCTCCATGAACCTGACCTCGGTTACCGCTGGTCCGACTTCAGGTCCTGACCTGAACGGGATCTCCACTGCTGGCGATAACGCCTTCTATCTGAACAGTGCCGGTATTCGCCTGGTGCGTACTCCCGGTCTGTTCTCTATCGCCGGTGATGGAGCCACCATCGATGCCGGTGGTACGATTACTGCCGCCAGACACGGTGTCTGGATGGAAGATATTGACCGGGTGAACATCGACGGTCTGGAAATCCAGATTCCGACAACATCCGGTATCGAATGGCACGAAACTACGGTTGCCGACGGTCCCCGTCTGAACCTGACACGCGTCCGTGTTGAAGATTCGGCCGGAGACGGTATCCGGATTATCAATGGTCGTACTTTCCAGATGATCGATTCGGAACTGCTGGATAACGGTACCGCCGCTGATGAGCATTCACTCCAATACCTCGCGAATATCGAACTGGATGACACCGACGACGACAGCTTCACGCTGATCCTGCAGAACAACACCATTACGGACGACAGTGCCGATGCGATCCGCATCGAGTCTGGCGGACTGCTGGATGACTCAGTGTTGAATGTCTCATTGGAAGGAAACGATATCACAACCAGTGTCTCCAATACGGCTGGTCTGGCTGTGATCTGGGAAGGCCCCATGAACGTGCTTGTGGCTAACGCCAACAACTTTGTGGGAACTGGTGCTACCAACAACCAGGGTATCGACATTGATGCCACCAGTAGCGATCTGGCTGACCTGATGACCCTGCAGGTCGTCGGGCAGAACAACTTCACCATTGCGGGTACAAACAGTGAAGGTATTCAGGTTCAGACTGAAGGTCCTTCGAATATCCTGATTCAGAACAACAACGATCAGGGAATCGTGATGGCAGGAGCTGATTCGTTCGGTCTGCGGTTCCTCGACCTGGCAGCCAACTCCAATGTGCAGGTCAACAACAATATTATCAATATGTCCGGGATTGGAAGCGATGCGATCTACTTTGACCTGATCGATGCGACCAGCTCTTCGGTTGTGATTGATGGGAATACCCTGAGCATCTTCGATGGAGATATCTTCGAAGTCGAATCGGCAGTCAGCTTCAACGCCATGACGAATGGTCCACTGCAGCTGGGTACAGGAGTCAACAACGTCGTGAATGTCACCTCGGTAGGCAACAACGGGACCTTCATCCTGTTCAATCCTGGTGGGGGTACATTTAACGGTCAAATCAGCCTGAATAACTTCCTGTTACCCTGATCCTGACTGAAGTCTCGTTTTAACTGACACTCTGTTGTGTTTTGATCCAATATTTCAAGGTTTTAATCGATGAGTCGCACATCCTGGAAAGTAATGATGATTACTCCATTCAGACTGAGTGCACTACTGGTGCTGCTGTGCTCGACCGGACTGCCTCTGGCAACTCGTTCCGTGGTCGCCGGCGATAAAGACTCCGTAGAATATGTCATGCACGGTGATGCGGACATGTCCGGTGAGGAATACATGAATGATCCCGGTCTGTTCTCCGGCATGCATACTTATTCCCGCTCGCTCGTCCGACAGTTGCCTGTAGATCGCGGATGGGCTTATGACTCGCCGATCGATAAACAGATCGGAAATATGTTTAAGTCTTCCAAGCTCAAACTGGAATATCTGCACTGGTCGTTAAAAGGGCCGGATGACGTACTGCTGGGAACTCCCATCCTGGGAGTAACCGATTCGACTCAGCCCAATTCGGTGTTTGACCGGTCGACCGGGATTGCCCGTGGCGATGGGGTTGAACTGGATTACAACGATCAGTCCATGGATACTAACGGTATGCGGGCCGCACTGGAATTCGCTCTGCCGGAAGGTAGCCTGGAGTGGAATGTCTGGGGCATCTTCAAAAATAAATCGATTCGTCCCACCGACAGCGTTTTTGCCACCCAGTTGAACTCCGTTCCCGATGATGATCTGGTCGTCGTGACGAACTTCAAAATCAACGGAGCGCCTGCTTCGAACACCAACGTGTATGACACCAGCTATACCATCAATCTGGACACCCAGATGGCTGGTACCGGAATCAACTATTTCATGGATCCGCACCTGCCCGGCGATGGATTCCGCCTGCAGCCGATGTTCGGTTTCCGCTTCATCGATTTACAGGAAACCATGAATCAGGTGGGAGTCGATTCCGGCGGCGGAATTGGTCTGCCCCGGACAACGACGATCTACTCCAAAACCGAGAACCGGGTCTTTGGTCCCAGCATCGGTGCCCGTACCGAATTCAAGCATAGCCGCTTCTCCATCGGAGCTGAGCCTAAATTTACCTTTGGTTTCAACCGGAATACAAACCAGGTCGCGACCGAACAGCTGTTCCAGCCTTCGGATCCCCGGATTGTCACCGTCGATAAAAACAACGAGTTCTCACCGACATTCCAGATCTCTTTGTACGCCAAAGTGAATGTGAATGAGCACTTCCGTTGCTTCGTCGGCTACGACTACCTGTTCGTCGGTCAGATCTCACGTGCCTTCAATATCATCGACTACAATGAAGATCGTACCGCAGCTAACCCCGCCGTCGGTACCCGGGTTCGCGATGACAACAGCAAGTTCTCTGCTGATGGTATCACCGCCGGTATCGAACTGGTCTGGTAATCAGGATTTGCGAACGACCGTCGCTGTTGTGTGACGTTTCTCGGGCTTCCGAATCTGGTAGCCCGTGCTGGCAGCAAAAGCCTGGTAGATTCGGTCCGCCTGATCAGCGTGCAGCTGATTCGCATGGGCGTGCAGCAGAAAACGAAAGGTCAACGGAGACTGGCGCGTCGTTTCCAGTGGCCCGTGCATGCAGGGCGCAGCTCCCATCCAGCCATCCTCGCGGACATGCCAGCAGACCGGCTTCTCCGTCCCCGCCACCGGATTATCAGGATGGAAGAAATAAGTGATTCCCTCCGTGACTTCGGGAGTCACCGGGCCGGAATAGTCCATCCAGTTCGCCGGTTTACCAAAGATATTTTTTTCCCCGACCTGTCCGGTACTGCTGGTGATCGTCCCGGCTCCGAAGTAGCTCGAAATCGAACGCGCCACCCGTACCGCGAGAAATCCAAAATTGGTTTTCTGGAATTCAAGAGTTGCTGCCGTGGGATGAAACGTGGTCTGCAGTTCCAGGAACAGCTCGTCTGCTTCATTCGTCCTGACGGCGGCGATCAGTTCCTGTCTCAGCAGGGGGGCCGGATTGTGGCCATCAATCCAGTCCAGTTCGACCGCCAGGATCGCTTCTGCGTCGGTCTCATCAATACTGATCCAGCGCTTCTGCCGGATGGTCGCTCCCGTATTCTCCGCCCAGAAGTTAATCCCCAGCACCTGATGATGGGCGAACCAGACCGAACGGTGGTGATCATGGTTCGGCGCCCCTGGATGTCCGATCCTCGTTAAAGGAACTCCCGCTGGCCCCGTAAGCGGATAAAAGAAGGGACGTGAATATTCAGGAGAGTGATGCCACCTGAGCCGCTCCTTCCCTTTGATCTGAAACGCGAACTGAAAATCAGGGAGCGGAACAATCTGGCAGTCGGGAAACAGCTGGCTCATACCGGAGATCCTGTCAAAAGCATTCTCGGTTCTGTCTGATCAAAACTGCCTTCAGCATACGAGTTACTTCAGGCAGTGTAAAGCAGCACGAATTCCTGACGAAAATCAGCTCATCGGCCAGACAATTGACAGCAGAACCGTGGTTGCCAGACTGGTGCATCCCAGTACGAGCAATAAAGGTGTCCATGATTTGAGGGCCTCTTCTTCTGTGAGACCACTCATCTTACAGAAAATCCAGAAGCCACTGTCGTTCATCCAGGAACCGATCAGCGAACCTGCACCGATGGCGGTCGCCAGGTAAACCGGATCGAAGCCCAGCATTTCGGAATTGACATTCATCGTCGCCAGCATGGCGGATGTTGTAATCATCGCCACGGTACTCGAACCCTGGGCGACTTTGAGCAGTGCTGCAATGCCGAAACCGAGAATCAGAAAGCTCATGCCGGCTACTTGCGTTTCTTCGGTGCTGAACATGCCCTGAATCGCCGGACCAATCTGAGCGACGGTCAGCATCTTTCCGAAGGCACCGCCTCCGGCTGTGATCAGAATAATCACGCCCCCACTCATCAGGGCTTCCTCAACCGTGGCTCCCAGTTTGAGCAGTGTCAGATCGCGTTGTCTGAAGAGAATGATCAGCGAAATCGCTGTCGCGACCAGCAGGGCGAAGTTGGCGTCACCGATAATCGAAGTAAAAGGACTGACACTGGTCAGGAATGCCTGGGGACCGACGCCGCCGGCCAGCAGGGAGTTGACCAGGGTGTTGGCCGTGATCATCAGAACGGGCAGGACAATCGGTAACAGTGAAACAACCAGGGAAGGGAGTTCTTCCTCTTTGAGGGGATCAGGTTCAGAATGTTCGGCGACTTCCCGCATGGGGATGTCCATTTTTTTATTGGCGAACATGCTGAAGAAGATCCCCACAAAAGCAGCCGGTAATGCGACCAGGGCGCCTACGAAGATCATCTTACCCAGGTCGACGCCCAGGTTGTCGGCCATCGCCAGTGGTCCGGGGGTCGGGGGAACCAGCGTATGTGTGATCGCCCCCCCGGCGGCAATCGCCATCACATACATCAGGTAATTTCGTTTAGTGCTGCGATACAGCGAACGGGCCAGCGGAATCAGCAGGTAGAACACCGTATCAAAGAAGACAGGCACCGCCAGCACGAAGCCACTTCCCATCAGCGCAAAGGAGGCGTTCTTTTCCCCCATCACCTTGAGAAAGGTACGGACAATCCGGTCCGCGGCGCCGCTGTCCATCATACATTTACCAATAATCGCAGCCAGCGCAATCACGATCCCGATCCCCGAGACCGAGTCGCCAAAGGCGATCGCCACTCGTTTCATGCGGTTGATCCCATCTGCAGACGCGGGGCCCAGCAGGCTGACGACCATGGCTGCCGTGATCAACGCCAGAAAGGCGTTGATTTTCAGAAAGATGATCATGCCAATCACAGTGGCGATGCCGATCGCCAATATGACAAAGGGGTAGTTTTCCAACATAAGCGCTTCTCCGGGAAAATCTTAGGCGTATATCGTGAGTGCTAACGAGCATTACAAAGATTGATGCACGACGCAACCCAGTCTACGCGAGAAAACAGAGAGGCTGATTTAGTGAAAAAGGTTAAGAAAAGGTTGCTTTCACAGACCTGCTGCTTGGTGTAGGATGAATCTGCTTCGTGTTCCTCCCTGATACTGCAGAAAAGGAAGATCTCCCATGACCGTGCTCACCTGGTGTCGTCTGTTGAAATGTCTGCTGTTGATCTGCATCTTCGTCTGGGGGATGGGAGCACAGAATGCACTGCAGGCGGAGATCTCGGTGGATGAAGCACAACAGGCAATGCGTCGCGCGACAGACTACTTCACCACTCAGGTCTCGACCGAGGGCGGCTATCTCTGGCACTACAGTCGGGATCTGAAATACCGGGAAGGCGAAGGCCGTGCCCGCGATACCATGGTCTGGGTGCAACCTCCGGGAACGCCCACGGTGGGAGCAGCTTACCTCGAAGCATATCAGAAAACCGGTCAAGCCTATCTCCTGAAAGCAGCCCGGGCTGCCGGCGAAGCCCTGATTAAAGGGCAACTCAAATCCGGGGGCTGGAACTATTACATCGATTTCGAACGCCGGGCTCAGATGCAGTATCGCATTGACGGAGGTGGTCCCAAGGTTCGAAACACAACGACCTTCGACGACAACACCTCGCAAGCAGCACTCCACTTTTTAATTCTGCTGGATCAGGAGCTGAAGTTCAAAGACGAAGCCGTGCATGGCGCCGTGATGTATGCCCTGGATGCCTTTTTAAAAGCGCAGTATCCCAACGGAGGCTGGCCACAGCGCTACGATGAATTTCCCGATCCCCAAGACTATCCCGTGCTCAAAGCCAGCTATCCGGAAAGCTGGTCGCGTACGTTCCCCAAAAAGAAATACCTCAACTATTACACGTTCAACGACAATACCATTGAAGATCTGGTCAATGTGATGTTCCTGGCGCATCACGTCTACCAGGACGACCGCTATCGTGAAGCGGCTCTGAAAGCGGGAGACTTTATCCTCCTGGCGCAGATGCCCGAACCACAGCCGGCCTGGGCACAGCAGTACAATCAACAGATGCAGCCGGCCTGGGCGCGCAAATTCGAACCACCGGCGGTCACCGGAGGCGAGTCGCAGGGCATCATCAAAACCCTGATGCAGATTTACATTTATACTGGCGACAAAAAGTATCTGGCACCGATTCCCAAAGCACTGGCTTATCTGAAGAAGTCAGAACTGCCCGGGGGGAAGCTGGCCCGCTTTTATGAGTTGAAAACCAACCGGCCGCTCTACTTCACTAAGAAATATGAACTGACCTACAAAGACAACGATCTGCCGACCCACTATGGTTTCATCATCGATTCCAAAGTCGATTCACTCGAAAGCCGTTATGAAAAACTGCTGAAGGCATCGCCTGAAAAACTCAAGTCGCAGCAGTTCCCGCAACGTCGTCTGCGCTTAACACCTTCGCTGGCTGCGCGGGCACAGTCTGTGGTCAACGCGTTGAACAAAGACGGCGCCTGGCTCATCCAGGGAGACATCCGCAGCGCCGATCTCGACAATGTGCCCATCATCGACACGCGGGTCTTTGTCCGCAATCTCTCGACGCTGTCCGAATTCATCGCCGCCAGTCAACAGGATTGAATCAGGCGTGCTCGGCTACGATCTGCATCCGTTCCAGACCTACCTGAGCCACCTGCAGCGGATCCTGTTGCCAGAGATCTTCGCGGAACAGTTCCAGTGAGAGCCAGCCCTCGTAACCAATCTGCTTCAGCAGACGGCAGTAATGCACCAGGTCCAGGTGCCCGTCGCCGGGGAGGACGCGGTCTGGATCCATCTGGGTTTCGCGAGGCAGGGTATCGACGGCATCATTGAAATGGGAAATCGCGATCTGCTCGGGCTTGAGTTGTGCGATGGTCTCCATGGAACCACCTCCCCGGAATACATGAAACGGATCGAGCACGAGGGTTGCTGCGGGATGTCCTGATTTCTCGACCACCCGTAATGCGTCTTCAATCGTGGTGACATCAGCGACGAAGCCCAGAAACTCAACCGCTGGCTTCGCACCGGCTTCGATACCCGCTTCCAGCAACTCACGATACCGTTTCGCACCCAGGTCGTAGTCCGGATTCTTATCGCGATGCGGGCAGGCAATCACATATTCGGCCCCCAGTTGAGAGGCCAGCTTGATGCGATCCAGGCAGGTCTGAAATACACGCGGATACTCTTCCTCTGTCGCTGACCACCAGTCGCGTAACATGATCATCGTGGGGACCGCCAGTCCGCCATCTTTGAGAGCCTGCGAGATTGTTTCCAGTTTTCCTCCCTCAGCCAGGTACTGTTCGACTTCATCAAACCAGAGTTCGATTCCCCCGTATCCCGCTTCGGCAGTGACGCGGATTTTATCGAGCAGTGGTGTGGTACGGATCGTACTGGCGTTCAGGCTGAAGCGGAAGGGGCTCATGAAGAAGTTCCTCGCAGAGAAAAACGGGGAGATTGGGTTATCGATCTGCTGGAATCTGGCGTAAGAACTCCAGCCTGTTGAATTTCGTAACAGACGTCTACAACGCATTTTGCAATAATCACGCGCGAGGATCAACTCAGGACAGCGAAACGAATGCTTCCTCGACGGCGGGGGCAAAATCGGTCACAATAGACGGACTAATACAGACTCGTCACGATTCTCTCGAGGAAATGTTCCGAAACCGGTTGAAAGTTCTCTTAGATGCATGTGTCGCGATTGGAATGGAAGCCGAATTCTCTACTCTGGCTCTGCCTGCTGCTCCCGGGCTGTGATACAGACGCGGCGCCCCCGCGCGCCGCTGAAGAATCTGAGATCGTCGTTACCAGTGAACCTGCTGTCTCGACGGCTTCCACGGAATCACAGCAGCAACCACAGGCTCCTCAGATAAAAACGGAGAAAACAAAAACGGAGACTGACCCGGACAAGGCATCTGGCGAACCTCAACCCGTATCACCTATGCAAAACGCTGAGCAGAAAGTGTATCGCCCCAGCGATCAACGTCCCCTGCACAACAATCAGCGTCTGGCGCTGTTGGGCATCGAGTGTTATGAATCGTCGCATCTGAAACTTTATACGGACATCGATCCGGAACAGGCGAAAAAACTACCGGCCGTACTTGAACAGGCTTATCCGGCACTGCAAAAGTATTTTGGTCCGTTACCCCCCAATCGGGAAGGCACTGAGTTTCAGGTCACCGGCTATATCATGCAGGACCGGGAACGATTTGAGAAAGCAGACTTGATTCCGGGGTTGCTGGCTCAGATTATCAACGGGCGTCATCAGGGGGCCCAGTTCTGGATGAACGCGCAGACCGAGGAATACTATCTCAAGCATCTCATGCTGCACGAATACACGCACTGTTACAGCATGATCATGGAAGACATCAGCGCGCCCGTCTGGTACCTGGAAGGCATCGCGGAATCGATGGCGACACACCATGTCGGCGCGGATGGGAAAATTCAGTTTAATGTGATGCCTCATAATAAGAACGATTTTGGCGGTCTGGGACGGATCTCATTAATCCAGGATGCCGTAAAAAGTGCGCCCCCCAGAACGATGCTGGAAGTGATGCAGCTGGGTCCCGACGATTTTGTCGATGCGAATGCATCCTATGCCTGGTCGTGGGCCCTGAGTCAGTTCTTTGACAAGCATCCCCAGTATCAGGCTGAGTTCCGTAAACTGGCGCGGCAGATGCAGGGCTCCGGGTTCACAGAAAAAATAAAAGCGATGATCGGTCCCGATTTGCTTGCCGCCAATGATGCCTGGCTGCTGTTTGTTCGCAATCTGCAGCCCGGCTATGATTCCGAACGGGCCATGATCACGTTTCAACCAGGTAAGGACCTCGTGATAGACGCTTCGGTCACACAGGAAATCACCAGCGACCGAGGCTGGCAGTCGAGTGGCGTACATGTGACCCGCGGGGAGACGTATTCAGTGTCTGCGACCGGAATGTTTACACTCGCGCAGAAACCCAAACCCTGGCAGAGTACAGCGGACGGGATTACGTTTCAATATTTTAATGGACAACCACTGGGTCGACTGTTGATGATGGTCCGCCCCGATCCAGGCAATGATCCCACACGTATGCAGACTCTGCTACGGGTCTATCCCCAGGGATCTCAAGCAACCTGGATGGCCCCGGCGACCGGTACGCTTTATTTCCGCTTAAACGATGCGTGGGACTCACTCGACAATAATGAGGGAGCGGTTCAAGTCACCGTTACCAGGCAGCCTCAGCCGCAGAGTAACACTGCCAGACAGTAGCGCAATCTTGCGGCTCCTCGTTGAGCGGGGTATGCTCGATATAATTCGTGGTTGATGTATCATCCAACTTGAGCGAGAACAGGAGCAGGCATGTCGCAATCAGAATCCGGGAACGTGGTTCCCTCGAATGAAACAACACGCAGAACCTTTTTGCAGCAGACCTCTGCCACCCTGCTGGCCGGTTCCGTCTTGCAGCCGCTGGCTGGATTCGCTGGCGAAGAAAAGAACTCCGGCAAACAGGCCCGCATCAAAAAAGCGGTCAAATATCAGATGATTACCGAGAAAATTCCGGTAATGGATAAATTCAAAATGCTCAAGGATCTGGGTTTCGACGGAACCGAGATTCATTACCGTACCAAGGTCGATCCTAAAGAAGTCCGTAAAGCCATCGACGCCACGGGAGTGCAGGTCCACGGCTTTCTGAACAGCAGCCGGGACGAACTCAAAGACTCAATCGATCAGGCCAAGTACTATGGTGGCACCAGTGTGCTGGTGGTGGCAGGACGAGTCGACCAGGATAATCCCTACGATGTCGTCTACAAGCAGCAGCAGGCCAAGCTGAGGAAACATCTGCCTTATGCAGAGAAGCAGGGCATTAAACTGCTGGTTGAAAATGTGTGGAATAATTTCCTGCTCAGTCCACTGGAAATGGCCCGCTTCATTGATGAACTGGAGAGCCCGGCGGCGGGCGTGTATTTCGATGTCGGGAATGTAGTCCGCTTCGGCTGGCCCGATCAGTGGATTCGCATCCTGGGGCCCCGCATCGTCAAACTCGATATCAAAGAATACAGTCGCGCAAAACAGAAGGATGAGGGGCTCTGGAAAGGGTTTCAGGTTGAAATCACCGAGGGAGACTGCAACTGGCCCGAAGTCCGTCAGGCGCTTAAGGATATCGGCTATACACAGGGCTGGGCCACCGCGGAAGTCAAAGGCGGAGATCGCCAGAGATTACAGGATATTTCCGAACGCATGGATCGCGCTCTTGATCTTGCCTGAGGCTGCGTTGATAATAATTAAAGATCGTTAAGTAGCTCCGGTTGCCGACGATTGTCCTCATACTTCCTGCCTGATTACGGATTCATTGCACCTCGGTCTACTGAGTCCCACGTACTCTATCATTGCTGAAATCGAACGAAAGGTCTTTCTGATGCCCGAAAACGCCTCACCACAGCAGCCTTCTCAAGGACGCCGCACATTCATGAAACAATCACTGGCCACGCTGGCGACAACCGGGCTGGTTGTGAACCCCGCATTGACCTCGGGCGCATTTGCGGCCAGTACCGAACTGATCAAAGTCGGTCTCGTCGGCTGTGGTGGTCGTGGAACAGGGGCAGCGGCTCAGACTCTGCGTGCTGATCCCAATGTGGAACTGGTGGCACTCGCAGATGCATTCGGCGATCAACTGGAACAGAGCTATCAGAACCTGAAGAAGACCGAAGTTCAGGATCGGGTCAAAGTCGATGCAGAACACAAATTCGTTGGCTTCGACGCCTACCAGAAACTGATTGATTCCGGCGTGGACCTGGTGCTGCTGGCAACACCTCCCCACTTCCGTCCACAACACTTGAAAGCCTGTATCGATGCCGGCAAGCACGTCTTCTGTGAGAAACCAGTCGCCGTCGATGCTCCCGGGATTCGTTCCGTGCTCGAGACCACCAAGGAAGCCAAGCGGAAAAACCTGACCATCGTTTCCGGTCTGTGCTGGCGTTACGAAACCGGAATGCAGCAAATGGTCGATAAAATTCATAATGGCGGTATCGGAGACATTGTCTCCATGCAGAGCATCCGCTACCTGGGCGGCGTTGCCAAAATGGCCAAACGCAAACCCGAATGGTCCGACATGGAATACCAGATGCGGAACTGGTACTACTACACCTGGCTGTCCGGCGATTTCAACACCGAACAGTTCGTTCACGAACTGGATAAACAATCCTGGGTCATGGGCGAATATCCTGTGAAGTGCTACAGTACAGGCGGTCGCCAGACACGGACTGCACCTGAGTACGGTCACATCTACGACCACTTCAGCACGGTTTACGAATACGCCAACGGAACCAAGTTCCTGGCTTCTACCCGGCATCAGCAGGGCTGCAGTTCGATGTTTGTAGATACCGTTTCCGGAACGGAAGGCACCGCGACACTGATGAAATACCAGATCGAAGGCAAGAACCCCTGGAAAGGGGCCCGCCGACGTACCAACATGCATCAGCTGGAACACAACGAAATGTACAAAGCCCTGCGGAATGGTGAAGTCATCAACAACGGTGAGTACATGGCTAACAGCTCCATGATGGGGATCATCGCCCGCATGTCAGCCTATACCGGCAAGACCCTCACCTGGGAACAGGCGATGAACTCCAAAGAAGATCTCTCGCCGGAGAAATACGATATGGCTATGTCACTCCCCGAGCCCCCCGTGGCCATGCCGGGTGTGACTCCATTCGTCTAAGTCTCCTGTTAACTGATTAACGACAAACTGAAACAACCGGCGTGTGTGTCACATCCCGGTTGTTTTTCATTTAATGACCGGAGTTTTCACAACTGACAATCAATACGGTTTCTAATCGGAGGAAGTGATGAAGTCGCTCGCTCATTCGCTTTTGCTGCTGGGATTATGTGCCCTGATGGTGCTTGCACCATCCGCCGCGCGGAGGTCTGCCGCACAACAGACGGTCGCAGACAAACAGGCGCCCCGCCTGACGCTCTCCCGTGAAAAGAACATGTTGTACATTCACGGGGACCACATTCCGGGAGGCACGATTCCGATTAATTATCTGGAAGCCTATTGTCGCGCCGGTTCGACGGATGCGGACTGGGGAAAACATACGGTCGTCAAGCATGAAACTCAAACGATCGATCTGAACGATGACCGGAGCGTGCTCAAACTGAAATGCACGGTCGCTGATGGCATTACCGTGGAGCACACGATCACGGCGAAATCAGACGAAGTCGATTTTCAACTCGTGGCTCACAATCCGACGCAGGTACGTTCCGAAGTGCACTGGGCCCAACCCTGTATCCGTGTCGGAGAATTCGCCGGACTCGGAGCTGAGCAGACAGACGACAAATATGCATACATCAGAAAGTCGTTTATCTTTCTCGATGGAAAGCCGGCCTTCATGCCGACCCGCAACTGGGCGACGACAGCACGTTACATACCGGGCCAGGTCTGGTGTCCGGCGAATGTACCCCGCACGGATGTGAATCCGCGGCCTCTCAGCAGTGAAGTTCCGAGCAACGGTCTGATCGGCTGCTACAGCGCCGATGATCGCTGGATCTTCGCGACCGCCTTTGAGCCTTACCAGGAACTGTTCCAGGGGGTGATTCGCTGTCTCCACGCTGATTTTCGTCTGGGTGGACTTCAACCGGGAGAAACTAAAAAGATTCGCGGCAAAATCTATATCGTGCCTGCTGACATGAACGCGCTGCTGAAACGCTACCAGAATGATTTCCCAGAGCACGCACAAAAACGTTGAACGTCGGTCAGCGGTTGACGGTTGTGATTTCGCTGACGCGCGTTTCCAGCTGTTCGGAATCGGCACTGGTAATTGTCACTTCGAATTCGCCATCGCCGTTACCGATGGCTTTGACCTGAATCGTATACCGCAGAAACGCATCCGCGGGCAGTTCCTGCACGGGGGAGACGCTTAACGTATTCTGATTCACTTCCGGTCGCAGATTCAGCTTCTGGTTCCCCTGGTGTGCTTCGACTGAGACCACGCGGAACATGCGGGGGATTTTCGCCTGCAGCTGAATTCCCCGCGCCGGCTGCAATCCACGATTTTCGATGCTGACTTCATAAGTCGTCTCTTCACCACGGGCAATCGGATCTTTGGTGTCGCGAACATGCACGTCCAGGACTCCCTGCGTGGGAGTCACTTTCAGACACGCTGATGCCTGCTCGTCGGGAAGTTCCGGACTGCTGACATTCACACGCATGCAGGCAAACTCAGCGGCGACTTCACAATCAAACTCGACCTGCAACTGAACTCCCTCTCCCACACGAATCGTATCCAGCAGCCATTTCAACTGGCCACTTTCGCGCTCGGAACCGATAGACGCCTCTCGCGGGATCAATGACGCATCGTAGGAGACCGTCACCAGAACATTCTTAAGGTCGACGTTATTGACGTTAGAGAGCTTGATGATGTACTCAGCGCGACTGCCTATGGTGCGCGTTGAAGGACCAATCACAGACAGTTCCAGCTGCTTCTTGACGTACTCGACGCAGACCGATTTCCAGACCAGTTCTTCGCCTTCAGCGATCGCGCGGAAGCGACAGCAGTGGTTGCCCAGAGCGTCGCTGTAAAGTGTCAGATTGATTTCTTTGGACTCACCCGGCTGCAGCGTTCCCAGTCGTTGCCCGATTTTCTTTTCTCTACGACCTGGAAAGAGTAGGGCGGAATCGAACTCGCATTCCAGAATCACATTTCGCACAGACTGATTGCTGGTGTTTTTCACGATCAGGTAGAACGTGGCACCGCTGCCCAGTTGTCGTTTGGGAATGACATCAACCGTCATTTCCAATGGCCCCACCTGTGCCGGCGGAGTCATCATCGGTCCGGAGGGACGCTGCGGCGTCGTTTCGGGTTTGGAACGCATCTGGGGCTGAGGCATCTCTATCCGCGGACGGGACGGTATATCTTCAGGCAGATCACGAGGTTGTGGCGGCTGATTGCGGTCAATCGATTCGGGGACTGCAAACATATCGTTATCTGGTGGTGCAGGCGGTTCCTGTTTCTGGGGAATCGTCTGCTGCGGACCGATACGTTGTGTTTCTCGTGACTGGGTATTAGGCGTTGTGGGCTGGGGACTGTTGAGTGGCTGATTTTGAGGATCCAGCGGTGGTGGATCGGTCAACTTCCAGGACGCACGCTGACTGGGCGCAAAGGCGGTGCAGGCTGTCAGTGACAGAGTCAGCACCAGCAGCATTCCTGAAGTCATTCTCAAAATTGGCCGATTCACAATGCCCGGCATGAATAATCCTCTTACATTCAAAAGAAACGGATTCCATTCAAAGTTTATCACGCAAACTTAAGTGCAACAGGCAGACAATTGGCAGTTTTTTTAAATAGTAAGAGCGAGAATTCAGACCTGAAAACAGCGGTCAAACAGCAGAATCCACTTTCAGAGACTTTGTCGCTTTTAAGGATGAATCCAGCCACACAATCAACAGTTCCAGCACTGTTTGACTGATAGAGTGAGGCAAGCCAAAACAGAAGGAATTCAGCGAGATCAACAGTAGTTTCAATTAACAAAACCTGTCAGAGTTTTTAGACTGAGGAATTAGTGCGCTTCCTCTCGGCAATACCCCTGATAACGGATATCTGGTCCGGCGTGCTTCGTCTCTGCGTCTGAAATCAGACTGAATTGAATCGAATCTGGCATGTTATCGACCGTTTTTGTCTCCGAATATCTCTGTAGTGGCGGCTGCCCACTGGCGGAATCTGAGCCCACCCTGCTGGCAGAGGGGACTGCGATGCTGGAAGCGGTTCTCTCTGATCTGTTGCAGATTCCCGGTATTCAGGTCCGGACGTGCGTACAACCGGGACTGCTGACCGCTCCGGAATTTCAGCAGGCGGAACAGGAGCAGCGACTTTACATCCAGCGCGTGAATCAACCTGAGGCTGAACCGGAGTATTTCCGTCAGGCCTCTCAGCAGGCCGATCTGGTCTGGGTGATTGCCCCCGAATTTGATGATCTACTACTGACGAGAACCCGCTGGGCCGTGGAAACCGGAGCCTGTGTGCTGGGGCCCGACCCAACTACGATTCAGTTGACTTCCGATAAGTGGCAGCTCTATCAGGTATTGCAAAGAGCGGGCATCCCCACAATTGAGACCGCATTGCTGAGTGAAGCAGCCGAGCTTCCCACCCGCTTTCCCTGTCTGGTCAAACATCGCTGGGGAGCAGGCGGTATGGGGTTACTGCGATTCAACCAACCGGAGGAGTGGCACAACTGGTTTGCTGGGAAACAGGCAGGTACAGCTGACTTGATCTGGCAGCCCTGGCTGGAAGGAAAATCACTTTCTGCAGCGGCTCTGATTCAGGACGCACGCTGTCAACTGTTACCGATCGGTGAACAGACTCTCTGTTGGGAACCCCGGTTTCTCTACCAGGGAGGGCGGATTCCCGCGCGACTGGAACCTGACGCTATATCCGCGATTCAGGAGTTAATCTCTCAGACCTGTGATCTGCTCCCCGGACTTGCGGGATACGTGGGCTTTGATATTCTGTTGCCTGACCGGGCACCGCAGGCACCTGTGCTCGTGGAAATCAATCCGCGGCTGACGACCGCTTATACCGGTTATCGACGGTTAACTCCCGATAATCTGGCTGCATGGGTAACAGGTTTCTCTGCGGGACCGTCCAATCTGAAGTGGAATTTAGAGCAAGCTGTGTCCTTCCAACCTGATGGAAGTTTCCAACGGCTTTCATAAATCAGAGAAAGACATGTGATGTATGTAATCGGTCTGGATGTGGGCGGTGCGAATCTGAAGGCGGCGGACTGCGACGGGAAAGCGCACTCCGTCCCGTTCCCGCTCTGGAAGACACCGGAATTGTTAGCAGACGCTTTGCGAGAGCTGCTGACCAATTTTTCACGCCCCGACCTGGTCGCGGTAACAATGACCGGCGAACTGGCAGACTGTTTTGCAACGAAAGCCGCAGGCGTGGATCAGATCCTGTCTGCCATCGAAGCCGCGGTAACGCCGGCTCCGGTCATCGTCTGGTCGACGGGAGCCGAGTTTATCACGACTGACATCGCCCGCGAATATCCTTTACTGGCAGCAGCAGCGAACTGGCATGCTCTGGCGAGCTGGGTCGGGCGGATGGTTCAGGAACGGGGGGGCTGCTGATCGATATCGGCTCGACAACGACCGACATCA
Source organism: Gimesia benthica (assembly GCF_009720525.1). NCBI lineage: Bacteria > Pseudomonadati > Planctomycetota > Planctomycetia > Planctomycetales > Planctomycetaceae > Gimesia > Gimesia benthica. The sequence goes on from NZ_CP043930.1 coordinate 5,750,534, forward strand.
TTCCGCTGGAACAGGGCTTTCCCGTGCCGGCAGGGCTGACGGATGTAGAACGGCTGCTCTCAGGGGAGCTGGTTTACACTGGGGGCCGACGAACGCCGCTCGCCATGCTTTCGAATTTCGTACCGTTACGAGATCAGCAGTGTCCCCTGGCTGCGGAGAGCTTCGCGACGACCCTCGACTTATACCTGTTACTGAACATGCGACCCGAGGATGCGGCCGACCTGGATACCGCCAACGGCCAGCCGGCAACCCGGGAAGTAGCCGAGATTCGCCTGGCGCGTTCCGTCTGCTGCGATTTAACAGAAATTTCAACAGAAGAAGTACAGCAGATGGCGGAATGGCTGGCGGAGCGTCACCAGCACCAGATCCACAGGGCCATCGACCAGGTACTGGCTCGCACCACGGAGCCGATCGCAGCGGTACTCATCAGTGGAAGTGCCGTTTTTTTAGCCGAAAAGATCGTCAAATCTCATCCGGTGCTCAGCCAGACCCGCTTGACGAACGTAGCGGGAATCTTTGATGCTTCCGTCGCTGATGCCGCCTGTGCATTCGCAGTGGCCCGCCTGGCGGCTGAGCGTGTTCAGATGAAGGAATGAAAGTACACCTGCTGAGGAATTCCCTCCATGGTATGCAGTAACTGATTCGGTAAAGCACTGTCATCACAAAGTTTGCGGCTAGACAGCTGGGGCAGAATCGCACTGCTGAACTTCGAGAGATCCGCGAAACGTGGTTGACTCATTTTCAAGACTTGTGATATCTTTCGGCTCCCCTAAGTACCTGTCAGGTCTCATTCCTGCCGGTGGTTTCGCCATCGGTCCGGCTTGAGCCCATCCTTTTAATAAAATCAACGAATCCTGCAGACTGAAATCTCACGGACGGAGAGCAGTCTGACTGCTGGTGTCGCCAGACAGGTTTCTCAAATCAAAACGGTTTTCCCTCATCCAGCGACGGAGCGCGAGATTATGTGTGGAATTGTCGGCTATATTGGACATCGGCCAGCGGGCCCGCTGCTGATCAAAGGGCTTCAGAAACTGGAATACCGTGGCTATGACAGTGCCGGTGTCGCAGTCCACACGGGCAGCGAAATTGAGGTTCGTAAGAAAAAAGGGCGCGTCATGGAGATGGCGGCCCTGTATAAGTCGAGCCCGATCGAGGGCAGCGTGGGTATCGGACACACCCGCTGGGCCACACACGGCGAAACCAACGACCAGAATTCACATCCGCATGTCGGCGGAAACGGTGAAGTCATCATCGTGCATAACGGGGTGATCGAAAACTACGCATCCCTGCGGTCCAAGCTCCAGGCACTGGGCTATGTCTTCCGCACGACCACCGATTCAGAGACGATCGCGCACCTGCTCTCTCACCATCTGGAAGAACAGATCAAGCTGGGGGAGAGCCTGGATGATACGAATACGTACCTCAAGGCGGTAGAGAATACCCTATCCAAGCTGAAGGGAACCTACGGTCTGGTGATCCTGTTTCGGGAACTGCCCGATGTCATGATCGCCGCTCGTCTGGGCAGCCCCCTGGTGATCGGGGTCGGCAAGGGCGAACATTTTATTGCCAGTGATGCAAGTCCATTGATAGGTTATACCGAAGAGGTGATTTATCTTTCGGACCATGAAGTCGCTGTACTCACGCGGGATGAAGTCGAAGTCTTCCATCGGGATGAAGGTCAGCAGACACCCTCGATTCAGACACTCGATCAGGTCAGTGAAGATGCCGAGCTGGGTGACTTTGAACATTACATGCTGAAAGAGATCTTCGAACAGCCGCAGACGCTGGAAAATGCGATGCGGGGACGCATCGATGAAGATGAGGCGACCGCGAAATTCGGTGGTTTGAATCTCGATCCACAACAGCTGCGCAAGATCGATCGCGTGGTACTGACCGCCTGTGGCACCAGCTGGCACTCCGGTCTGGTCGGTGAATACCTGCTGGAAGAATTCGCACGGATTCCGACGGAGGTCGAATACGCGAGCGAACTGCGGTATCGCAATCCTCCCATGTCGGAAAACACGATGATCTTCGCCATCACCCAGAGTGGTGAAACGGCAGACACGCTGGCAGCGATGCGGGAATGTAAGCGCAAGGGACACCCCACGCTGGCCATCTGTAATGTCGTCGGTTCGACGATTGCCCGTGAAGCCGATGGCGGAATCTATCTTCACGCCGGTCCCGAAGTGGGAGTCGCGTCTACCAAGGCATTCACTTCCCAGGTAATGGTATTGATACAGCTGGCACTGTTTCTGGGACGCATGCGGCATTTGTCGTATCCTGCCGGTCGCCGGATTATTGACGCCATTCACCAGGTGCCCGATCAGGTACGCAAGTGCCTGGAATGTAATGATCTGGTCAAAGAGATCGCACAGAAGTACTGTAACTTCAACAATTTCCTCTATCTCGGCAGACTGTATAACTTCCCCGGTGCTTTGGAAGGTGCCTTGAAGCTGAAGGAAATCAGTTATATTCATGCAGAAGGATATCCGGCTGCTGAGATGAAGCACGGCCCGATTGCACTGGTGGATGAAGAGACCCCCAGTGTCTTCGTGGTGCCGCGGGGTCAGATTTATCCCAAGGTGATGAGCAACCTCGAAGAAGTAAAAGCACGGAAAGGTCCCGTCATTGCCATCGCCTGTGAAGGGGACCGCAAAATCGCCGACATCGCCGACGATGTGATTTATGTGCCGGATGTCGATGATTTCCTGCAACCGCTGGTGACTGCGATTCCACTGCAACTGCTGTCCTATCACATCGCAGTCCAGCGAGGCTGCAATGTCGACCGACCGCGGAATCTGGCCAAAAGCGTGACCGTGGAATAGGATTTCGCTGTAAAACAGGGGCATTCCTGTACAGAAAGTCCGATTTTTCAACTGTAGGGATTTGGTTTACTCTGCCGTTCGTCATAGAATACAGGTGCAGGGCTGCTGGAAAGCGACCTGCACCGTGTGGCGGAGTTATTCCGGTGATATGCTGACTCTCTGATGATTGTGAATTCGGGAGCAGGCTGCTGGACTCCGCTGCAGGAACAGATCTGTTCATCTCTGCTTTAGTGGTACCAAATTCAATGAAAGTCATTCTGGCAAATCCCCGCGGTTTCTGTGCGGGTGTAAATATGGCGATCGAATGTCTCGAAGAAGTCATTCGTATTTTCGGTAGCGAGATCTACGTCTATCACGAAATCGTCCACAATAAATACGTCGTCAATAAGTTTACCAGTCTGGGAGTTACCTTCGTCGATGCGGTGAGTGAAGTCCCGGAGAATTCGATTCTCGTCTTCAGTGCACACGGGGTGTCGCCCCAGATTCGCCAGGAAGCCCGCGATCGGAACATTCGCACGATTGATGCGACCTGCCCGCTGGTAACCAAAGTGCATACCGAAGCGATTAAATACGCTCAGTCTGGTTACAACATCATTCTTATCGGCCATGAAGGACACGATGAAGTCATCGGCACGATGGGCGAAGCGCCAGAGAGCATCACGCTGATCGAAACCCCGGAAGAGGTTGCCGATCTGTCATTCCCGGAAGATGCGAAACTGGCATATCTGACGCAAACCACTTTGAGCGTGGAAGAAGCTGGTCGGGTGATTCAGAGCCTGAAGCAGAAATACCCGCAGATCGAAAGCCCTCCCAAGGAAGACATCTGTTATGCCACGACCAATCGTCAGGAGGCGGTGACCGAACTGGTTCCCCGAGCCGACCTGGTACTGGTCCTCGGGAGCCAGAACAGTTCCAACAGCAAACGACTGATGGAGATCGGCAAGACGGTCGGCAAACCATCATATCTCATCGATGGGGTTCAGGAACTGAACCCGGAATGGCTGGAGGGTTGTGAGTCGATCCTGATTACTGCAGGTGCGAGTGCACCTGAAGTCGTCGTTGATGAACTGGTCACTCATTTAGCAGAAAAGTACCAGGCGGAAGTGGAGACAGCGACGATTCGTAACGAGTCCGTTCGCTTTCCTCTGCCTCGGGAACTGCGCGTCCTGGAAACATAAGACTCAGCAGTCGCGAACGGAATTCAATCCGGACACTGACAGACAACTTGAGAATTCTGAAAGAACGAAATCGAAACCATGAGTGATGAATCAACACCCGCAGGGAACAACGATGAATCGTCTGGAGAGTTCAATCCGGAACGTCATACTCAGGAAATCCGTCATTCCCAGGTGAGTGCCCGGGTGCCGGAAGGGGTTTCCCGAGGCGTCTTCAGTACGGGGGCTGTCGTTCTTCAGGGGGGGCACGAATTTATTCTGGACTTCCTGTTGCGCATCTCAACTCCCCAGCAGGTCGTCGCCCGCGTCGTGTTGCCCATCGGAGTCGTACCGCAGATGATCCGGGCTCTGCGCGACAATCTCACCAATTACGAGAACCGGTTTGGATTCCCCGCGATGCCGGCACCATTGCCGCCACAGGTTACCAGCTCGTCCGATGCCATTAACGTAGGAGCCGGTCTGGAATCACCCGAGCCTGATGCACCGACTCCCCCGGTTTCAGATGTTCCTTCAGGCACCTCTGCTGGTGGCTCAGGAACTGTCGGCGAGACCGTCACACCGGATGCGAATCCACCACAGGCTGTACCGCAGCCGCACGTAGCCGATAAGACAACAGAAGCGGCACAGAAACCACCTTCCGCGGAAGAACTCTACGATGAATTGAAGCTGCCGGATGAAATGCTGAGCGGCGTCTATGCGAACGCAGTCCGGATCGGCCATTCTGCGACCGAGTTTTCATTTGATTTCATCACGACATTCTTTCCCCGCTCCTGCGTTTCCGCACGCGTGCATCTGGCTGCTCCCAACATTCCCCGACTGCTCGATTCCCTGACGCATTCGTTCGAGCAGTTTCAACGAAAAATGGCCCAGCAGCAGAAACGGCAACCACCTGCGCCCGGCGATCAGCCTGGTGAACTTTAAGAGTGGTTTTCGACGGGCTCGTTGACGGGGGCTACGCTTGCGGTTTTCTGCTTTCCGAACACGAGAAGACGGCAGAGCAGAAAATTAAAGCCCATGCCGACCAGGATTCCGATGAGAGCTGCCACCAGTGGTTGAGCAGCAAAGAAAGCAAACGTACCACACAGCACCATCGTGGTTAGCCAGTTAAAGAAGTTCCCCGTCAGGCAACTTCCGCAGTAGGCCAGGTACTGTTTCAGCAGCGGGGCATGTCGCGCGTACGAAAATGTGATGTGTCGGTTCAGCAGAAAATTGCTGGTCATGGCAATCCAGATCGCAGTTGCCACCGCGAGGGGGCGGATCATCAAATCCAGCAGCAGCGAAAGCGCCAACAGGTTTACGATGACTCCGGAGGAGCCGACAATCGCGAACTGCAGGAAGTAAGCGTAGTTCTTAAATTTGAACTCGTACAGCGTTTTCAGCTGAGCCCCCAGGCGAAACCATTCTCCCACGGTCGATGCTGGTTTCCGAGCAGAGTGATCATTAAGCGGGACTGTGACGACCTCCTCGAATTCCCCTTTGACGATTAATTCCAGGGCAGGGTGCGGACTTGAAGGGGTGAGGTGCTCCTCACATTGTTCAAGCTTGTCCCGGGAGAGGGCAAAACAGTCCGCCCATGGATCTTTTTCCTTCGTCAGTGGTCGAACCAGCCAGTTGGCGAGTGGCGAACCGGATTTAATCTCTGGGGACCCCATCACGAAGTCAGCCTGTTGCTCCAGTAGCGGAGTGCTCAGTGCCTGAATCAGTTTCCGGGAAAGACAGGATTCGTCAGTGAGTACCAGCAGGAATTCGCCCGAGGCCGCCTGCAGGCCGTCCATGAACGCGGTTGTAGGTGATTGAGAGTGTTCCGGGTAAATCAGCTGGACGGACAGACTCGAGTTTAGAACGTCACATGCCAGCTTGAGCTCCCGGGTGGTATCGTCAGTCACCAGTATCAGCTCGGCAGTCAGTCCGCTGTCTGCGATCTCATCTGCAAACCGGGGCAGTTTGCTGACCAAATTGTCTGTCTCACCCAAAGTGGGGACGATCATCGATAGTTGCAGCAATGTTCTGGCTTTTATGGAAAGTAACGGTTGCAGGCTCTGATTTTGTCACAACTGTGATCGGCGGGCTGAATCACAGAGCAGGGGCGCATGATGATTTTTTGCCCGGAGGGTGCGTAAATGCCACCTTACTCTCCTGAAAAGAGGGGCAATTCAACAAAACAGAACTCGCCACGAATTGTGACAGGCTCAACTGTCACAATGAAACTGACCTGACACATCCCTGGAATCCCTCCAACCGTCAGAACCTGTATTGGTTCTCTGATAGTGCAGTGCTGTTTTTTTGCATCATTTTATGCTTCTGGCGACATCTGCCTTTTTTATGAACTAGATTTTACTGGAAAAACCTCATGAGAATTCCCGCACGCAAATCGAGTTGCCTGCCGGGACGTTCTGAGAGTCACATCTGGTTTTGAAATTAAAGACACAAATTGAAGGAGTTTTGAGCAAATGGCAGGTCATGGCCTTTCCCACGCTGATCCCAATATGGCATTTGATGATCTGAAGCGGTTGATCCACAGCAAGCTTGTTGAAAAACTGGACTTGTCGCGCGTGGGAGATCTCGAAGGAGACTCTCTGCGACGGGAAATCCGTCTGGTGATCGAGCATCTCTGCGACACCGAAAATCCCTTGCTCAACCGTTCCGAACGCGAACGGCTGATTGAAGAAATCCTCGATGAAACATTTGGTTTTGGTCCCCTGGAACTGCTGCTGAAGGATCAGGATATTGCCGACATCATGATCAATGGTCCCAAACATGTGTTTGTGGAAAAAAAAGGGCGGATTGAACGTTCTAACGTCGTGTTCCGCGATAATCAGCACCTGTTACAGATTCTGGACCGAATCGTATCCAAGGTCGGTCGACGCGTCGATGAAACATCGCCGCTGGTTGACGCCCGCCTGCCCGATGGTTCACGTTTGAACGCGGTAATTCCACCTCTGGCATTGGATGGACCTTCACTCACGATTCGAAAATTCGGTTCGAATCCCCTGGGGTTGGAAGACCTGTTGCGCTTCGGTGCATTCACACCCGAAATTGCGATGTTGCTCGAAGGATCGATCAAGGCCCGCATCAACACGATCATCAGTGGTGGTACCGGTTCCGGTAAAACGACCTTGTTGAATACACTCTCCAGCTTCATTCAGAGCGATCACCGTGTGATTACGATTGAAGACGCTGCGGAACTTCAGTTGCAGCAGGAACACGTGCTGCGTCTGGAAACCCGTCCGCCGAATATTGAAGGTCGTGGTGCGATTACTGCAACCGATCTCGTAAAGAACGCCCTGCGTATGCGTCCCGACCGGATCATCATCGGGGAATGTCGTGGCGGCGAATCGCTGGACATGCTCCAGGCAATGAATACCGGTCACGAAGGTTCGTTGACCACGATTCACGCTAACACCCCTCGTGACGCGGTTTCCCGTCTGGAAACGATGATCACAATGGGGGGCGTGGAACTTCCGCTGAAAGCTCTCCGGCAGCAGTTCGCTGCGGCCGTCAACCTGATTATCCAGGTGAACCGCTTGCAGGGGGGGCCACGAAAAGTGACTCATGTGACCGAGGTGCTAAACCTCGAACAGGATACCGTGATCATGCAGGATATTTTCCTGTTCGTTCAGGATGGGATTGATGCGGACGGCCGCGCTTATGGCCACTTTGAAGCGACCGGTGTTCGTCCTGCATTTATGGATCAACTGGAAGCCGCTGGTGTGCGTCTGCCTTCGAATCTGTTTGCCAATCGCGTCCTGCAGTAAATAACAGTAGATAATCAGATCTCGAGCGATCGAGATGTATAATGGTAAAGGTAAAGCGAGATGGATCAGACACTCATCATCTCTATTGCTGCTTTTCTGGGAATGGTGGCGTTTGTCGGGGCGATCATGTTCGTCTTCAAGGATTTTTCGTCCAGCAAGGCGGAAGATCGACTGGCCGTAATCACCGGACAGAAAAGACACACCGAAGAAACAGCTTCCTTACTCAAAGAAGAAATGGTGAGAGGCGGGATGACCAGCCTTTCGGACCGTATCTCGGAATGGTTCGAAAAGTTTGGAAATCTCAAGCTGCTTATCGAACAGGCGGAAGCCCCGTTCAAGGCAGATACATTTCTGCTGATGACCGCGGTCGCTGCCTCGCTGGGTTTTGCAGCCGCCTGGTTTACGAACGCACCGGTCCCGCTCTGCCCGGTTGCGGCGATGGGAGCAGGAGCCATGCCTTTCATGTGGCTGCTCTTTCGTCGGAATCGACGATTCAAGAAATTTGCGCAACAGCTGCCTGACGCACTGGAACTGGTGGGACGTGCTTTACGTTCCGGTCACAGTCTTGCTTCAGGACTGAGCGTCGTGGTTCAGGAAATGCCATCTCCGATTGCCACCGAATTCGCGATGGCCTACGAGGAACAGAACCTCGGTGTGCCGATTGATGTTGCCCTGAAAAGCATGTTGAAACGGATGCCGAACCTGGACTTGAAGTTTTTCGTAACAGCGGTGGTCATTCAAAGACAGGCCGGGGGCGACCTGGCAGAGATCCTCGACAAAATTGGTTACATCATTCGTCAGCGTTTTAAGATCATGGGACAGGTTCAGGCATTGACCGGGGAAGGCCGTATCAGTGGTGTCGTACTGATGGCGTTGCCGATCGCGTTGTTCTTTGCGGTCTACTATCTCAATCCGGACTATGTGATGCTGCTGTTTACCGATGAACTCGGACGCAAAATGATTGCGGGGGCATCGTACTGCAGGTCCTGGGAGCGGTCTGGATCAAGAAGATTATTAACATCAAGATCTGAACGAACAGTCTGCCGGAGGCATCTCGGGCAGTAACGAATCAGACAGCGGAATACATTTCCAGAATACGATTGAGTTTGGGGAAGAAATTATGGATTATGTTCAATTGCTACCATGGGCGATCTTCGGGATGGTGATCGTGGGCGTGATCGCCGTGGTCAATAAGCTCAGTTCCGATAAATCGCGGGCTAATGAACGACTGGATGAATTACGCAATCCTCATCTGCGCAATGGCGGAGAAGAGGGTGCCTCGGCCAGCTCGCTGTTGGAGAAAGCAGCGCCGACTTTGTCGAAAGCACTGACTCCCAAGTCTGAGCTGGAAGAGAATCAACTGAAGGTGCGGATGGCGAACGCCGGGTATAACTCCGAGAACGCGCCATCCATCTTTCTTTCACTCAAAGTTGCCCTTGGATTATTCGGGGTCCTGATTGGATCCGGCTACGGTTTTTATAATTTCGGTCTGACTCAAAACGGCTGGACTTCGCTGGTGATTGCCGGGGGTATTGGATTCTATCTACCCGAAATCGTACTGCGTTTCATGTGTAAGGCGCGGATCGAACGCATCTTTCTCTCTTTGCCTGATGCGCTGGACCTGCTCGTTGTCTGCGTAGAAGCGGGCCTTGGTCTGGATGCTGCGATGCGGCGCGTCTCCGAAGAACTTGAGGAAACTGCGCCTGATGTCTGTAACGAGTTTGCTTTATGCAACTTACAGTTACAGATGGGACGTCCCCGACGTGAAGTGTTACACGACCTGGGAATTCGCAGTGGCGTCGATGATATGCGAGCACTCTCGGCGATTCTGATTCAGGCAGACAAGTTTGGTTCTTCAATCGCCCAGGCGTTACGCGTCCAGTCCGACAGTATGCGTGTCAAACGCAGCCAGCTGGCGGAAGAACAGGCGGCAATGACGGCTGTGAAAATGATCTTCCCGCTGGTGCTGTTCATCTTCCCCGGGATTTTCGTGGTGCTGGTCGGACCGGCGGCTATCATGATGATCAACGGGCTACTCTCGAGCTGATGCGCACAGACGCGACTCTCAATTTATTAACCAAATGTAAACACCTTTGAACAGTTTGTTAATCAAAGGTGTTTCTTTTTGTTGACACATCTCTCGGTCGTTCCCGCTTCGACTCCGGTCTGTGATCAGATTATCTCACATCCACAATGAATTGCCTATACATGCAAAGTATTGCATGCAGGTGTATAACTTGATTCGGGTTGCCAAAGATCGGGAAAATTTTATCTAACAGATGTTTGGCATTTCTTTTGCGGGTTCTGCGCCTGAATAAATTGAACCAGGGATCAGTGATCGGCTTCAGGATCCCTGAAGGTTCCGGAGAATAATGCCGGAATCGCTGTCTTGCAAAACTGTTCTTCGGGCCATTTGAACTGGTTGCCTGGTGCAAGGCACAACATCTGAAGCAGTCAGCATAACGGCACACCGTGAAAGAGCATGGCCTTCACAGTGTGTTAAGATGATTCTTTTGTTGAACTGATGCACTACGAGGAAAGTCGTTACGAATTGAAATAAGAACCGGTTCAAAACTTATTTAGATTGAAATCATTTGATGCCTGCCCCTCCCGACTGGCTGAAAACGATGGCAAATCAGGTTGCTGCATTGATGTACGACGTCGATGTACTGGCACCCATTGGTTGTCATTTCTTTCACCACCACAGCCGTGATGAATGGGAAGTCACACTCTTTGCTTCCAACACTGAGATTGTTGGCGGAGAGTGGGATGGCGTGCTTGCGCCTTCCAAGTTTTGCCTGGATATTCTCAAACTCCGTGAAATCTTCGACGAAATTACTGCTCTCTACTGGCAGGCACTCCCCGTCAGCTATGACGATCAGTTAGGGGCTCATGTCTCCGTTGAGGCTGTCTATGAAGGGCATCAGGTCTGGGTGCGAGTCCTGTCTGAGTCGCCTGAAGAATTTGAACCAGGTCGACGGATTGAAGCTTACGAATTCGATTTAAAAGAAATCTGGTAACCTGCCTGATCCCCCCTGAAACTCTTTCCCCAGCACTGAAACTCCACCTGCTCTCTCCCACACGAAGATTGATTCACTCCTCCTGAGCAGAGATTCTGCCCGCTGTTGTAGACCGGCTGGAACGACTCGTTTATGATTTAGGAGTCGGTTCTGTTTCGTGCCGTAGTACCAATGGAAGTGCGAGTTGAGAAGGAGATCAGAGAGATGCAGCTGGGGTTTGTGACTGCGATTCTGCCGGATTACGATTTGAAGCAGGTCTTTCAGGCCGCGTCTGAGATTGGCTACGACTGTGTGGAAGTCATGTGCTGGCCAGAGGGGAAAGACGCACGGCGTTATGCCGGCATCACGCATATCTCTGCCGAAGCGTTTACCGAATCAGATGTGACTACTGTTCGTCAACTCGCTGATGAATATGATATCTCGGTCAGTGCTTTGGGTTACTATCCCAATCCTCTCACGCCGGATCTGGAAGAGGCCGGTAAATATACAGAGCATATTCAGAAAGTGATCTCCGCTTCCCGCATGCTGGAAATCAACCGCATGAATACTTTCATCGGGCGGGACTGGACAAAGTCGGTTGACGATAACTGGCCGCGCTTTCTGGAAACCTGGCCCGACATCATTCAATTTGCCGAACAGCAACAGGTGCGGGTGGGAATCGAAAACTGTCCGATGTCGTTTACAAAAGACGAATGGCCCGGCGGTAAGAACCTGGCCTGCACGCCGGCGATCTGGAAGCGGATGTATGCTGACATCCCCAGCGAGTACTTCGGGTTAAATTATGATCCCTCGCATCTGGTCTGGATGCACATGGATTATCTCGCACCCATTCGCGATTTCGCCGACCGTATCTTTCATGTGCATGCCAAGGATGTACGCGTGGATCAGCACCGCCTGGATCAGGTCGGTATTCTGGCACATCCTCTGGAATATCATACTCCCAAGCTACCAGGGCTGGGGCAGGTTGAGTGGGGCAGCTTCTTTTCCCAACTGAACGAGATTGGTTATCGGGGGCCCGTGTGTGTCGAAGTTGAAGATCGAGCCTACGAGCACTCAACCGAGGCTTGCCTGGCTGCTTTGCGTCAGTGCCATACCTATTTGCGAAACTTCATTCCCGTTGGAAGGTGATTCTCATGGACGAACAGTACCAGAAGATTGCCAAAATGATCGACCACTCACTGTTGAGTCCGATTCTAACCATCCCCGAGCTGGAAGCAGGCTGTCAGCTGGCGCTGGCATATGATGTTGCCAGTGTGTGTATCATGCCCTGCTATCTCAAACGCTGTGCTGAGATTCTGGAGCATTCGACTGTCGAACCGAGCACGACGGTTGGATTTCCACATGGCGGTCATACGATGCTGGTCAAGCTGCGTGAAGCAGAACAGGCATTGGAAGATGGGTGTACTGAGCTGGATGTGGTTGTGAATCTGTCGCGTGTACTCAGTGAAGACTGGAAGTACGTGGAGACGGAGATTGGTCTCTTGACGCGCACTGCGCATCAGGCAGGGCAGAAAATCAAAGTGATCTTTGAAAACTGTTACCTCGCAGATAAGCACAAAATCGAACTGTGTCGCATCTGCAGTGCTGTCAATGTGGACTGGGTTAAGACTTCAACCGGATATGGTACCGGCGGCGCGACGATAGAAGATTTAAAACTGATGCGGGAGCATACGCCGCGTCAGGTCCAGGTGAAGGCTGCCGGCGGAATCCGCACGCTGGATAAACTGCTCGAAGTTCGCGACCTGGGAGTCAGTCGCGTCGGAGCCAGCGCCACCCGCGACATCCTGGATACCTGCCGCGAGCGGTTGAAACTCCCTGCGATTGATTTTTAAGGGTAGGGGACTTACGCCTGTCTGGTCAGCGCATGTCCTGTTTCGCCTGTTTATCGAGTTCTGCTTCTGCGGCGGGATCAATTTCAACAGAGGTGTCGTATTCCCCTTCAACCATTGGTTTTTCTTCGCCACATCCACTCAGTAACGGAGCCATACTACAAAACAGAATAAAAGATAACAGAATCCTGATCATGATGTTTCTTCTTTCATTAAAATGGAAATCTGTTGACAGCGGTGTCACACAGGCTCGAACTGAATGAGTATCCTGCAGCAGACAGAATCTCATTCATTCGAGAGCTAATGAACCATCGCCATCGGAGATGACGTTCCCAATGGCGATGGCTACTGCTGGATGTTTAACTAAGCGAACTCAGGTTTACCATTCGCCCAGTACATTGCCGTCCTGAGGATGCCCCAGGTCTCTCCAGAGCTGGTTATCAATACTGTCAGAACCAAATCTGACTGCCCCGTCGGCCATGAGTACATGAACACCACCCGTGTGTTTACTTCGAGCTGCCAAAAGTGCAGCAGTTGTGCTGGAACCACCGCCGCAGTCCGGTGTGGAACTGTTAGGTCCATACACGGTTCCATAATAATGGGATTCATAAACCTGAGCCCACATCCAGGAAAATCCCTGTTGTGCCCCACCGGTATAACTGGTGCAGGCTGTCGGGCAGACGCCACCGGAAGGTTGCTCAGAGCATAACCGTGCACTGGCAAACGTTTCCGAGACCATCATGGTGTTGGAAGTACCATCTTCAAGGTCGCGAATTCTCATGTTGCTGTTCTGGGCAAAAACAGAGCCATATCGATTTGAAGTTGATGAGGCTCCCGTTCCTCGGCAGGCCATGTAGTTTGTCGGACCATAGGTGGAGGAAGGTTGCCGCGAAGAGTCACTGGGGCAACGAACTACGGGTAGTTTTTCTCTGCGAAGGCTGTTATTGGGGGCGGCACTCACACCGTGTTCCATTTCCCAGTTGATCTTGTTGTAGAGTGGCGCCTGGTCCAGGAAGGGCAGGATACGGGGAATCCAGCCCAACTGACTGGTCGTCCATGATTGGACGCCGGATCCGTAAGTTCTCCGGACGTCACCTGGAGGGAAGGTCCGGAAGTTATCATGGTAATTGTGGAGTGCCAGACCAATCTGTTTGAGATTGTTCTTACACTGCGAGCGACGGGCGGCTTCACGAGCCTGTTGAACTGCCGGCAAAAGTAGCGCGATTAAGATAGCGATGATAGCAATCACCACCAGCAGTTCAATGAGAGTGAAACCTCGTTTTCTGTTGAGCAACATTTTCCTCATGACTTGAATCTCCTAAAATAAAAGATGATTATGACATCGGCGTAGTTCCTGCTACACGAGTATGTGAAGAAACACGGCAATCAGCGTGACGCTCTGCTGTGATTGAATCTTAAACGATCTGAATATTGATTTAATTTACCGCTTCAAATTCAGGCGAAGCGATGTTGCATGTGAATACTGTGAAAGACGGGAGACTTAAGGAATTCGTCGTGGAGATTCCGACAAATTCCCCACTAAGCCCATTATTTTACTATAACGAATCAGTTCACTATTGCCAGATGATTTTCAAAAAATAGAAAAGTGCACAAGCCTGTTTCTAAATTTAAAATAGCAGTGAAAAGGGTAATCAATCAATCCACACAACGGAATTGTGAACACTCAAGAAAAGCTGGTTCATAGTTGTGAGTTATCGGGTGAACTATATTTGAATTTACAGGGATTTCTGCCTCTGAAGCCTGCACCAGGAGGGAGTGGGCAGATCTTAATGATTGAAATTGCGCAACAACTTACAGTCTGCAGAATCTCTCTGAAATGCAGATGATGAGAGCTGTTTTGGCCTGAACTTACAACCTGCCAGACTGAAGTGATCCCAACAGTGATGCAGTTATGTGTCTTTGTTTGCTTCATTGACGGCTTCAGCTTCTGAAGCAGGGTCCAATTCTTCCACCGGATCTGCATCGGTTGCTGGAGTCATCGGTTCATCGCTGCCACAACCAAAGTGGAACGGAGTGAAACTGAGCATGAATAGCAGGGCATAGAGCGCGCGTGGCATGGTATCAATTCTTCCTTTCAAAAATTAACATTTAACAGGGGAAGGCCATGTTGAAAAAGTTGAGCAGAATCGGAAACGATTCCATTGAGTCGGCTGATTCTATAAAACCTCGTCACCAGAATCCGGTGACGAGGTTGTTGTGAACTGAATCAACTCAGAGAGCCTTACCACTCACCGATGACGTTGCCGTCCTGGTGATTACCGAGCTGTCGCCAGGTATTCAGGTCGATGTTAGAAGAGGCAAAGCGAACAGAACCATCGGCAAGCAGTACATGCACGCCGCCGGTATGTTTACTTCGCGCGGAGACTGTCGCCGTCGTCGAGCCACTGCCCGCACCACAGTCGGGTGTTTGAGGGTTCGGCGTGTAAGTCGTACTGTAGTAGTGTGAATGATACTGCTGAGCCCACATCCAGGAATAACCCTGTTGGGCACCTGAGGTGTTACCACCATAGACAGTGGCGCAGACGGTATTACAGGTACCATTGCTGGCAGGCAATTCACTACACATGGGGGCGCTGGCAAACGTTTCCGAGACCATCATGGTGTTTGAGGTTCCATCTTCGATGTCACGAATTCTGACCTTGCTGTTCATGCTGAAAATGGAGTTGGAAGAGTTATTACCCGCAGTCCGGGATTGTCCCCGACACGCCATGTAGTTGGTGGGGCCATAAGTGCTTGAGGGCTGACGGGAAGAATCGCTGGGACAGCGGACAACCGTCAGTTTTTCCCGGCGGAGACTGTTGTTAGGAGCTGCACTCACTCCGTGTTCCATTTCCCAGTTGATCTGATTGTAGAGCGGAGCCTGGTCCAGGAAGGGCAGGATGCGGGGGATCCAGCCTAACTGACTTGTAACCCAGGACTGAACTCCCGATCCATAGGTTCGACGAACATCACCCGGCGGAAAAGTCCGGAAGTTGTCGTGATAATTGTGCAGCGCCAGGCCAATCTGTTTCAGATTGTTTTTACACTGCGAGCGACGGGCGGCTTCACGAGCCTGTTGAACTGCCGGCAACAATAAAGCAATTAAGATAGCGATGATAGCAATCACTACCAGCAATTCGATGAGAGTGAAACCTCGTTTCCTTTTGAGCAACACACTTTTCATTACTTGAACTCCTACTCCTGAAAAAAGAAATGATTAGGACATCTACGATTCCTTAAACAAAAAATTTGTAATGTCAAGGATAAACAGGTGAGCTGAACCCCACCGTCATCTTTGATTAAAATGTCTGGAGTTTGGGTGAAATCAGACTTGTAAAATGAATAGTAAGCCTGAAGTTCGTGAATACTGATTGAGAAGGGCGGGGATGAGATCCCCTGAATATCTTCGAAAATTAACACGATATTCTTAAATGAATCGACGCTTCAATATAACCAATCGAACTGGAAAATCCAAAAAGTATTCAGGAAAAATGCAGAAAAAAGAAGATCTCAAATTCTTCCAGAGCAAGCGTTTAGGTGTACGATGTGCTTCCTGACACTCGAAGCCCTTTGCAAAGTAGTATGAAATGAAAGAGGGCGGTTCAGGCGGAGAGTGAAACAGACGAATCAGACATTCATAGACAATATCTGATTCGTCTGAAAGTGAATTCAGCAATTGCTTTAAGTTTTAATTATGTCAATGACAATCGATCAGACCCTCTGGTCTGCCTACTTGTTTTTCATCGCATTTTTCTGTGCTTCTGCTTCGACTGACGGATCCAGTTCTTCAACGGGGTCGGCTTCGGTTTCTGGTGTCATGGGAGCACCGCCACCACACCCAAACTGGAATGGTGTCAGACAGATTACGAATAAGAGCGAGCGTAGAATTCTGGTCATCGGTTTTCTTTTTCCAATAAGAACATGAATTGAGTGAGTCAATATCGTCAGAGTAAAAAGACCTCGCCACTTTTGACAAGTGGCGAGGTATCGATCACAGTTAAGAATCAAAAGTTAAGCTTACCATTCACCCAGGACATTACCATCATTGTAATTCCCCAGGTTACGCCAGATGTTGATGTCGACGTTGTCCGAAGCGAAGCGGATTGATCCGTCAGCCAGCAGCACGTGCACGCCACCAACGTGTTTACTGCGGGCAGACAGGAGCGCGTTGGTTGAGCTCGAACCGGCACCGCAGTCAGGAATTTTGGTGTTGGGTGTATACACTGTACAATAATAGTGCGACTGGTACAACGAGGCGTAGAACCAGGAGTAGCCCTGCTGAGCGCCGGTGGTATTACTGCCATAAACGGTGGCACAGGTCGCAGCACAACTGTTGTTGGTCGGCAATTCGCTACACATGGGCGCGCTGGCGAAAGTTTCTGAGACCATCATCGTGTTGGTCGTTCCGTCTTCAACGTCACGGATGCGAACGCTGTTGTTCATGCGGAACATGGAATTGACATCCTGGTTTGATCCCGTGATGTTACTCACGGCGGTATCAGAGGTCAGAGCCAGGCTGCGACAGGCCATGTAGTTTGTCGGGCCATAGTTTCCGTCCGGCTGACGTGATGAGTCACTTGGGCAGCGGAGAACCGGCAGCTTCTCTCTGCGGATACTGTTATTCGGAGCCGCGCTGACGCCATGTTCCATTTCCCAGTTGATCTGGTTATAGAGCGGTGCCTGGTCCAGGAACGGCAGAATACGGGGAATCCAGCCCAACTGACTCGTCGTCCAG
This sequence comes from Gimesia benthica, assembly GCF_009720525.1. Taxonomy (NCBI): domain Bacteria; kingdom Pseudomonadati; phylum Planctomycetota; class Planctomycetia; order Planctomycetales; family Planctomycetaceae; genus Gimesia; species Gimesia benthica. The sequence continues at coordinate 5,767,873 of NZ_CP043930.1, forward strand.
GATGTGACGCCGGCTCCGTAGGTTCTACGGATATCACCGGGAGGGAAGCACTGAAAGTTATCGTGATAGTTGTGCAGTGCCAAGCCAATCTGTTTCAGATTGTTTTTACACTGCGAGCGACGCGCTGCTTCGCGTGCCTGCTGAACGGCCGGCAACAGAAGTGCAATCAGAATCGCGATGATTGCAATTACAACCAGCAGTTCGATCAGCGTGAATCCACGCTTCTTTTTGAGCAACACTTTTTCCATAAACTGGAACTCCCTGAAAACGAGTAATGAAAAACAACAAATAAGTTTTGTTGAAGAAAATGTTTCAGATATAGGGACTTTCTTCGCAGTTAATCGTCTGGGAAGAAAGCGGGAGCAGGCCTGAGGGCCCTGATAGATTGATTAAATATACTTGTGTTGAATTAGACAGAATTTAACATCGATTTTACATAAAATAAAAAATTCAGTCTGTGAGCCCTGAGCAGGGTATCGATTGAATCTGATGCCCGCGAATCATCACCCCGCTATTTTAAGGTCAGATGAAGGGGAATCACAATCTTAATACATTAAAAATTGACAGGATAATTTATAAGCTTTGTTGTTGTGTGTGTTTATGTGCACACTTCGTTTTGGCCGCAGTCGAGCCAGGGGACAGATTCGGGAGAGTTTTCCTGTCAGGGCAACAATGAGACTCAGAGGAGTGGCTCGGAGAGCGATCTAAGAACCTTTATTTTCCCTGATTTGGGGAGTTGAAACTGAGTCTCAATTTCCTTATATTAGAATGTTCCGAGTGAATCGCAAATCAATCGCATGTTTCTGTATCCCTTTAAGTTGAGACCAGTAAAGAGATGACGTTAAACGAGATCGTAAAAGGCCAGATCGCACGCATTACCAACATTACCGGTGAGGATGCGATTTCCATCCGACTGATGGAGATGGGTTTGATCGACGGTGAGCAGATCCAGTTGCTGGGAAAAGCGCCACTGGGTGACCCGCTGGAATTTGCGATTCGTGGCTATCGACTTTCTTTACGTCTGAACGAAGCCCGGTGTGTCGAGATTGAACTCGTTTAATTCAAGTCTCCCCGTTTCGACGGAAGGCCACCACTCGATCCCTCCAGCCGAAAGCGTCGCTTTCTGATTTTAAGTTCATGATCAACTCCCCTGCTACCTCACAGAAAAAAATGACGGTTGCCATTATCGGTAATCCGAATACCGGTAAAAGTACTCTGTTTAACCTGCTTTCCGGCGGACACGCTCATATCGGCAACTTTCCCGGAGTGACCGTCGAAAAGAAAGTGGGGCACGTACATTGGGAGGGGCGTGAACTGGATCTGGTTGACCTGCCGGGTACCTACAGTCTGGCTCCCCGTTCCATCGATGAGATGGTCGCTGTTGACGTACTGTTGGGACGACAGAAACAGGTCGATCAGCCCGATGCGATTATCTGTATCGCGGATGCCTCTAATCTGGAACGCAATCTGTATCTCTTCAGCCAGATTATGGATCTGACGATTCCGGTAATCCTCGTACTTAACATGTACGACCTGGCCCGCTCGCGCGGAATTGAGATTGATGCTGCAGGTCTGTCAAAGAAGTTAAATGTTCCCGTCGTCTGCACGGAGGCCCATCATGCTGTCGGCATCGCCGACGTGAAACAGGCAATCCTGCAGATTGAACCCGGTCGCCGTCATACGGCACAGCAACTGTTTCCCGAGAATTTTTATGCAGAGCGGAAACTGTTGCAGGAGAAGCTGAAAAACGAAGAGAATCAGACAACGCCCGATTTTTTAATCGACCGTCTGCTGCTGGATGTCGGTGGCTACGTGGAAGCTTATTTCGAGGATCATACTCAGAACGGCCTGATCGATCAGCTGCATGAATCCCGCACCCGCTTGAAAGAGTCGGGGTGTGTTGTTCCCGCCATGGAAGCCCGTGTGCGGTATGCCTGGGCACGAGAGCAGTTAAACGGCGTACTCACGCATCCCCAGGATCATCAGGAGACAGCATCGGACAAGATCGACCGCTGGCTGACTCACCCGGTCCTCGGATTTATGTTCTTTTTCGTCCTGATGTTCTTTGTGTTTCAGTCAGTCTTCACCTGGGCTGGTCCCGCGATGGATTACATCGAGTCAGGTCAGGGCATTGTGGAAGAGACAGCCCAGGCACTGGTCGGTCCCGGTCCCCTGCGTAGTCTACTGGTCGATGGCGTGATTGCCGGCGTGGGAGGGGTGCTTATCTTTCTGCCGCAGATCGTGATCCTCTATTTCTTCATCGCCGTTCTGGAAGACAGTGGTTACATGGCGCGGGCAGCATACATCATGGACCGCCTGATGCGCAGCCTGGGTCTGAGTGGCAAGTCGTTCATTCCACTGATGTCGTCCTTTGCCTGTGCCGTCCCCGGGATTATGGCGACCCGGGTGATCGAGAACCGCCACGAACGTCTTACGACAATCCTGGTTGCCCCCCTGATGAGTTGCTCGGCCCGCTGGCCCGTTTATACACTGTTCATCGCGGCCTTCATTCCAAATATTGTTTACTTTTCGATCGCAGGCAGTCCTCTTGTCTCATTACAGGGAATCGTGCTGTTCGCGATGTCCTCGATTGGCGCTCTGATCGCGATTCCAGTCGCCTGGTTCCTCAAACGGATCTGCTTCAAAGGAGAAGTCGCTCCCTTCGTGATGGAGCTGCCCGGTTACAAGTGGCCTTCTCCCCGACACGTGTTTTATCGTGTCTATAACCGGGCCAAGTCCTTTGTGGTCAAAGCCGGAACGTTGATTTTTGCTACATCGATTCTGATCTGGGCCGCTGGATATTTTCCAGGCGACCACACCGAACAGTTCAAGGTGGAGACCCGACTGGAAACGATTGACGCTTCACTGGCAGAGCTGGAAACACAGATCGCTGATGCTGAGGAACTGGAGCCGGCTGCCGTCAAAGGTCTGCAGGCACGGCAGGCCGAACTCAGTGCAGAACAGGAAATGCTGGCGGAGAAACAGAATCAGATCAGCAGCCAGCTGGTAGAAAACAGTTTTCTGGGACAGGCAGGACATTTCATCGCACCGGTTGTCAAACCGCTCGGCTGGGACTGGAAAATCGGAGTAGGGGTTATCGCATCCTTCCCCGCGCGTGAAGTGATTATTTCGACTCTGGGGACGATCTACAGTCTGGGGGGGGATGTGGGCGAAGATGACGAAGGGCTGATCGGTTCCATTCGTTCCGCGACCTGGCCGGATGGCAGCAAAGTTTTCAATATTCCGGTGGCGATCTCCATCATGGTCTTCTTTGCTCTGTGTGCGCAGTGTGCAGCGACTTTAATGGTGATGAGACGCGAAACCAACAGCTGGTTCTGGCCGGCCGTCTCCTTTACATATATGACCACGCTGGCCTACCTGGGAGCACTGGTCTGCTATCAGGTGGGGATGTTACTGATCTGACGGTGGTGTCTCCGAGGCTCTGCTAAGGTATCAGGTACTCATTTTGAATGAGGTGAAACAATGAATCAGATCGACTGGCAACTGGTGATCGTATTGCTCTGCGTCGCGACAGCCGGATTGTGCATCTTGCGACGGCTGGTGCATTTTTTCAAGCAACGCCCGGGCTGTGCCGGCGGCTCCTGCAGCGGCTGTCCTTCGAGTTCTCAATCTTCTTCCGCACCGAATTTCATTTCGCTCGACCAGTTGAAGTAGGTGAGTGCTCTGACACAGCAGGGGGATCAACTGTGATCCCTTAACCTCACTGCGTCCAGCGGCTGATTCAGCTTTTCGGGCTGGGGGTCAGCCGGGCAAATCCGGAGTGCCGGACCGGAGTACTCAATCGCGTCGTTAAGTCATCCTGGTCAAGTGCCTGCTTCAGTTCGGCGAACACGACGTCCGCGGCCTGAAAGTATGCGTCGACATGCCGCTGCTCATGGGCGAGTGTCGGATAGAAGCCGCTGCCGGTCAGGAAACCGTGATCCAGCATACGGATTGTAAACAGCGTTCCCAGTTCAGCAGCCTGCGGATGGTCGAACGTATGATGCAGCAGCACCGCATGCCCGAAGACTTTGACGGGCAGTTGATGGCGTGCGCCCAACTCGCTCCAGCCGGCACGAAACGCTTCCCCGATCTGGTCAATGTGCTGACGGACATCGACAGACTGCATTTTTTTGATGGTCGCCAGCGCCGCGGTCGGACCGACGCCTTCGGTCCAGTAGGTGCTGGAGATAAAGGAGTTCTCGGCAGCATCCATGACGTTCCGCCTGCCGATAATGGCTGCAATCGGGTGTCCGTTGCCGAGTGCTTTTGCGAATACGGCGATATCAGGCTCAATCCCGTAATGCAGATGCGCGCCGCCCAGCGTCAACCGCCAGCCAGTTGTGATTTCATCAATCACCAACACCGCCCCGCACTCATCACAGATCTCGCGAACCGCTTCCAGGAAACCTGGTTCGGGGTGCGTGTAGCGCGTGGGTTCCATTACCACTGCAGCCAGTTTTGGACCGCGTTCCTTCACAATCTGTTTCAGGGCATCGATATCGTTATAGGTGAAAGGGTGCGTTGTCTCTGCCAGCCCCATGGGAACGCCCGCCGGTTCCAGGCCGGGCAGCAGGTGCTTGTCGAGTGTTGTTCCCGTTTCGGCTGACTTGCGAGGCAGGTTGGTAGCCAGGTACCAGTCACTCCAGCCATGATAGCCGCATAATGCGACCTCATCGCGGCCGGTCGAAGCGCGGGCAATCCGAACTGCGATAGACATCGATTCGCCGCCTGTGCGACAGAAGCGGGCCTGGTCGGACCAGGGATGCAGTTCCGTCAGTAGTGCAGCGAGTTCGACTTCTTCCGGAGCATTCAGCGAACTCATGGAGCCGAGCTGCACCCGTCGTACGACAGCGTCAGTCACATCGGGGTCGCGATAGCCCAGCAGGCAGGAGCCGATTCCGGACGTCGCCAGATCGTGATACTTTCTACCGTCGAGGTCGATCACTTCGCAGCCGCTGGCTTCTCGGTAATAGCCGGGCCAGCAGTCCGGGGCAAACATTTCGGGACGCTTGCTGAGTAACTGTGTGCCGCCCGGAATCAACTGCTTTGCACGTCGATAGGTTTCCTGAGTCTGATTCTGTGGGGAGGCTGTCTGGATGCCCAGCATCTGCCGTGCGTTAGTGCCGAAAATACGTTCGACGTCGGCATCATTCAGTCTGAGTGTGTGGCAGGCCTGTTTGAGGGCCAGCAGGGATTCGAGTCCCACACGCGCCGGTTGGGCAAACTTGGATGTTTCCCAGTTGACGTTCTGATCCCCCAGCCAGAGAAAGCCATCGCCTATGCTCACGCAGCGTCCCGTTAGTTCGCTGACGGAGAAATCGCTTCCAAACATCAGGCGGGTAGTGCCGAACTCGCGGAGGATGGCTTCGAAAGGTTGCGCTTCACAGACGGCGGAGGTGTCGAAGAAGACGTTATCCAGACCGCGCAGAGAGGCGATGCCTTCGGTGGTGTGATTACCACAGAAGCCACGGGCGGCATGCGCCAGGATCAGTTTTGCGTTGGGGTACTGCAGGCAACGGTTGCGGATATAACTCTGGTTGATCGGATCTGCCACCGCGCGGGCACGTACCATGTGCAGCATGATGGCCAGACTATATTGTTCGGACAGTTCCCAGACCCATTCCGGTATGAATTCCTGGGGCTCCGCTTCCAGGGTGTCTGGGCGGTCGGCGTAGACATGATAGACTTTGAATCCGCTGTAGGGGCCGGCTTTGATTTTGGCTTCGACTTCAGCGGGATCATCTGCCGGGGTGACCAGCAGCAGGGCACGCGAACCGGGCTGATCTTTGATTTCATTGAGGACATACTCGTTGGCCCCGTCCCGTTCCAGTTTGGGATTCGGAATCGCAAAGAACAGGCCGGCAGAGGGGCGGAGCGAGCCCATCCAGGGGTCCTGCTTGTCACAGTATTCCTGCCAGCCGGAGAAACCCTGCGCATTTTCAGCAGAGGAGGGCAGTCCGGCGATGGCGTCCTGGGGGCGATAGAAGTGAGCGTGGGCATCGAAGCTGCCCGAGGGCATAAACTGCTTCAGTTGCTGGTCGAAGAGTGTCTTGTCATCGGGAAGCTTGCTGTTCATCACTCTTGCCCTCCAGGTAGGCTGTGGCTGGTTTGTTGAGCTGATTATCGAACGTGAACCCAATCTGGCTGAACTGCTGCTGCATCAGTTCCAGGCCATTCTTGATGAAAATAATGTCCGCCATGTGGAACAACAGCCGGGCACCTTTGCTGAGCAGCAGCTGCGCGTGTTCGGTGTTAAAGGTTGGCATGCCCCAGTGTTTGCCCTGGTTTGCGGCGGCGGCAGCAATGGCGTCGATGGCCGCCTGGAGGCGTGGATGATCAAACTGTCCGGGGAAGCCTTCCAGGATCGAGAAGTCACCCGGCCCCAGCATCAGTGCATCAACCCCCGGGACCGCTGCAATGGCTTCCGCCTGATCGACCGCTGACTGTTCTTCCAGCTGAATGATGATAAATGTATTTTCGTTTGCCTGCTGAATGTACTCCCCGATCGGCATCGTGCAGTAGGGCATGTCCGGATTGCCGCCGTCGAATCCCCGTTTTCCCAGAGGGGCAAACTTGGACCATTTCACCACTTCAGCGGCCTCTTCCGCGCTGCTGCAACGCGGATACATGATGCCCTGGGCACCCGCTTCCAGCATACGTCCCAGTCGCATGAACTCGCCGTTGGCCGGCCGGGCCAGAATGTCAGAACTTCCGATTCGGGCTGCCCGCATTAACTGGTTGGCGGTCTCCACACTGTAGGTGTGATGTTCCATGTCCATCCAGATGCCATCGAAGCCCATCAGGCTGGTCAGTTCGAAGACGCTGGGGTCTAACAGATGCAGCTGGGTAAAGAGGACCGGTTCATTCTGGTTGAGTTTCTGTTTGACGCGACTGATTCGCATTAAGGATTTCCTTTGTCAACGATGGCACGCGGCGGTGGTGAGAAGCTGACGGTGTTAACAATCATAAAATATTGTAGGATAAAAAAAACTGCAAGGCTCATTAGAGGTGAGTCTAAAATGAGTCTAAAATAACATAAATCTATGTTTTACGGGGAGATAGGCAGATCTCCAGGCTGAGATAATTGACATGCGGGTTTTAATTGTATGATAATATCGTAATGAAAACAGATTCTTCGCAAAATACGATGGCGACCCGACTGGCTGAGCAAATCCGTACGCGCATCGTTGAGGAGCAGCTGCCGGCAGGCCATGTGTTTATGACGGAAGGGCAACTGGCAGAAGAATATCAGGTTTCACGGACGATTGTCCGGGAGGCGGTCAGTCGTCTGCGGGCCCTGGGGATTCTGGATGGGAAGCAGCGCAAAGGGCTGGTCGTGAGGAGGCCGGACCTGGTTCAGCTGTTATCGGAAAGCCTGCCGCTGCTCACTGTCTCTTCGCATGAACGTGATGAACTGAAGTTGCTGCGGTATGTATTAGAAATCGGTGCGATCGAGCTGGCGGTCAAGAATGCGACGGAATCACAGATGGACCAGCTGGATGCGCTGGTGGCTGAGATGCAGTCCTGCCTGGAAGATCAGGAATGGGAGCGATCAGTCGAGCTGGATCTGGCGTTTCACTCCCTGGTGCTGGAGATGACCGGTTCCAAATATGTCGCCGGAATGCAGCAGATCCTCGCGGAATATTTTCACAGTCTGCCGGAAATTGACCGACTAGATTCAGGTAGATCAGCGCGGATCGTCTGGGAGCATGCAGAGCTGGCCAGTGCCATTCGCAGGCAGGATCGGGAGCATGCCAGGGTGCTGATTCGACAGCAGTTTGAGGATCTGATCTGATTCTCAAAATATGCTGTGTATCAAATAAGAAGGGGGCCATGCCGTCACGTGCATGACCCCCGCCGTTCAGGGACTAGTGGGATAGTACGAACTCAAACTACCCTTGGATCCACAAAACATTTGCCTGCTGTCAGGTAATTGTTCTGCCCACTTGGAAACCTACTCGGGAAAACAATCATTTTTTAATTTTTTGTGAAAAGAACTGAGTGAGCACAGTGGGTAGGGGATTTATTGCTCACGTGGACACAGGGATTTCCCTCGGTTCGTGTTCGTTGTAGCAAAGGGACTTGATGGGGGGCTCTATTCAGGCAGCTTGTTGGGGTCCTGGAAATTCACGACGGACTCCCAGGAAGACCCGATTCGTAGTTCATCAAACCGGTATTTACTGGATTTGCCGGCATGAATACGAATATGGGGGTAGATGTTGGAATCTTTGAAGGGCGTGGAGACGCAGGTCCAGATCAGCGGTTCCTGGTCGGGGATGGTTTCATCTTCATAAAAGACACGCAGGAAAATCTGGTCGGGGGCATTCTCGCTGGCCACGATTTTCGCTACATAAAAGTAAGTCGTTTCCGGCAGAAGGGGAGGTGCTTTTTCCTGGGTCTGCCCTTTCAGTAGCAGGGTGGGGTAATTCTGGGAATTCACCCCAAACATGATCTTGTCGCGTTGGCCGGTCAGTTTATCGATCTGATCGGACTGCAGCGAAATATTCCCGTAATGGAGTCCTGCCGCCGTTGGTTCTGCAGCCTGCTGGATAAAGAAGCTGAGGTAGTACAGAGCGTCTGTGTCGAGACGAATCGGTTTTTCCAGGGATCGCCAGGCGGTGTTGCCCCGTTCCAGTTCGATACTACCGGTTTGATCTTTGGATTTCTGATCAGGTTGAAGCGAAAGCTGTGGCAGGCTTTTTCCCGGAGCTTCGCTCAGTTTTTGCGCCCGACTGCGCCAGGGGGTTGTCCAGCCGAAACCGGAATTTCGCCAGTCAGAGAAGCGAGCCGGGTCGGCAATTTTCGGAGGGTGAAAACTGTCATAGGCCAGCAGTTCTTTGCGAACCGCGGTCAGGGCCTTGGGTTGGCCGGGAACTTCCCGTTTGAATCGCGTTGGTTCGAGGTTGATTTCCTTATTGGTTTCAGGTTCGATCAGGCGGGCATTTCCCTCATTGACGACCAGGGGAGCTGAAATCTGAGTCAGCTCAATTTCAGGCTGAACGCGAACCGCTCCCTGGAAAACATGCAGCTCGGTTCCCCCATCCTCAGCGACTTTGGCACCATACTCGGTGCCGATGTCATAGAAGCGAGCCTGCGGGGTCACCAGTTCAAACTCGGGAGAAGATTCGTAACCGTGCAGCACCACCGATCCGTAGGCGATTTTCGCACAGGTCGCAGAATCGATGCTGATCGTCGTCGGGCCTTCCAGTACGAGCCTGACGCCGCTGTCAAAGCGGAATTCCGCGATGCCCTGCAGCAGGGTCAGATTCTTGGAGAGCAGTCTCTGGCCGGAAAAGCGGGGCGGATTATCATTTCCCCACTTGCAGTCAAAGGACCGTGAAAGCGTGGCGACGTAAGAATCGCTTAATGCCAGCGGAGGATCTTCACTGGCTTTATTATCAGGTTGTACGACCTGCTCTGGTTGATTCCAGAAGAAGTGGCCGGTCATGATCCATTCTGTCAGCAGAAGGACTGAAACCGAAGCCGCTGCCACCAGGAGAAACGCGATGGCACGCCCGCCGCCACGACTTGACCGTGAGGTAGAACGTTCTTGAGCCGGCTGAGGTGTCTTGATTCCCTGCAGGATCACTCTGTCAAGATCACGAAGTCGATCTGTACGGTTTCTAGCGATGCCGGAATTGACATCCAGCACGTCGAAATAGTAAGTCCGCGCCTGGGGATTCTCCCGCAAGGTCTTTTCGAAAGCGGCAAACTCGTCTGCAGATAGCTCGTCTTCCAGAAACTGATTCAGGAGTTCGTCAAACTCCGGGGGGATTTCCTGCAGGCTCATCTCAGGCTTCCCTCCTGTTTCAGTTTTCGTTTGACGCATTGCGCCAACTCACGTCTGAGTGCGCTGAGACGGTTGTAGAGTGTCTGCACGGTCTTACCCGCTTTGCAGGCAAACTCCTTGATCGATTGTTTTTCCTGGGTGGAATGGATCAGCAGATCCTGGTCCGCCTGGCTCAAGCTGTAGAAACAGTCTTGCAGGAGCTCCAGCCTGAGATTGTAGTTGCTCAGATGTTGCATTCGCTCCTGTGACATCGTTTCAATTAACTCCTGGCTGAAATAGTGCCGATCACGCTGGTTACTTCTCCGAAAGTTACAGACGGTGAAGTATACAATTCCACAGGCCCAGGCAAAGAAGTCGCGATCCTGATCAAACTCGTCGAATTTATTCCACAGTGTCAGGCATACATGCTGGTATACGTCCTCGGCATCAGAATTGTGGGGTACAAGCGTACGAATATAACCGAATATTCGTAATCGCTCCTGCTCCAGCAATGATGTAAACTTCTCTCCGGAGTTTTGATCCGAAGATGAGGTCGTAATGGACATACCTAAGAGGCGCTCCGTTCAGTTGAGTCTGCAGTTCAGCCAGAAGATTAATATACTCGGAAAAATCTGGCATTAAAACAACTCTTGCAAACTTCAGGTAAGAACGGAAAGCCTGACCTGACTCTGATTAAACTCTGCTTCCTGGAAGTAAGTAGTTCTCCCAGCAGGAAAATACCTCAGGTTGCTTATAGAGAGTTGTTCGATGAGCAGTGAGATCTAATGTCAAATTTTTGAAAAACATTTGTAATTCACCAGATTTGTGGTGAATTACAGTTTGAATCGTATTAAATGTGAGCAGAGGAAGTCTGATCGTCGAGATCCACTTGTGGGGATCAAATCAGTCTTACAGATGTAATAGTCCATTGGAAGCAAAATTAAAGCGGGTTTTTCTGAAATATTGGAAAGAGCGTCATCGATGAATCAAAGTGAACTGAAATCCGGGTTTTTATCGCGAGCAGGCCTGCTGTGTCTGCTTCTGTTCACCGTTGGCCTGGGATGTCAGGATCCGCAGGACATTGCCCGGAAGCAGGGAATGGCCGATGGAAATGAAGCCCAGGGGCAGGCACCCGCGGGAGGAGCTGAAGAGATGCCCGCCGCCGCAGAACAGGCGGCTCCCGAACCAGCAGTCCAACCGGCAGGCGGAGACCAGAAGAAGAGCATTCTGCAGAAGACGACTGCTGTCGTGGTGGATGCGAAGAAAGCATTGGAGAATCCCGAGATTATTGTCGTCGACGGGAAGATCAAAGGCGTCGATCCTTTTTCTCAAGCCGGAAGTGCTTATGTCTCAATGTCGTCCCGCGTGAGTACTCTGGGAATGCAACAGGCGATTAAGGCCCACAAGGCTTTGAATGATCGATTCCCCTCTTACGACGAATACATGCAGATGATGAAAGAGAACCGGGTCGAGTTTGCGGCACTGCCCCCCTATAAAATGTACGGCTACGATGCTGAATCCGGGAACATCCTCGTCTTAGAGGATAAAAAGAAAAAAGCAGAGCTCTACAAGGAAGCGGGAATTCCGCTCGACTGATCTCTGTTCGGCATGGGATCTGCGTCTTACCTCTTCTATCCCCCAATTGAAGAGTGAATGTTGATTTAGAGCAACATTCGTTTCAAAACAGAATCAGCGTGTTGATGTTTCGCAACATGCTGATTCAGTGGAGAAAGAGGTAAGTCTCATGAAACACACAGAATCAGTCAGCATCAGAAGACTGGCCGCGAAGTCAATCCTGTTGATTGTTGTCGCCAGTGGCGCTGCCGGATTCAGTCTGAATCCTCAACAGGTTCGTGCTGAAAGCTGGATGTATAATCGATCCTATTACAGCCACCAGCTGCCACCGGAAGTCGCTGCCCGTTATCCACGACCTCAGAGCCGCTCTGCCTATCGAGTGCCTGAACTGGCAACTACACCTGGGTTTGCACTACGGGGCGCACGTCGCTGGAACTATGTGCGACTTTACAGCGGGAACAGCTACGATACGACAATCTTTCGTAGTGATACCTTTAATGTTGTCCCCCCCTAAGATTGGTTAATTCAACGAAAAATAAGCGGCCTTCGATCGACGATCTGAGGCCGCTTTTTTTATGGGGAGGAGCATCAATAGACGAACAGACTCAGCGCTGTTGCCTGTTCTTCTCGGCCAACGCTTCATAATAGCGCTTGACCTGATCCTCGTAGCGGGGAAGAAATTTTTCCGTGTAGATATTTAAGAGCTGCTGCCGCATCGCGGGAGGCAAGTGTCCCCAGGCATCTTTGATATACGCGTTCCGGTCCGCGAGTTGACCTGAGGTCGCTTTTCCCTGATTCTGTCGGTCAGTCGATTTCTTTGCCGGCCCCTGAGAGAGCTGTTCCCCGTTCTGCTGGTTCTTGCCCTGCTGGTCTTTCTGTGCCTGTTTCTGCTCGGATTGTTGAGAGGATTCCGATTCTTTCCGCGAACTCATGCGTTGGATGGTTTTGCCGGGGCTCGACTCGATCAGTTGAATCAGCTCTTCCAGGTTCCGCACCACCTCGCGCTGAATCTGCTGGGTTTCTTTTCCGGTCTTCTGTTCGGAAATCAATTTGCTGGCCCGTTGCATTTCCTTGATGATTGGTTCAACAGGCAACTGGTTTCCGGGTTTGGCTTTGGGGAGCTTATCCGGGTCGGGGAGTTCCAGCTTCGTCTCCGGAAGTTTGAGCTTATTCTCTTTTGGTTTATCCGGAGTTTCTGTCTCAGCCGGTTGAGGTTTGGTTTTCTTTTTTAGTAGTTCATCTGCTGCGTGCAGTTTCGGAGAGTATAGAAAAACGGCGAATCCGGCCAAAGAGAGCAGGCACAGCGTGCGAATTGTCTGTGAAAAGGCAACGCGTTTCATGGGATGGTCTCGGGTAATGGTTCTGTTTCGTCAGACTGGGAGCCTGTGAAAAGTGACATCAGTTCCTGCGACAGCTCTGCCAGGTCGGCCTGATCCTGGGAGAGACGTTTACGCAGTTCCTGTTGCTCGGGTGTCAGCTCTTTCTGCTGATCGACGGATTCATTAAAGCGAGTCGTCTGCTGCAGCAGCTCTTCCTGAAGCAGTTTGAGCAGCCGCAGCTGGGCCACCAGTGGAATCTGATCGGTGGGCATTTGTTGTTGTGACGGTGAGCCGTCGCCTGATTCCTGGTTCGGTGTACTTTTGCGATATTTGAGGATCGCCAGAATTTCCTTCAGCCTGTCCTGGGCACCGGTTTCTGCAGCCAGGGTTTCCTCGTCCGTGAGTCGCTCTTCCAGTCGGATCACTGCGATTTCCAGTTGATCCCGAACTTTGCGAATCGCCAGTCCAAAAACCGGAGCCGCTGCCATTTTATCGACGAAAGTTTGTGTCTGGTTCTGTAAATCGCGCTCAGCTTCCGCGAGCTGTCTGAGTGACTTGAGTTGCCCCCGTGACCAGCGGCCACGCTCTTTACGCACTGTTTCGAGGCGGTTGGTTTCTGTAATCACCGCCTGTTGACGTTCGATCAGAGACTCGATTTCCGACTCGAGTTTCGTGAACTCCTCGAATGCGAGGGTTTCTTCCAGTTCCTGTCTGCGTGAAGCCAGTTCGCGCTGAGCCTGTTCGAGGTCATCCAGTGATTCGCGCATTTCCTGTTCGGCCTGACCTGTCTGTCCCTGGCTCAGGGAGTCATTGACTTTAGACAGTCGCTGGCTGGCACGGCGGACAGAATCGGAGGCCCGGTGCAGGCTCAGTTTCTGCAACTCGTTTTCCAACTGGTCCAGTTGCTGCTTGAGTGCCTGCTCCTGTTTGGCGAGTTGCTCCAGCTCTTTTTTCAGCTCCGACTTGTTCGTGTCCTGTGAAGCCGTCTTTAGTTTCTGCAGCAGATCCTGTTGTTTCTGCTTCAACTGGCTGAGTTCCTGCTCAGACTGTTTCAGCTTCTTGATCAGCTGATCGGGAGATTCCTCTGCCTGGTTCTCAAAGATGTCTTTGAGTTTCTGCATCGACTCCTGAATCTGCTGCTGCTCCTGGATCGCCTGTCCGACCTGGTTCTGCTTGAGTCGGTCTGCCGTTTGTCGCATTTTTTCGGGTAACGACTGTTTCCGCAGGAAATCAAGGGCCGCCTGCTTCTCAAACTGGTCGGTCTGGGAATTCGCCTTTGATTCCGCCTGGATGTTATCCAGCAGGTCACGGAAGGATTTGAACTGATCTGACTGACGTTCCTGGCGGCTGGCCAGTTTTTCGAGGTCGGCCTGATCCTGCAGATTCAGGTTGGAAAACGAACGGGTGATCGTGCGTTTGGCCAGTTCCGTGGTCTGTTCCTGGATTTCGGATTGTTGTGCGATCTGTTCGTCCAGTTCGGAGACCAGGTCCCGGGTCTTCTGCCACTGTGAGAGTGACTGCAGCATCGTACCCAGCCGGTCGATCACCTGTCGCTGTCCCTGTTCGGCTCTGGTCAGGGCTTCCAGCGGTTCTGTATCACGGTCTGGTTTCTTCGCGGGAGCCTGGTCCGTTGATTTCTGTTTTCCGGCAGCCGGTTTCTGGTCATCCTTTGATTCGGGGGCCTGATCGACAGAGGACTGCAGTTTCTTACGGGCCTGCGTCATCTGTTCCTGGATCTGCGGAAAGAGTTCCTGGTTCAGCCGGGAGAGTTCGGTGCTCAATTCTGACAGACGCTGCTGCATGCCTGGGTCCTGGATGCGGTTCCATTCCAGTTCCTGCAGCAGTTCTTTTGCGCGCGGTTCCAGGCCGGTACGCGGGCTGGCCAGCTGGGAAGCGACTCGCTTCTGGTCCATCTCGACCTGCTTGATGGTGTCGAGCTCCTGGGTTCGTGCCTGACCGACGCGTTCCAGTTGATGCTGCACATCCTTGATTTCCGTATTGAGCAGTCGCTGGTCTTTGAGCACACGCGTCAGTTCTTCCAGCAACTGTGCATGACGGTTGACGAGCTCGTTTGATTTATAGTCGGGGCTGACAATCGTCAGTACACGCGAAATACTGCTGCCGGTATGCGGGTCTGTTTTGACACCACTTTCGGTTTCCCCGGATATAATTGGTTGAAAGAAGTCGGTGGCTTCCGCGCGGAAAATGATACGGTCGCCTTCTTTCAGAGAGAGCTCAGCCAGATTCCAGTTCTCATTGATGATCACATCCGTAGCCGGCTGCTGCGACTGGAATCCGAGGGGAAACGTTTCCGTGGGACGATCTGTGCGGAGTGCCCGTGAGAGTGATTCTTCGCGTGACGATTTCTGATAGCGAATCAAAGCACTGGCGATGCCCAGATCATCGCGGATGGCGATCACTAATGGGATCTGTGCGTCAGGCGTGACCTGCAGATCGGTATCGGGTTTTTCCAGAAAGACCTCGGGCAGCGCGTCGAGGACTGCCGTGATTTCATATCGATCGGGCGAGGGAGGCCGGAATCCCTGGTCGTTCTCGATGTCGAACCAGTAGGAATAGGTGCCTGGCTCCGTCACGGTAAATTCTGTCGCGAAATGCCTGCGGTCCTGGTCCAGTTGCACAGGTTTCGGCGGCTGATCTTTCACACGTAGCGCGACCGATTTAAGCAGCTTATTCGAACTGGCTGCGATCTGGACCCTGGTTCCTACGAGCGCTTTGAAATGACCAATGCCCGTGGGCAGGCTGGTTTCCTGCTGTTGCGAATATTCCGGGGGAGTGAGTGTGACCTTCTCGAGCTTGATGGTGGTCGGGGGACCGATTCAATCGTCAGCCAGGGCATGCTGGTATCATCGCCGCCGACTGCCCTCAGTTTGAGAGTTTTGCTGGAGACCACGAGTGAACCGGTTCCCAGGTCGCGCTCCACGCCGGTGGCGGTGTCGGGGACCGAAACAATTCGCAGCGGTTCGGAATAGATCTGTGGGCGGAGTTGGGACTGCTGGCTGTTCTGATACTCAAGCATCAGGTCTTCGGGCGGCGCGCCTTTGCGGTTTTCGACAAAGAACTGAAATGTCTGTCCTTCCACAACCTGATACGGATTGCCGGGACTGGTTTCAATGGGCACCAGATTCTCATCCAGAATCAGCAGTTCCACACTCTGGGGCCACTCCGGAGCGGAGAAGGGGAGTATCAGACGCTGAAAGCCCAGCATGACCTGCCGGGGATGCAGGATCGCGAGGCCCGACACCAGCAGGCAGAGCAGGGCTGCCGAGATCATGACTTTACGAATCGGGTGGGTATCAATCAGTTCCAGAAAATTGATCTGGGATGCCCGCTGGTAGGATTCTTGAATGACGGCCTGTCGCATCTGGGCAGAGCCCGCGTAATGCGCAGCCGGTTGGTCTTCGAACTCGATACTGCTCGAAAAACTGTCTTTCAGAACCGGATAGCGTTTTTCAATCTTAAGTGCCAGATCCAGATCGGTGATGGGGGTCTTTAAGGGGATCAGCAGTCGTTTCCAGACCGTCGAAACCAGGGCCGCCCCGATGCCTAGACCCAGGATGAGCCGAATCGCGGGGTCGGTAATATCCAGACTCCAGTCCAGTGCGACGGCGAGCAATCCCAGGGCGAGCAGGATCGTCAGCCCCCAGCAGACCCCGTTCAGCCAGATCAGCTGTCGGATCTTCTGGTGCAGATGCTCGAGTTGTGCTCGAATAGAATGAGTCATGTTTATGGATTCAGGCAATCAGGACACAGAACGCTAAAGGATTATTATACCAGTCGAAAACGTTTTCTTAAGAGCCATTCTACTGAGATCAGCAAAGTGAAGAGAATCAGGAATTCCCAGCGATTCCAAAGCGGGATCGGTTCTTCATTTTCCAGTGGAATCGGATGGCCGGCGGGAACCGCTTTCGGCAGTTGTTCCGCATCCAGGATATGAAAATACGTTCCGCGGGTTTCGCGGGCTGTTTTCTGCAGATCGCTGCGGTCCATATCCCGGTTCAACAGTTCCTGCTGGGAAATTTCGACGCGAAAATCGTCTGAGGGGGGCGTCCCTTCCAGGATGGGATGTGCGACCCAAGTATGATAGGCTCCTTCCGGGATATTCGAATAACTGCCCTCGAATATATTAGGGGCGGTTTCCCGGGGTGTCAGCTGTACGGGCCGCGACGCCTCCCCTTTGCGCTCGAGCATGACCGTGACCGGTTCAGAGTCGCCCGGGATCAGTCGTTCGTCGAGAAACTTGACGCGAAACTGGACCGTATCTCCCTGCTGGTATGTTTTGCGATCCAGTGTGAGTTCGATGGCCTGTTCCTGGTTGAGCAGCTTCGAACGACTCAGGTAGCGAATAGCCTGAACCCAGTAGCGGGAATAGTATAAGTCTCCTACCAGGTCCCGCCACCGCCAGAGATCGTCGGTGGCGTTGAAAATCACCTTACCGGCTCCCACTCGCTGCGTTGAGATAATGGGGATCGGCTTTCCGTCCTTGCCCTTCTGGGTGGGATGGATAGCGAAGACCGTTGCACCAGGTTTGACGTCGTCAGCGGTGAAGAACCAGTAGAGTTCCGGAAGCCTGTTCCAGATTTGCTGGCTCTCTTCAGCACTGTCGGCAAAGCGGAAGATGGATGTGCTGAACTGCCCTTCGGTGGTCAGCTCTGGTTGAAAACCTTCGATCACAGGGGCATATTCCGCGTTGGGAGCGGCCTTGGATATCTCGACCGGCAGCAGACCCTGCAAGGGTGTGTTGAAGTACGCTTGCGGGGAAAACCGGGGGCCGGCTACGACGATCAGTCCGCCCCCTTTTTCTCTAACGAACTGATCGAGGTTTTCGAAGACGGCCTGGCTGAAGTAAGCCGGATCGGCGTCTCCCAGAATCACGACATCATACTGGTAGAGGTCTTCTTTTTTGACCGGGAAGTAATCGAGTGCCGTGGTGTCTTCCGACGAGTATTCCAGATCCGATTCCTGCAGGATGCTGCGGAGTTCAATGGTTTTATCCCGTTCGAGCAGATGTTTCAGGTAACGATATTCATAACGTGGAACCGAATCGACGAGCAGCACCCGGATCTTCTGATCCAGGACCGAGACCTGTCCGCTCTGCTGATTGTTTTTCTGATTGACTTCCCCATCGACCGGCTCGACTTCGAATTCGTATTCAAACAGTCCTGGTGTCGTGGGAGTAAAGGTGAGCTCAATCTTTTGAAACTCTTTGCGGGAATTGACCGGAATCTGGCGCGTGGCCAATGGACTGCCGGTCTTGGCATCCTTCAATACCAGGGAGAGCGTACCGGAATTGATGCCGAACGTTTTGACTTTGGCAGACAGATTGACCGGGTCGTTCACAAAGGCCACATCGTCCACGAGCAGATCGTATAGCTGCAGATCACGTACGGGTTGCTCGCTGCCAATGCCAACCGGAAAGATGGGAACCAGCTTTGACTTGGCCAGAGGAGCGGCGCGGGACAGGCGATCCAACTCTCCCGCACTGGAGATGCCGTCACTCAGGACAATGATCGCCGTTGGTGGGGTGCCACGAAAATCGTTGAGAACTTTCTGCACCGCATGGTAAGGCCGCGTCTCTTTACCGGTAGGAACCAGTTGTTTGAGTGTTTCCTGTGTGGACTGCTGGTTGGTCTGATCGAGAAAATCCGGATCCCCCAGGGGGAGGCAGTCTTCGGAAAAGTGATAGAGTCGCAGTTTATGTTTCCGCTGCAGTTCAGTGAGGAAGCGGGCGTCGTCTTTCAACAGCAGGTCTCGAGCGAGCGAGAGCCGCGGTTTGCCTTCAAACTCTTTCAGGTTGGCGGGGCTCATCTCCGGCGTGCCTGTGTAATTGTCTTCGAGTCCCATGCTGGCGGAATCATCAATCAACAGGGCCACGAAAGGCAGACCCGTGCGATGAATCGTGAGCGTAAAGCGGGTGAGGAACAATACGACTATCAGAAAGACGATCAGTCGAATGCCGATCAGCAGGCTTTTCTTTTTCAGATCGAGGTGGGCTGTATCTTTGAGGTAGGCGTAGATCAGCAGGAATACAATGCCTGAGGCCAGCAGCAGTACGATCCAGTCGGGCATCCAGCCTGGCCAGGGAGTATTCCAGTGGAAATTCCAGGCAGAACCCTGACCCGGCCCGGCAGCGGGGATATCAAAATAGGCTTCCAGGGCTCGTTTCAGCGTTTGCATAAGTGCTGTCTAAGAATGGAAAAACAATAGGACGTGTCTGCTGAAATCCTCACGAGAGAGAGGGCTTATCTCTTATATTGTATTCAGATCATCCAGCAATTGCTGTTTTTCATCTCCTTCGAGGTCCGATTCCGCAATATTTTTTGCCTGCTGTTTGTATGTTTCCACTTCTTCGGGCTTATTAGCGACGGAAGCGGCCCGGGCGAGGGCTTCATAGGCGTAGGCCAGGCAAAACGGCTTAAGATGTTTGTCCTGCGTGACTTTCAGGCAGAGCATGGCGTAGCTGAACGCATTGCTGGGTTGATTGGTGACCGCATAGACCCGGGCCAGCTGCCAGTAAGCGATCGAAATGTTCTCCGGCGTATGTTCCTCGTATTGCGCCCAGTGCCAGTGCGAAGCGTGGCAGGCAGAAATCATGGTCAGATTTTCAGCAGCGGTGCGATCTGCCTTGTCCAGATAATCCCAGGTTTTATTGAAACAGCTTGCTGCAAAGTGGCGATGGGCCTGTTGCGGATCAAAAGCGGGGCTCTGCATTGGTAACTCCTTTCAGGGATATTCTGTTGAACAGCAGACCGTCGAGACTGCGGACCTGGAAATTGCTCTTCAGACAGAATCCATTTCGAGGCATAATGCATTGTATCGCAGCCGGTAAAGAATTATAAGATCCTGGAAAAATTGTGCAGAAATCAGGGAAATGGAACGGATTTCAGTAAAACCCAGCCATAGCTGTCTATCCTCTCAATTTTCTCCAGATGACCGGCTTGATGCAACAGGATCCTGTTATTCGATAATGTTTATCCAGTCGAAACAAATGTCATAACCAATGGATTCCGCACGCAGTGATTCCCGATAGAGAGAGTCGTGGGATTTCGGAGTGATTCTACCGAGATCAAAACCCGCCGGTACTGATGCCAGCGGGAATAACCTGTCGGGGCCTCAGATAGACATTAAGGCGACTATGATCCTGTCAAAAACGAATACGCAACAACAGGGAATCTTGAATCAGGATTTTCGGCTCGACTCTGCCGGATTACCTGCCTCTGCGCACCTGGTCGGCATTTGTGGATCCGGGATGAAAGCACTCGCGGAATACCTGGCCAGCGCCGGTTGCCGCGTGACCGGCTCTGACCTGAGTCCTGCGCTGCCGACGGATCAGGCCTTACAGGCAGGCGGCTACCGGGTTCATCAGGGGCATGACAAACGTTTCGTTCCGGAAGGGACCAACGTGCTGATCTACAGCCCTGCGATTGGACTGGCAAACCCTGAACGGCGTTTCGCGCAGCGCATGGGAATTCCTCAGCTCTCCTACACTCAGATGCTGGGCAACCTGATGCGGCAGAAGCAGGGGGTCTGTATCGCAGGAACCCACGGAAAAAGCACCACTACCGCACTGACTGCGTTTGTACTGGAGAATGCCGGCGTTTCTCCTTCGGCCGTAATTGGAGCCGAACTCTGTAACCAGAACCTGAATGGCTGGGCAGGAGAAGGTCCTTTATTTGTAGCGGAAAGCTGTGAATACCAGCGGAGTTTTCTGAATCTCTACCCCTATTATGCTGCCATTACCAACATTGAGCCCGATCATTTCGATTACTTTAAGAATCAGGATGATATGACCTCCGCGTACGCCGAATTCGTAGCCCGGATTCCGGCTGACGGAACATTGATCATGCCGGCAGCCTGTCGCGGAGCCGTGGAAATTCGCACAGCCTGTCTGGCAAAAATCGCAACGTTTTCACTGGAAGAGGAAGCAGACTGGTGGGCCACAGACATCAAGCAGACCACCTACGGTCAGCGCTTCCGACTGTTCTACAAGGGTGAGTACTTTTCCGAGATTTCCCTGCAGAAACGGGGCCGTCACAATGTGAGTAACGCGATGGTCGCCGCAATTCTCTGTCACTCGGCGGGCGTCCCTGCTGAAGATATTCGCGAAGGAATCTACCAGTTTCCGGGAATTCGTCGTCGCTACGAGCAGCGAGGCTCTTATAAGGGCATCACTCTGATCGACGATTATGCACACCATCCAACGGCGATTCAGGCCACCCTCAACCTGTTGAGACAGGAATACCCGGATCGCAAGGTCTGGTGTGTTTATGAACCGCATCAGGTCTCGCGGACGCAGGCCATGATGGATTCTTACTCCCGCAGTTTTCGACTGGCGGACGAAGTACTGATTGCTCCGGTGTATGCAGCCCGGGAAAAGCTGGGAACGGAGCCCGTTGATACGTCAAAAGAGCTTGTTCAGCGAATTCTTCTGCATAATGCTGCGGTCAGATTCGGCAGTTCCCTTGACCAGATCGTCTCAACTTTAGAGACTGAGGCTCAATCTGGTGATATCATCATAACTATGGGTGCTGGCGAAATAAATCGGATCCATCATGAGTTCAATCGAAGACTTCAAAGACATTCTTAAACATTCCGAACCCCTGGCGAAATACTCGTGGTTCAAAATCGGCGGTCCGGCCCAGTTCTTTCTGGAGCCACGGAACGCAGATGAACTGCAGGCGGTCGTCAAATGCTGTGCAGAAAATGAAATTCCTGTACGCGTCTTTGGGGGCGGATCCAATATTCTGATCAAGGATTCCGGCGTACAAGGTGCCGTGATCCGTATTCATGATCAGGAATTCGCCCAGATCAGCATCGAGGGGACAACCGTCACCGCGGGCGCGGGGGCACTGCTCTCGAACCTGGTCTCACAGACCGTCAAAGAGGGACTGGCCGGTCTGGAAGGGCTGGTGGGGATTCCCGGTACGGTTGGTGGTGCACTGCACGGCAATGCCGGCGGTCACAACGGTGACATCGGCCAGTTCGCCAAATCCGTTTCAGTGCTGACCGCCCGGGGTGAAAAGTTCGTGCGGACAGCGGATGAACTCAGCTTCAGCTACCGGGAAAGCAGCATCAATGAACTGGCGATTCTGGAGGCGACCTTCGAGTTGCAGCAGGCTGACACAGATGAGCTGACTGAACGCATGAAAAAGAACTGGATCATGAAGAAGGCGAACCAGCCTCTCACACACCAGTCTGCCGGCTGTATCTTCAAAAATCCGCGTGGGATGCACGCCGGGGCTCTGATTGAACAGGCGGGCCTCAAAGGGACCCGCATCGGGGGAGCCGAAATCAGCGACCGTCACGCGAACTTTATCATCAATGATGAGAGTGCGACGACGGAGAATGTGCTCGATCTGATCAACCTCGCACAGAATACCGTGTCTGAAAAGTTCGGCGTCGATCTCGAACTGGAAATCGAGCTCTGGTAATCAGCCGCTCGCTGCTGCTTCAGTTGCCGATACAATACAGATGCTGGAACGTACGGATGAAGATCTGCCCGTCTGAGAACGCGGGTGTGGAATTACTGCGTTCGCCCAGTTTGTTCTGAGCGACCGTTTCAAAGCGTTCCGTGTTCGGCTTGAAGACATGCGTTGTTCCCTGTTGGTCGGTGATGAACAGGTGACCGTCAGCCAGGATCAGAGATCCCCAGCAGGCGGCACCACCGGAACGTTCCTGCCAGACGATCTCGCCGGTTTGCGGATTGATGCATTGCACAATATTCGGTCCGGCGTTGGCCATGAAGATGTGGCCTGCAGTAAACACGCCTGTGGAGATGCGTTGCGGATTCGGTTCCTTACGCCAGAGTCGAGCGGACTCAGTAATGTCACCCGTCCCCTGCATGCGGAAGCCGATCGCGGGGCCGTTGAAGCCACCCATGGCGACGCAGATCTGATCTGCCAGCACGGGAGAGGTATAGCATAAGTCCCCTTTCTGTCCCCGGAGTCCGTAACAGCTCCAGACGATGTCACCCGTTTCAGGATCATAGGCGTTCACGCGGAGTGACATGCTGCAGATGACCAGGCTGCGATCGTTAATGCGGGCAATCACAGGAGTGCTCCAGGAACCCATGTATTTGCGATCGTTATTTCGCTCGCCGTTATTTTCGACCGGTTCATCGGTTTCCCAGATCGTTTTGCCACTCTCCAGATCGACGGCGGTCATGAAGACCCGCTTCCCGGGACCACAGTGCAGAATGATTTTTCCTTCATGCAGGACCGGAGAGACACCGTAGCCCCACATGTGATCGAACTCACCCAGATCGCGGTGCCAGACCTCGTTGCCGTCAAAGTCGTAACAGTACAGACCGGCTGAGCTGTGCCAGACCACGACACGTTTGCCATTCGCGACGGGAGTCGAACCGCAGTAATTATTGGTTTTGTGGGTGGGCTTCACCTTGTCAAAGTTGACGGTCCGCATCCAGAGCTGCTTGCCGTTCTTGCGGTCAAAACAGTAAAGGCTCCGCTGGCGACCCTCATTCTCGGCACAGGTAATGAATACGCGTCCGTTGGAGACGATGGGGCTGCTGTTACCCGCTGCAGGCAGGGGCACTTTCCAGAGGATGCTCTCGGTCTGACTCCATTTGAGGGGGACACCCGTTTCCTGTGAAATACCATTTCCCTGGGGACCACGAAAGGCGGGCCAGTCCTCGGCAGATGCCACTGAGAGAGCCACACAGAGTAGAACCAGGATTGAACAGAACGGGCGCAGGAACTGTTTCATCGGAGTGCCTTTCGAAACGGATACAGATTAGATTGTTGCAACACTCTCAGGCAATGACATCGTGCACGACGTGTCCATGGACGTCAGTCAGACGCATGTCCCGTCCACCGAAGCGGAACGTGGATCTGGTATGATCCAGTCCGAGCAGGTGCAGCATCGTGGCATGAATGTCATGGATCTCAACGCGATTTTCGACAACTTTATAACCCCATTCATCGGTCGTTCCGTATGTGGTGCCCCCTTTGACGCCTCCGCCGGCCATCCACATGGTAAAACCGAATGGATTGTGATCGCGACCGTTGGTTCCCTGGGCAAAGGGGGTGCGACCGAACTCACCTCCCCAGATGACCAGCGTGGAATCGAGCAGCCCGCGCTGTTTGAGATCTTTGAGCAGCCCCGCGATGGGCTGGTCGACCGCCCGGGCATTGTTGGCGTGATGGAGTTTCAGATTGCTGTGCTGATCCCAGCGGTCGCCCTTGACGTTGGGGCAGGTCAGTTCGACGAACCGCACGCCTCGCTCGACCAGCCGGCGTGCGAGCAGACACTCGGCTGCGAAAGTGCGCGTGGGCTCGTATTCCTCGTTGAATCCGTAGAGTTCAAGTGTCGGCTTGCTTTCACTTTCGAACGACATCAGATCGGGAATCGCCATCTGCATTTTGTAGGCGAGTTCATAATTGGAGATCGCGGAGTCAATTTCGTCGTGCCTGCCGGTCACCTGTTGTTTGAACCGGTCCAGCTGCTGCATCAGTTTGAGTTTTTCCACCTGGGTGCGGCTGGTCTTTTCCTGGCGTTCCACGTTGGCAATACCGCTGCCTCCCGGCTTGAAGACTGAGCCCTGGAAGCTGGCGGGGAGAAAACCGCTGTTGAAGCAGTCGAGACCGCCGGGAGGAATCAGTCCGCCGTTGATGACCACAAAGCCGGGCAGGTTCTGGCATTCACTGCCCAGACCGTAGTTGACCCAGGCACCCATACTGGGACGCCCCTGCAGACCACTGCCCGTGTGCAGGAAGTAATTGGCGAAGGTATGCTCGGGAAAGTTAGAGACGACTGAGCGAATGACGGCGATGTCATCGATACAGGAACCGACCTGCGGGAAGAGATCGCTGACGGGAATCCCGCTTTCGCCGTAGGGTTTGAATTTCCAGGGACTCTCCAGCACTTTACCGACGTTGTCGAACTGGGTGTCTTCGACTTTGAAAAAATCGCCCGGGCTTTTCCCATTGTATTTGGAAAGCATTGGTTTGGGGTCGAAGGTGTCGACCTGCGAAGGTCCGCCGTCCATATAGAGGAAGATGACGTTTTTCGCTTTGGCTGGAAAGTGGGTTCTCTCCGCTGTCACTCCGGAGAACGCGCGGTCCTGCAGCAGGGCCGTCAGGGCGGCGGCGCCGAAGCCGTTCGCGCACTGCTGGAGCATTTGACGGCGAGTGAACTGGTATCGAAATTGGCCACAATGCATGCTGCCGACTTTCCTGATATTAGAAGACGTAGATAAATTCTTTGAGATTAAAGATGACATGTCCCAGCTCCCCCCAGGTTTCTGCGGGTTGTGCTGCCGGGTTTGTCGTTCTCTGAGCCTGCAGGAACTGCTCCGCGGCCTGTAACTCGGCCTGCGCCGGTGGGCGCCCCAGGGCCGATTCATACATCCAGCGGATACGTTCCTGATCTGATGTCAATTTGGGATTCTTGGTGATATGTTCTCCCCAGAGGCGAGCCTGCTGAATCACGAACGGATCGTTCATCATGATCAGAGCCTGAGCGGGAACGTTGGAGACGTTGCGGCGGCCCATCGTGCTGAAGGGGCTGGGAGTATCATAAGCGAGCATCATCGGCGAGAGAAAATTACGACGGACCTGGATATAGATGGAACGTCTGCCGTCTCCATCCAGGGGGCCGTTAACCGGTGGCTTGCCGCGTCCATCCATGAACTTCGTGAGATGGATGGGAACCGAGGGGCCGAACAGTTCAGGTTGCAGTCTTCCCGAGATACTGAGCAGGGCGTCGCGGATCGCTTCACCTTCGAGTCGCTTCAGCGGCATTTTGTAAAGCAGAACATTGTCCGGATCGATCTCGGCGACATCCAGGGATGTCTGACTGGCCTGCTGGTAAGTTTTCGAGAGGACCAGGTACTTGATCATCTGTTTGATCGAACGGTCCTGCTCCAGGAATTTCAGTGCCAGGAAGTCGAGCAGTTCCGGATGCGAAGGACGCTCGCCCAAAACGCCGAAGTTATCGACACTGGGGACGATTCCCCGTCCAAACAGATGTGCCCAGATGCGGTTGACAATCACGCGGTGTGTCAGCGGATTGGCGGGATCGTTGATTTCCCGGGCCAGTTCCAGACGTCCGCTGCCGGTAACCTGGGGACTGGTTCCTTCGAGGGCTTCCAGGAAGCGACGTTCCACAACAGGGCCCTGATTCTGGTGGCTGCCCCGAATCAGGACGTGGTCGTTCTCAGCACTGCCATCCATGATGGCCATCGCGGTGCGGGATTTGTTTTGAATCCGTTTCTGCAGTTGATCGCGCTCGGACTGATAATCGCGGATCGACTGCTGCAGGGCTTTCCTGTCGGAATCTTCCGGATCGGAGAACAGATCGGGATGGGCGAGAATCCAGTTGATCAATGCAGTCGTCTGAGAAGAAGGTTTGTCCGTCGTGTCACAGAATTCCTGAAACGCGTCTGTGAAGGCCTGTTGCACCTGGGGCGTCTGGAGACTGATCGAGGTCAGATCGGGCTCAGGGAACTTGGCTGCATATTTGACCTGATAGACTTCGAGTGGCTCTTTGCCGATGGGCGTGAACTCGAGGTGCACGCGATGTCCGTTATAGCGGGAGAGATCATGGAAGACCCACAAAGGCTTACCGGCCTTGTCAGCGTCAACTTTTTTCAGAGTGGACCCGTGCAGGGGACCAAAGAGCAGGCGGTGTGAATCAACACAGGCATAGACCCAACAGGAACCCTTGACGCGGTACGCGACGGAACCTTTGACTTCGAACGTGGGAGTCCGGAGTGTCCGGCCGGCACGGGGATAAGAACGCAGTCTGTTTTTCTGGATCATCTGTGGCGTTTTTACGTCTTCCAGATTGTTCCAGAGGGGATCGCGGATCGCGGCACCTTCAGTCTGAACTTTGAGCGACAGTGCTTTGCTGTCGGGATCGAGCAGCAGCGTTCCCCGGGGACGCGGTGCCAGTCCAAAGGTGAAGCCGTCAACGATGAAGTCTTCCGGCGAACAGGTGTCATAATTGACGATAGTCCGCTCGGGTGATTCCGGTTTGCCCGGTCCAAAGGGACTGGCGGGAGCCAATGAAGCGGGGACGCCCGCCTCCAGCATGATGGCGGCCTTCAGTTCCTCTTCCGCGGTTTTGTTGTTCTGCAGGAAAGCGACCCAGCGTTTGAGGATCGCCGGGTTGAGCTCCTGTTTTTCAGCTTTTGACTGCAGCAGTTGTTCGCTTTCGGGAGACTTTGTCTGCCGGACCAGTTCGGATGCACTCTCGTAATAACGGGAGAAGTTCTGGACTTCGTCCTGAAATGCGGCTTTGAGTTTCACTTTGAGCAGCGCCTGTTGACGTTGATGTAACTGTTCTGCCTTCGCGGCGATGGAACGATTGTGCTCCATCGACTCAAAGCGGACCTGGTGATAATTGCTGCTCTGCAGATAGCCGTAGAGAGCGTAATAGTCACGGGTGGAGATTGCATCGAATTTATGATCGTGACAGCGGGCACAGGCCACGGTCATGCCCAGGAAAGATTTGGTCATGACATCAATGGCATTGTCGAAGCGATCGGTTTCGTCTTTGCGGATATCGACCGGAGAGTGCACCCATTCGCCCAGGAACCAGAAGGCGGTCGCAAGGACCGATTCGTTGAAACCACTCTCCGGGTTCAGACGTGGTTCGGGTAACAGGTCGCCGGCGATATGTTCCGTGACAAATTGATCGTAGGGCAGATCGGAATTCAGAGCCCGGATCACATAGTCGCGGTACTGCCAGGCGTTGGGGGCGTCGTTATCGAACTCGTGGCCCCGGGATTCAGCATAACGCATCAGGTCGAGCCAGTGACGGGCCCAGCGTTCCCCAAAGTGCGGGGACGCGAGCAGCTGATCGACTACTTTCGCGGTTGCATTGGGAGATTTGTCATTCAGGTATTCATCAATCTGCGCGGGAGTCGGGGGCAGGCCGATCAGGTCGAAGTAGAGTCTCCGGAGCAGAGTCCGTTTATCGGCAGCCGCGGCGGGGGCGAGTTCCTTTGCTTCCAGGCCGGCTAGGATGAAATGATCGACGGGATGAGCGGACCAGCCCTGATTTCGAACGGCAGGAAGAGGGACTGGCTTCAGGTCTTTCCAGGCCCAGTGTGTCTGGCGGCGCTGCTGAAGATCGAAGGCTTCAGTCTGTGTGTTATCTTCAGGGGCTTTCTCTTCGGGCCAGGGGAGGCCCATTTCAACCCAGCGGGTCAGCGCGTCGATCTGTGCCTGTTTCAATCGAGTGTTGGGGGGCATTTCAAAGGATTCATAACGCACCGCTTCCAGCAGCAGGCTGTCGTGGGGCGTTTTGAGTTGAATCGAAGAACCTGAGTCGCCTCCCTTCATCACCAGAGCACGCGAATCGAGGCGCAGTCCCCCTTCAAGGCGTTTGGCCTGCCCACTGTGGCATTCATAACAATGTTCGGCGAGCAGGGGGCGAATTGATTTTTCGAAGAACTCCAGCTGTTCGGGAGAGAACTGTGGTTTCTTCGTGGCGTTGGTGGTTGGTTCTTCTGCGGAAGTCGAGAAACAGGCGAGGCAGACCAGCAGCAGGCAGGCAAAGGTAATTCGAAAAAGTTGCTTCATGCTCGCGGAGTTCCTGGTCGGAGTTCTGGTGTTGATTCAGCTGAGGCCAGCGGGCGCCACGAAATTCATACGCAGCACCGAATTCAGGAGGGAGCGACAGAAGTCGCCGCTACGTCTTATATTAACGCGTTTTGATGCGGCGATTCAAGTTTTAATCGGGCTCGTGAGCAAAGAGAGCCGGTTTCCCGGGCCAGTCCTCAGATGAGTTCAGGCAGTGGTCGGGCGTGATCTTCGACCAGGTACTGCGGTCGGCCGCTGAAATCGAGGAGCGTGGTATGCTCTGTGTCGATACCCAGATTGTGATACAGAGTGGCAAACAGCTCGGGGAACGTGACCGGGCGGTCGACGGCTTCGCCTCCCAGGCGATCGGTGGCGCCAATCACCTGACCGGTTTGCATCCCGCCGCCGAACAGGATGGCGGAATTGACGCGTGGCCAGTGATCACGGCCGACCTGCGTACTGATTTTGGGAGTCCGTCCGAATTCGCCCCAGATGGCAACGGTGCAGTCATCAGACAACCCGCGCTGGTGCAGGTCTTCGAGCAGGGCACTCACGCATTGATCGAAGATGGGGAAGTCTTCTGCTTCGCGTTTGAAGATGGAGTTATTCTTGCCGCCGTGCCAGTCCCATTTACTGTAATTGAGTGTCACAACGCGGGCGCCAGCTTCGATCAGGCGGCGGGCTACCAGCATACTTTGTGGCACACGCGGTGCACCGTTGCTGTCGATAAAGACGGTGGGATCTCCCGTGCCGTATCGTTTGACGGTTTCCGGATCTTCCTGTGACAGGTCCAGCGCTTCCGCCAACTGGGAAGAGGTGAGAACGCCCATTGCCTGTTCGGTAAAGGTGTCGAGGCCGGTCATCATGCCTGAGGCATCAGCTTCGCGTTTGAAGTTATCGATGCTCTGCAGCAGTTGTTTGCGATCAGCGAGACGTTCCAGAGAGATGCCGTTGAGCACCATGTCGTGTCGCGTCGGGCCCATGGGACGGAAAGGAGACTCCGAAAGTCCCAGGAAGCCGGGACCGGGTTCGTTGTAAGGTCCGTGGGTGCAGGGATAGCAGAGACTGATGAAGGGGGGCGCAGATTCAACATAAGGTCCCTGGATCTTGGCGACAGTCGAACCGAACTGAGGCCAGCCTCCCTGGGGAGTCAGCTTGCGGGGGTTGTGTCCGTTGAAGCACTGGATGGCGTCATGTCCGCTCTGGGAGCCGACGATGGAACGGACGAGGACCATTTTATCCATCATCCGGGCCATGCGGGGAAACGCTTCACAGATTTCAATGCCGGGAACATTGGTGGCGATGGGACGCCAGGGGCCGGCGATTTCTTTGGGGGCCTCTGGTTTGAGGTCGATCATATCCTGGTGGGGCGGTCCGCCGACCAGGTAAATCATGATGACCGACTTCTGACGTTTCGGTTTCTCAGACTGGGATTCGGCCTGCAGCAGGCGAGGAAGTGTCAGGCCGGACAGCCCGAGACTGCCGATCTGCAGAAAGTTGCGCCTGGATAAACGATCGCAAAAGGAACCGCGTGCCTGGTCTTTTCCCAGCAGTGTCAGCATCTTGATGTCTCTCCCGGTGTGGTGAAGGCAGGAGTGCCATAGTCGGAAACGGGGCAAGGACCAGATTGTATCAAATGCTGTTTATGTGTTCCAGAGGAGTCCGAAGATTATTTTCGAACCCGCTCGCGAAGTTCGGGCAGGACGGCGCGGATGCCGATTCCACCCAGGCTGGCGATTGAGCCGATATTGACGAATCGATAACCCTGGTCGATCGCTTCGCGGCAGCGGTCGAGGTCGGCGAAGGTGATGCCGGCGGGTTTATTTGCCTTGGCTGCCCGCGCGGGGATCTCGGCAAGCAGTTTGAGCAGGTCGGGATGTTGAATCTGACCGATGACACCCAGTGAAGCAGAGAGGTCCATCGGGCCGGCGAAAATCACATCAATGCCGTCGACGGCCGCGATTTCTTCAATGTTTTCGATCCCCTCGGGAGATTCGATCTGCGCAACGATGGCGGTTTCTTCATTCGCATGTGGCAGGTAGTCATCGAAGGAGAAGTCCATGAACATGGTCCAGTCGGGAGAGACGCCCCGGGTTCCTTCGGGTGGATACTTGGCGTATTGGACAGCCAGGCGGGCTTCTTCCGCATTATTGATCTGCGGGACCATGATCGTGTTTGCGCCGATATCGAGCGCTTTCTTGAAGTAGATCGGATCGAGACCGGGGACACGGATCATCGGCATACAGCCGGCGCGGCGGGCGATGATCGGGAGGTGTTTGACTTCGTTGACGCTGTAGGGACGGTGCTCCAGATCGATCCAGAGGAAATCGACTCCTGTGTCGACGGAGAGCTTTGCGAGAATTTCCGAAGCATCGGGCATGCCGACTCCCAGTGCGACTTCACCCTGGGAAAGCAGTGTTTTGATCTTGTTTTCAAACATCTCAGAGGGTCCTGCAATAGATGGTCAACGGTCGAAACCGCGACTGACAGAAGTCAGCGCCAGCACCCATGATACGTATAAAACAGACGACGGCATACCCTCACGAGAGTATGCCGTCGTTGAAATCAGTTATTATTTCGTCTTACCGGACTAAGTTCTCAGCGAGCCAGATAGTACATGGCGGGGTCGTCGATGATCCACTCGGTCGACCAGGTACGACCGTTGTCCTGGTTACAGACGTTGAAGAACGCCGTGTGGAAGGACTGGATCCGAGTGCCGTAGGGAGCATGTGAAGCAAAGCGGTCAGCCGGTGTCAGTGGATCGACGCCCGGGCTGGCGTAGTAGTGAACCCGTCCGTCTGGAGTGAAGGACATACCCAGTGTCCACCAGCCGGTCTGTTTGATTTCGGGACCAATGAAGTCCTGGCCGCTGGTATCAGCACGAACTACGAATACAGCGGAATCTTCACCGCTGGCTGAGTCGGTCTTGCTGTTGAACTGAATGAACATCCCGAGGTAAATGGTTTCAATTTTGGTTGAAGAACCGATTGTGCGGAAGAAGCGACGACGGCTGGGAGTGCTGGACTTCATGGGGGCTTTTACAGCAGCACGGAAGCCAAATGAAGTACCGGTTTTGTCTTCCCATTCTTCGAAGGGGGGCAGATAAACGCGAGTGATCACACTGGGGGATAAACCGACAGAAACCATAGTTCCGTTCATGATCAGGTCATCCTGGTTGCTGCTCCGGCTGCCATGACCGGGAACGCCGGTATGCAGAGTTTTCAGCAGCAGTGCCCCTTTGCTACCGGGCAGACCGCCAGCGGGAGTTGGGACGCGTTGAATGACATCCATCTGGCCGCGCTTGGCACTTTCCGTCCAGACGCCGTTGGTCGACTGGCCCAGCGGGTAGCGGGTCTGTTTGTCGACGTTGGTACTGCTTTTCGGCAGATTGGGCACGTATTCCCAGGATTCATCTTCGAAGTCGTCCCAGGAACCATCGATACGAGTCCCTGTGCCGGGGATGACCTGTGCCTGTAATTCGGCTCCTGCCATGAGCATTGAGGTCCCTGCGACCAGAGCCAGACAGTGTCTGGTGAAAAAACGATTCCATTGGAGAAGCATGATTATCTATTCCTGGCAATATTTGTTTGAAGGAGTGGAAACGGTTCCGATTCCCTGAGGCTTGGAAGAAATCGATCAGGACCCCTGTGCACTGGCTCATTCCGTCAAACGGGATTTTCCCTCAGGAGTCGGATTACTGGAATTATCGGACAGATCGATAGAAATGATTCAAAGGGTTCCGATCTGTTAGTTTTGCTGTAAGTTCCCTTGAGCATGATCTTTGCGGGAATTATGTACTCGATCTGGGGGTCGGGAAATCGCTGAAAACCGGGGCTGGTAAACCTACATCTTTTGTATCTTTCTTATTTTGACTGGTCTGCAAAGATTCCTGCTTTCCTGACTGGAAAGGCCTGTGCAGAATTGGATTTCGCGGGGTGAATCGCTAAGATGGCGGCTTGCTTTTCAGCCCTCCTCTCTTTCGAGACGTGGGGACTGAATCTGAGAACAGTGGAACGCAGCAGAGGCCTTGAGCGCCCCGGCCGCTGATGCCCTTTCTATCACCGATTGCCCTATCAGAGAACGTAATGACTGAATCCCATGTCTCCGAGCTGGATGCTCCCTCTCAGAGTTTACTGAATACCCGTCAGGAAGAGTTGATTCTGGTTCTGGATTTCGGATCCCAGACCGCTCAGCTGATTACGCGGCGTGTACGTGAACAGAATGTTTTCAGTCTGCTGACACGAGCTGATCTGTCTGCAGAACGGATTAAAGAACTGAATCCAAAGGGGATTATTCTTTCGGGCGGTCCTGCCAGCGTGTATGGCGAAGGGGCTCCGCAGCCCGATCCGGCGATCTTTGACCTGGGTATTCCGATTCTGGGAATTTGCTACGGTATGCAGCTGGTCTGTGCCTCGCAGGGGTGTGAAGTACGGGGCGGAGAGTCCCGCGAATTTGGTCGGACGCCTTGTACGGTCAGCGATCATAAGAATCTCTTTTCCGGCGTACCCACCGAATTCATCGCCTGGATGAGCCACGGCGACCAGGTACAGAATCTGAGTGAGCACTTCGATTCGCTGGCCTCGACCGAAACCTGTCAGTTTGCTGCGGTCAAGCATCACGACAAACCTTTATACGGTTTGCAGTTCCACCCGGAAGTGACACATACCGAATTCGGGGGGATGCTGCTTTCGAATTTCGTACAGAAAGTGTGTGGCTGTCAGGGGACCTGGAAGATCTCGAACCTGATCGAGCAGGAAATCGAAAACATCCGGGCCCGCGTCGGAGACAAACAGGTGATCTGCGGTCTGTCGGGGGGCGTTGATTCCTCCGTCGTTGCCGCATTGTTGTACCGGGCCATCGGATCGCAGCTTTCCTGTATTTTCGTCGATAACGGTCTGCTCCGAAAAGGGGAAGCAGATGAAGTCGAACATCGCTTTGGTGAGCACTTCAAAACCGACCTGCACGTGGTGGATGCGAAAGATCTGTTCCTCTCGGAACTCAAAGGTGTGGTCGATCCCCAGGAAAAACGTAAGATCATCGGCCGCCTGTTTATCGAAGTCTTCCAGGAGGAAGCCAAGTCGATCAAAAACGCCCACTTCCTGGCTCAGGGAACATTGTATCCCGACGTGATTGAGTCAGGGGCCAATAAGGACGGCCAGGCAGCAACTATCAAATTGCACCATAACGTCGGCGGACTGCCTGAAAAACTGGGCTTTGAGCTGATCGAGCCGCTGCGGGAACTGTTCAAGGACGAAGTCCGTCAGATGGGGCACGAACTGGGCCTGCCTGACGAACTGATCTACCGCCATCCCTTCCCCGGTCCCGGACTGGCGGTTCGCTGCCTGGGTGAAGTGACCGAAGAACGTCTCAAGGTTCTGCGTGAAGCTGATGTGATTGTGATCGAAGAACTGCACAAGGCGAATCTCTATCGCAAGACCAAGCAGGCTTTCGCAGTGCTTCTGCCGATTCGTTCTGTGGGCGTGATGGGAGATGGCCGGACCTACGAAGATGTCGCTGCGATTCGTGCCGTCGAGACGGACGATTTCATGACAGCGAACTGGTCTCCGCTGCCTCACGAAGTGCTGGAACGGATGTCGACCCGGATCACCAACAACGTACGGGGGATCAACCGGGTCGTGTATGACATCAGCTCCAAGCCACCCAGCACAATTGAATGGGAATAATTTCCCGATTCCCTGCCATTTCTCTCTGTCGGCAGGTTTAAGTCAGGCGTAATAATCGAAGCTGCAAGCGCTCGCCTTCTACTTTTCGCGCGAACTGGACTTGATTTCCCAGTCAATCCGGGTAAGGTAGAATACATTCGTTAATGTTCTTTATAATTTATCGCGCCTGGCAGTCTGACTGGTGTTGAACCTGTTGAAGCTCGGGGAACCCCTGCCTGTTTCCCGGTCTGTTTACGCCTCGGAATGCCTGAGTCCCACTTAACGCATTTCTGACAGAGAAAGTCGAATTTATGGTTTCCAAGAGAAACATGTTCTATCTGGCAGCGGTCTGTTGTTCCGGTCTGGTACTGGCGGCGGGCGGCTTTTATTCCGCGGCGACGGCACAGAAGCCCCTGGCCGACGAAGGAGATCTCTCCAAACGCCTGAAGCGGATTCCCGCCACCACTCCTAAAGACAGTTTGAACGGGTTCAAGCTGGAGCACGATTTCAAACTGGACCTCGTGGCTGCGGAACCGGATGTCATGGACCCGGTCGATGCCTGCTTTGATGAAAACGGACAGATGTTCGTTGCAGAAATGCGGGGCTATCCTTATCTGCCGGATCAGGTTCCCGATTATTTCGATCGCCCCGTCAGAAAGGAAGCGGGTGTAATTCGACTGCTGAAAGATACCACTGGTGACGGCAAAATGGACAAAAGCTTTGTCTTCGCCGACAAGATCACCTGGCCGACTTCCGTCTGCTGTTATGACGGAGGCGTGTATGTGATCGCGCCGCCGAATATCTACTATTTC
Organism: Gimesia benthica; assembly: GCF_009720525.1. Taxonomy (NCBI): domain Bacteria; kingdom Pseudomonadati; phylum Planctomycetota; class Planctomycetia; order Planctomycetales; family Planctomycetaceae; genus Gimesia; species Gimesia benthica. The sequence goes on from NZ_CP043930.1 coordinate 5,802,577, forward strand.
AAAGATACCGACGGAGACAACAAAGCGGATATCCGCAAGACCATCTTCACCGGCCTGCGGACCAACAACGTTCAGGGACTGGCCAACAACATGAAATGGAGCCTGGACAACCACATCTATTTCGCCGGGGGAACCAATGGCGGTTCGATCCTGAAAGATGGGAAAGAAGTCATTCCCGCCGGTCGTCGTGACCTGAAACTCAATCCGAAAACTCAGGAACTGGAGCCGGTGTCTGGTGGATCTCAGTTCGGCCACTCCATGGACGACTGGGGCAACCGGTTTGTCTGCAGTAACAGCAACCACATTCAGCACGTCGTCTATCCGAGTCATTACCTGAAGCGGAATGCCTATCTGGCTGTCCCGGGCGTGCTGCGTACCGCTGCCCGCAAAGGGGCGGCTGCTCCCGTTTATCGCCAGAGCCCTCCGGAACCTTATCGTGTTGTGCGGACCGCCCGTCGGGCCGCCGATCCGAATTTCCGCAAACGTCTGTCTCCGACCGAACTGGTGGCAACCGGTTTCTTCACCTCGGCGACAGGGGTAACTATTTACCGGGGTGGCGCGTATCCGGAAAAATATCAGGGGAATGCTTTTATCGGTGATGTGGGCGGCAACCTGATTCACCGCAAGACGATGGGCTCTCAAGGCGCCACTTATGTCGCTTCCCGTGCGGATGAAAATACTGAATTTGTGACCTCTCCGGATAACTGGTTCCGTCCTGTGAACTTTGTCAACGCTCCGGATGGAACGCTGTGGGTACTGGACATGTACCGCGAAACCATCGAGCATCCGTTCTCGATTCCTGAAGATATCAAACGGCATCTCGACCTGGAAAGCGGACACGATCGCGGCCGCATTTATCGTCTGCTGGGACCCAATGGTAAGGTCTTCCCCGTTCAGAAACTGGGTAAGCTGCCCGTCGATCAGCTGGTGCTGCAGATGGAATCTCCCAACAGCTGGAACCGGGAAACCGCGCAGCGGCTGATCTGGGAGCGTCAGGATAAAGCAGCCGTTCCGCACCTGGTGAAACTGTTCAAGACCTCTGACAAGCCACTGGCACGTCTGCATGCATTGTGGACGCTGGACGGGCTGAACGCTCTGGACGCTGAGCTGTTGTTGACGGCCCTGAAAGATCCGGAGCCAGGCATCCGTGAGCATGCAATTCGTCTGTCTGAAAAACAGGCTCAGGAAAACCCGCAACTGGCGGAAGCCGTACTGGCGCTGGTGGACGATCCGGAATACCGGGTGCAGTTACAACTGGCATTCTCACTGGGAGAATTCGACAAACAGACCGCGATTACCGGTCTGACAAAACTGGTCAATTCACCGGTCTACGATGGTGATATGCAGGTGGCAGTTCTGACCTCTTCCGCGGACATTGCTGGTCCTCTGGCGGTCAACTTCCTCAAAGCGGCCAAGAACAATCCCTCTGGCAGTAAGCAGTCTCTGGTAACAGAGTTGCTGCGAATTGCAGGGGCGAAAAAAGAGACTGCAGATGCAGTAGCAGTGCTGGAATATGTCTCCGATGATTCCGTACCCCTGGCTCAGAAACAGCTGGTGCTGGGAGCTCTGGGTGAAGGTCTGGGACGTCGTGGTGCTTCGCTGGCAACCCTGATCAAAGACAAGCAGCTCGACCCGGCTGTGAAAGCACGCTTCGACAAGATGGTCGAAGATGCTGTTGCGATCGCAGAAGACGAAGAGAAGCCTGTTGCCGATCGGGTCGCTGCCGTGCGACTGCTGGGATTCTTTGATTTCAGTGCCGGCGGTGAAGTGCTTTCCGAAGTCCTGAATCCACGGTCTTCTCCCAAAATTCAGCTGGCAGCAGTTGAGGCTTTGTCACGGATGGAGCACGAAGACGTGAGTGATGCTCTACTGGCCAACTGGTCTGGTTTCAGCCCGGCTGTACGGATCGAAGTCATTGATGCCCTGCTGGGTTCTACGGGGCGGATCGACAGTCTGCTGAAGGCGATTCAGAACAAGCAGGTCAGGCTGAACGAGATTGCCCGCGACAAGAAGGACCTGCTGATGAATCACCCCAATAAGACGATTCGCAAGCAGGCTCAGAAGGTACTGGGCAGCGATGTAAACAGCGACCGTGCTAAAATCGTGAAGAGTTACGAACCTGCCCTGGAAATGGACGGGGATGCCGAGCGTGGTCTGGCGATCTATAAGAAGAACTGTGCCGGCTGCCACAAGGTAGGGGACATGGGGCATAACGTTGGACCAAACATGGCAACGACCAAGAACAAGTCCGATCACGACCTGTTGATCGCCATTCTGGATCCGAGTCGGGAAGCCCAGTCGAACTATAACACCTACACGGTTGTGACCGAGCAGGGGAAACTGTTCACGGGGATTATCGCCGCGGAAACAGCCACCAGCTACACGATTCGTCGTGCGGAAGGCAAGGAAGATATTATTCTGCGGAACAATATCGATACCCTGCTGTCCAATGGTGTATCACTAATGCCGAATGGTCTGGAAAAAGAGATCACTCCGCAACAGATGGCTGATCTGCTGAAATTTATCAAGACTCTGGAAGCACCTGCTGAGAAGAAGTAGCAGAGCCTTGCAGAACAGATAATGTTAACGAAAACAGCCCCGTCAGATTGATCTGGCGGGGCTGTTTGACTGTTGTCTTACGAAAGTGGGAGTGGTTTACCAGTCCATCCCGAGGCTGATTGAACCACCGAGCAGGCTCAGGTCGCCTGATTCAGAAGCAGCTGAACCGGCACCGTTCCACCAGATACCATCCCAGGCGGCACGCACCCAGACCAGAGCACCGGTCTGCAGAACGAAGTCAGCCTGCATACCAACCTGGATTTCAGCGATGCTCAGAGATTTGTTTTCACTGGTCTGAGCAATGGCATTAACCGGACCGGGGTTGGTGTCCACGGCGGAGTATTTCGATTTACCCCACAGAGCCGAGTATTTGGCACTGGAGATCAGCGAGAGGCTGGAAGTTCCTTTGGTACGACGATCCCATAATCCGAGGGGACGACGTGCTTCACCGAAGACGACGATACCGTTACCGTCGAAGCGATGTCCTACATCTGAAGCGACTGCGGCACCACTGGCGGTACCGTAGGCCTGGTAAGCCTGGCTGACCGATGCATGACGGTAACCACCACCGAATGTGGTTTGCCAGCGTTCGAAGTTCAGTTCCTGGCTCAGATCGACATCGATTGTGTACAGTTTCATCTGGCTGGCAGCGACGACGAAGTCACCAGCCTGACCACCGGCTCGCAGACCACCGATGGCAGTCTTGGTCGGCAGACCGTTGAAGAAGGTAAAGTTGTTGCCGGCAATGGCACTGGCACCAGAGTTATCTTCCAGCTGGAACCAGCGAACCTGGGCACTGAGGCCTTCGTTGTCGATCAGTCCCAGGTTGATACGGGGAGCTGTCTGGTAGCTGTATCCGAAGTCATTGGATGTTGTAATGGTGGCAGGTCCGGTCTGATCTTCCGTGGTGAAAGCTGTATCTGTGTCGAAGCCTGGCTTCAGGAAGACAGCAGCAGCACCGAAGACGAGCCCCAGACGTTCGTAGGAACCTTCTTCCAGGTAAGGATCTTCGATCCAGTCGCCCTGGCTGTATTGTTCTACGGGACCGTAATATTCACCTTCAGCGGGGGTATAGTATTCGCCACCCCCGTAGTAGTCACTCGAAACCATGGCACCGCCTTCGGGCATGGCGATCGGTGACAGATCGGAGGTCCGTGGAGAGGAAGGGGCAAACGAGACGGCATCGACGGCGGCCGGCTCATATTCTTCATACTGGTAGTCTGAAGTATTGGATATTCTGAAGACCCCTTCAGATTCATTAGATGGTTCGACCGGGTAATCTGCCTGCGCAAACAGGGATGGTGAAGATATGCAGCAGATTCCCGCAATTATCAAGCCAACGAATCCGTTCGTTCTCATAGCTTAATCTCTCCATTTCAGTTCAGTCCTGATGGTTCTGGTTCAGGCTGACTGAAAGATGCTAATTAAAAACTAACCGCTCCGACAAAACACGAAATTGTGATCTCAGAGTATTTTTTGTGCGTAAGTACAGCAGCAACCGGGGCTATGTAGACAACCCGTTGTCATAATTGATCGGCTCAGCATTGCCACGAAGACCATTAAAAACGGTATATCTTGAAAAAACAGTACGATTTTTCGCGAAGAAAGTTTCAAATGTATACTTTTGCCTGTCATTACAAACTTCCCAAATTGCCAGGCTGTCAAAAATCTCGTGGGGCTAAAACCTTTATATCAATCGGTTTGTGATAATGGAAAAAATTAAGAAATGGTGGCGAGACAAAGTGAATACTGGTTAGTTTTATTCAGGACACTCGTCTGTATGGTGTAGATTCCAGCTCCTGGCAGCAGGCCGGTTGTGCCGTTTGTTTCAAATAAGCGGTCTGCAATCCTGCCTCAAACCCCGATTTTGGACGCTGTCATGATTGTTATAAGTGGAATCCACCAATTATATTTTACCTATTTTGTGCAAATTTCTTTGACATCGGTTCAGACTAGTTTTTAGCATCAAAGTCTGGATTTCTGTAATTACGTAAAAATAGTGAAAATTGTTGGCCTGGGAAGAAAAACAGGCGGTTTTTGCAGAAGTCTGAGTCAAAGAAGAAGCTACCAAACATTACAAAACAGACTGGCATAAAGGTCGTACTGAAATCGAGTGAATAGAGAAGCATTCTTACACCATTCACAGTACAATGCCTTGGTAAATTAGAGTTTATGGGAGACAGCAGATGTTACTGACATCTTGGGTTGAGTCGATGCGAGTTGCTTTCGAAAAAAGCCGTAAGGCGACCTTAAATCCTCGTCGTCGACTTCAACTGAGAAGTGGTCCTTCAATGGCGCGTCAGCGGATTCAGCGTCGAGTTGCCATTGAGCAGTTGGAAGACCGGACCCTTCTGACCTCGTTGATCATCAATCAGATCACTCCGGGGTTGGGCGTGACTCTCAATAACTCGGTACTGGACCCTGATGCTGATGGTATCTCCAACTACGACACGATCCTGTTCGAGGGGCTGAACATTGATGCCTCTACAGGCTCCGCGGTCTCCATCGATCTGGACAACCTGACGTTCGCTGAACCGTTCCAGGTTCTGTTCGACAACGTATCAATCAACGCGGATGCGGGTGTCGGAATCGACATCGAACTGTCCAATCTGCTGGCTGATACCATCGCCATCGACAGCTCTACAATCACAGGTGGTCTCGGAAACGCATTCAACCTTGATCTGACCAACGTCATCCTGAACGAGTTCAACATTATCGATTCAGGTCTTACCAGCCAGGCCGGTGCTGGTGTGACGGTTGCCATGAGTGCTTCGACCCTCGAAGAGACTTCACTGCGTCGTTCTACCATCGATGGTGTCTCAATCGATGTGGCTGATGGATCTGTTCTGCGTCACACCACCATGGCCGACAATACGATCGCCGGTACCTCCGGTAATGATGGCGTGAATGTCAACATCGTGGATTCGATTGCTGAAGAACTGCGGTTAACAAACAACAACAACATTCAGGGTGTGCACATCAATGTTGATGATACCGCAGCCGGTGGTGCAGCACTCCTGACCGAACTGTTCATCAAGACCAACCAGATCAGCGGTAACACCGCTGGCGACGGGATTCGTCTGGATCTGAATAACGTCGATCAGTTTGTTTCGATCACCGGCAACACCATCTCTTCCAACTCAGGACACGGGATTGTCTTCGATCAGACAGACGGCGACCTGAGCGGTGATATTTCCGGAAACAGTATTTCTGCCAACACCGGACACGGGATCTACTTCACACCTTCTACCACCAATCCGGTACCAACCGGAGATGGAGCACCCGGCGTGCCAGCCTATGCGGGAATTCCGGGAGCGACTGACAAAATTGACTTCTCATCCGCACGGAACGAAGTTCAGCTGATTACTTTTAGTGGTGTTCCCACCGGCGGTACCTTTACTCTCTCCTACACCGGCGGGGATGGTATCACAGAAACCACGGCGGGAATTCTCCCCACTGCGACGGCGTCCCAGGTCAAACTCGCGATGGTTAACGCCTTCAGTGGAATTCACTTCGATGACGTTCTGGTTAACGGTAACTTCCAGGATGGCTACGAAGTGGAGTTTGTCAACGCTACCGGTGGTCAGAACCAGAATCTGCTGACTGTGGATGCCAGCGGTTTCAACAGCACGCCGGCCAGTGTTTCTGTCACTCAGGATACCTCCGGCAACGTGAGTGAAGTACAGAATCTGGAAATCACAGGTACACCGGCTTTTGGTACCTTCCAACTGAACTTCCTGGGTAGCTCGGTAGTATTGCCCTATACTTCGCTGAATGCAGCCGACCTGCAGACGCAACTGAACCTGATCGCACTGACGTTTGATGATGGCAATGGAAATATGCCATTCCAGGACAATCCGATTCAGGTTGATCCGACTGCCACCGGGTTCGACATCATCTTCCTGGACGGAAGGAGTATGCACGATCTGAATGTTCCGCAGATTACAGTCGATACATCAGGTTTGAACCTTTTCGTGAATGTGGCGCAGGGACCAGCTGAACTCAACCCCAATAAGCCAGTCGACCAGATCATTACCTTCCAGGATGTTGACGGTAACATTATCACTCCATCTGGCGGATCCTTCACTCTGACTTTCCAGGGCGAGACTACAAACGCAATCGCGATCGACGCCAACCCGGCAACGATGATTGCAAATATCGATGCCGCTCTGGAAGCATTATTCTCTTCCACAAATATTACCGGGACCGTGGGGGACTTCATCGTTTCCGGTGATTTTGCAACCGGCTTTACCGTCGAATTCAATGAATATCAGCACCTGGGTATGCTGGGCTTCAATGATCCGACATTTGGATCTTTTCAGCTGACTTTTCTGGGACAGAACGTCACCCTGCCTTATACCGATTCCATTCCCAGTGCGGCTGGTGCACTTAACATTCAAAATGCACTGAATGGTATCGCGAACGCTCAGTCTTATGGCGGAAGCCCCGTCAGCGTTGTCGTCAGCGGTAATGGTTACGATATCATCTTCCTGGATTCAGGCACTCTGGCAAACGTAGACATTGGTCAAATTGCCACCAACGCGGACCGGATGCGGTTTGACATTATTATGTCCAACCTGATTCAGGGGAATGCCTCTACGAATGAGCAGCAGACTCTGGAGTTCCAGAACTCTCAGGGAGTATTTCCGTTTAACTTCGCAGGGAACGGGGTCGACATTACGAATCCGCCGACTGGTGCTGCTTTCACCCTGACATTCCAGGGGGAGGAGACAGGTGGAATCGTCATTGACACGGACCCGGCTGTGACCGCAGCGAATATCGATGCCGCTCTGGAAGCACTGAGTATTGCAACCAGCGGAGATGATTTCGATGTGACCGGAGACTATGTCAATGGATTCACAATTGAATTCCAGGGTGACTTCGAGAATGCCAACGTTCCGCTGATCGTGGCTAACGTCTATCCCCTGGATGTGGTCCCCAGTACTTCCGTTGGTAATTTTAACCTGACGACAATCAATCCCATGACTGGTGATCCGGCTGCTCTGCTGCCGAACGTTTCCATCGCCGCTACGACCACCACCCAGGGGATCGGTCTGAATGAGATCCAGACGATTTCGATTCCTAATCCACCTGGAGGGGGAACATTCACATTAGATACCGTTAACAGCACAAACGGTCCTGTCGTGCTCGACTTTGACGCAACGGCCGCTGACGTACAGGCTGCCCTGGAAAGTCTGGATGCCGTTGGTGCCGGTAACGTTCTGGTAACCGGATCTGCTTTAACCGGCGGGTTTACCGTCGAATTCATTGGCGACTTTCGTGCGGAATCTCCCGGCGACACGATCCTGATTGATGACAGTGGTATTCTGATCGTCGTGCCTGAAGTGACGACCATTGCCGAAGGGACGACAATTAACGAAGTCCAGGAAATCAGCGTCGATGCAACGCCGACAGCGGGTGACTTTACCCTGACATTCGATGGCGCGACTACAGGTCCGATCGCCTATAACGCTGATGCCGCTGCTATTATTGCTGCCCTGGTGGCACTCCCGACTTTGAATCCCGGCGACGTACTGGTGCGGGGAACCGCCGACACCGGTTTCGAAATCGAGTTTGTGGGAAGTCTGGCTACGATTAACACCCCGCAGGTGATTGTTGATGCGACCAACCTGACCGGGGCCGAAATGACCGTGAAAACCACGAGTGTGGGCGGATACCTGCGTGGTATTCGTGGCAACCTGATTACAGGAAACACTGGTGCCGGTATTGAAATCGATCTGGAGATGTATACCTCATTCTATGGGGAAATCGTCGGCAACACGATCAACTCCAATGAGACCCAGGGGATTAACCTGGTGGCCGCTGATCCGACCATTCTCAAGAGTGTTGATTTCAGTCTGACTGTCGACGGCAACAGCATGGACAATAACCGAGGTGCCGGTGTCGCCGTGAGCATGCAGGACACAGCAACTGGTGATGTCAGTATTACGGGCAACACAATTACCAGCACCCGCAATGATGCAAACTCAAGCACTCCCTTTGCCGGAGATGCGATTTATATTGATTTGATTGGTACCGATGTCAGCTTTGAGGCATTTAACCAGTTACGCGATCTGACGATTGATGGCAACTTCCTGGGTACCGACGCAAACAACACCGGCGGGCTGGGGAATATTGGTCACGGGATCGGGATCCATATCGAAGAATCGACGATCATCGACCGCACCGAAATCTCTAACAACGTGATTACGAACAACTCCGGCGACGGTGTCAACTTCCACCGGGAAGACGATGCCCGCGTGGGACGTGCGGTAATCGATCCGATTGTGGGTGAAGAACGAGCCGTGATGATTCACGATAACACCATCACCGGCAATAGCGATGGTGTGGACATCCTGGCTCAAAACGGAAACCTGACAACAACCGACTTCGAGATTAAAGACAATACAATTTCGTCCAACTCACGGGATGGTGTCAGCCTGCATGCCGAAGCAGATGCGACACTTTATGTCGATATCATCAACAACGAAATCAACTCAAACAATCTGAACGGTATCGAGTCCACGACCCGGACCACCAGTTATTTCGGAACGGACCGGCGTGATGTATCCGGTACCTGGATTCAGAATACGCTCAGTAATAACGGCAACCATGGTGTTCGGATTTCCGGTCGCATCGGTAACCGCAACATGCTCTTCATCGGTCTGGATGGCGTCGACCCGGTAACGGGAGAAGACCGTGGGAACGTGATTGAAGGAAATAGCCGTGACGGGATCCAGATTGCCGCGCACCTGGACCGCATTCAGGGTAACGTGAAAATTGCCAATAACTCGATTCTTTCGAACGCGACCGGTGGAATTGAGCTGTTGGGTGAAGGTTTGAATTCAGCGATTGATGAAAACCTGATCGCGTTCAACACCGGTAAAGGGGTGGATATCAACTCCAATGGTCAGACCGTCTTCATGCGTAATAACATCATTACGGAAAATACGGCAGATGGTCTTGAGATTCTGGCTGCCAACAGTATCTCGCATAGTGAAAATAACGTTTTCTGGAATATCGCACTTGGTGGCAGTGTTCGTACCAGCGTGACGGCGATTGGGAACTTTATCGACAACAATGGCGGTCGCGGGGTGGACCTGCAGACCGAAGGGCAGGCCGACTCGGACGTCATCTTTGGTGATGGCACGGAGACGGGAGCCAACCGGATCGTGTCAAACGCGCTGGAAGGCTTCTATGTTGTGACTACTGCTTCACAGGGCCAGGACCAGGATGCCAACAGCACCGCAGCCCTGGATGCCACCGGATCGGTTGAAAATTCTCATGCAGACATGGTATTGAATATCAATACCAACTACATCCAGGATAACGGTGTCAGCAGTGGTTTCTCTTCCAACGGTCTGATCCTGCGGATCGGTACCATGGCTGGAGAGCACTCTGATTTCAGAGGTCATGATCCCGGTACTGATGAAGGTACAGGAGCAGAGGGGAGTGATGAGTTCTTTGATTTCGGAGACGGACGCTCCAATGTCTCTGTGACCAACAACGAATTCGAGGGTAACTTCGGTGAAGATGTCTATATTGAATCATTCACATCAACCGTTGATCCCAATACCACGACGGACAACTGGGATATCAACGCAACCCCACCTTTCCGTGTTACCAGTTCCTATCAAGGTGATCCACTTGCTCGACTGAATCTGGTGTTCGAAGGAAATACTGGTAACGGCCTGGATGTGACCAATGTCGGTGGTTTCTATAACAACTCCGAACCGGTCTTTAAATCAAGGCTCAATAATGGTGCACCCGCCCCCAACCCCGATGGTCCCTTCAATTCGGCCACCCGTCGGCGTAATGCACAGCGAGTCGGCTCGCGTACCAATCTGGCGCCGTTCAGTGGTCCCAACGAAGCTCCTACGGCTGTCGGTACAGTTGCAACGGCATTTTTGACCTCTGCGGGGGGGCCAATCCAGGTTACTACGACTACAGCACACGGTTTGACTTCAGGCAGCGTGGTTGAAATCACCGGGGTTTTTTCCAACGAAGTTGATGGATTCTATCGAGATATGAGTCCGGTCAACGGTGTGTTCTTCATTGATGTGGTGGATGCTTTCAATTTTACGCTGCGTAGCACAGAAGGGGCGATCCTGGGGGATGTAATCTCCAACTTCGGAACCTGGTCTTTCAATGATACGGGCGCCTTCCTGTATCCCGGTATGGGGGTCAGTACCTTCCGTATCGCCCAGGGATTTGATGGTGTCGGCAGCGGTTTCCAGTCCGGGGATTCCTTCCTGAACCAGATCAGCCTCCCGGGAACCATTTTCGGTGAGCTGTCCTACGGTTGGGATGCCTGGATTCCTGATGATGACAGCTTCCTCGTACCGAATACGAGAACATTCCTGACGGCAGATATTTCTGTTGCCGTTCCCGACCCGACGACAGGTGCGATTACCGATCCGTTGATCATCTCCTTCACAGAAGATGTGAATGGCGTAGATATCAGCGATTTTGTCCTGTTGCGGGACAATTTGGCTGTAGCCCTGAATGCTTCCATGCTGACTCAGCTTACTTCCCGGACCTTTGCCCTGGATCTCAGTTCGGTAACCGGAGTGCAAGGTGAATATCAACTGCAACTGGTCAACAACGGGACGATCACGGATGCTAAGTACATCAGTCCTGCTTCACCCATCACCGGCAATTCGCCCGCTAACTTCCTGATGTTCGGGGATGTTGAACGTTTCACCGTCGACACGACTGCTCCCACAGCAGACATCGTCGATGTTTCACCCGATCCGCGAAGCGAAGCGGCTGGCGAAGTCGTGATCAACTTTTCTGAGGATGTACAGGGAGTTGACCTGAGCGATTTCACCATCACTGTTGATGGGGGAACACCAATCAACCTGGCATCCACACCTGCTACATTGACGCAGGTTACCGGTAGCCAGTTCATTCTGGATATCAGCAAAGTGACCAGTCTGTCTGGAGACTATGTTTTAACCCTGAATGCGGCAGGCTCATCCATTACCGACCTGGCTGGCAACGATCTGGCTGCCAACGCAAGTGACACCTGGCTGAACGATACGCTGTCTCCGATCGCTCAGTTTGTGAACGTCACAGATCCGGTGCCATCAGGGACCGATCCTGCTTTTGCTGTCACTCTGAATTTCTCAGAAGATGTAACCGGACTGGCCTTGTCCGATTTTACACTGACTGATCCCGCTGGCAATGTAATCGATCTCTCGACCACTTCAGCGACTTTGGTTCCCGTGACCGCTTCGCAGTACAATATCGTGCTGGGAACGCTGGCTGATGACAACGGTATCTACACCCTGACGTATCACTCCGAAGGTTCTGCCGTTCAGGATATCGCCGGTAACGAAGCTTCCGGACCTGCTTCCGAGACCTGGCAGAAAGGTGTTGAAGTCATTGCTCCGACGGCTGGTATCCAGGACATTACTCCGGATCCACGTCCTTCCGGCTCTGCGGTAGGCGTCGTGACAATTAACTTCTCAGAAGATGTGACCGGCGTCGATATCACCGACTTTGAACTGTTGCTCGACGATGGCAGCGGTCAGGTACCGATTTCATTAGCATCTCTGTCTGTGTCACAGATTAACGGTTCGACTTACCAGATCGATTTAAGTACCGTGACGACACAAGATGGGGATTACGTTCTGAATCTGCTGGCCGATGGTACAATTGAGGACCTGGCTGGTAATAAATTTACCGCTGTTGCTTCCGACAGCTGGCGTACCGGCGGTATTGGACCGGTTGCAACCATCGAAGATCTCCCGCCGATTCTGGTTACTAATGCCGGGGTGGTGACAGTCACCTTCGATGAAGCGGTTACCGGTGTTGATATCTCCGATTTCAGCCTGAAACTGGATGGACAGGAAGTCTCGCTGGCCGGTCTGACCGTCACTCCAGTGAGCGGCAGCCAGTACCAGATTGACCTCAGCTCGGTGACTGGAATTTACGGTAATTACACACTGACCCTGGTTGCTGAAGGTTCCAATATTCGCAGCTTCACCACACTCGATCCGATGCTGGATAACGCATCGGAATCGTGGATTGCCAGCGATACTATTGATCTGACAGGTGGAACTCCCGTCTTTACTGACGGAGTTGATTCCGTCGCTGGTGACGGGATCGTGGGTGATGGTACCACAGGTACCCAGACACTGCGTGCAGCCATTCAGGAAGCGAATGCCCTGGCTGGTTCAAACGTCATCGAACTGGCAGCTGGTACTTATGTACTGAGCATCGCTGGTTTTGACGAAGATCTGTCAGCGACCGGCGACCTCGACATCCGGGACAACCTGACTATTCGCGGTCAGGGAGTTGGAGTCACTGTGATCGATGCAGGAGCCCTGGATCGTATCTTCCAGGTATTCGCCGGCGTCACGCTGAACCTCGAAAATCTGACAATCACGAACGGTGCATTGACCGGTAGTGCCGACGGTGCTGGTATCCGCAACAGTGGTACAACAACGCTGTCTCATGTTGAAGTAACCGGAAACGTCTCTGAAGACAGTGCCGGCGGTATCAACAATACCGGGGTGATGATCATCGTCGACAGTACGATTTCAAATAACAGTGCCGGCGGTAGCGGTGGTGGTATCCGCAATACCGGTTCACTGCAGATTTCTCGCAGTACCCTGTATGGAAACACCACAGAACGTGATGGTGGTGCCCTCTTCAATGCGGCAGCCGGTGATGTAGAGCTCTCTAACAGCACATTCTCAGGCAACCAGGCTGACCGCAGCGGTGGTGCAATTCGTAACACCGCAACATTGAGTGCCGTGAATAACACGATGACTCAAAACGATGCAGGAACCACTGGTGGTGCAATCTCGAATACCGGAACTGCAATTATGCAGAACGATCTGATTCTGGACAACACCGCTGCCAGTGATGCCGACCTGCAGGGTGCTTATAACAGCCTGGGTGGAAACCTGGTCGGTGTGGTCGGAACTGCGACCGGACTGGGAGCCTTGGACATCCAGGGTGTCATTGATCTGACGGTCGTGCTGGATTCCAATCTGGCCGATAACGGCGGACCGACTCTGACCCATGCCCTGTTGCTGGGAAGTGTCGCCATCAATGCAGGTATCAACACAGACGTCGATGCCCTGGAACAGCGTGGTTCACAGCGGGTGCTGGGATCAGCCGTAGACATCGGTGCTGTTGAATTCGGAACCTTCTTCGTTAACAGCGATCTGGATACCGTCGATGCCAACCTTGGTGATGGTATCGCCGCGGATGCAGACGGGAATATCACCCTGCGTGCAGCGATCATGGAAGCCAACGCTCTGGCAGGTGACTCACTGATCATTCTGGGGTCCGGAACCTACGCTCTGACGCTGACAGGTGCTGGTGAAAACAATGCCTTTACAGGTGACCTGGACGTAACCGATACCAGTGGTTCATTGACCATCCTGGGATCTGGCAGCGGACAGACTATTATTGACGCTACCGGGCTGGACGATCGAGTCTTCGATGTCTTCAGCGGTGCCGATCTGACATTGCAGGGATTGACTGTGACCGGCGGTAATGCTGTCGGAACCAGCGGTGGTGGTATTCGCAACATTGGTACCCTCTCGCTCGTGAATACTTCTGTCGAAGGTAACACCGCTGAACTCAACGGTGGTGGTATCCTCAACGGAGAACTGGGACAGCAGGGGACTTTGAATCTCTCCAACAGTCAGGTCTCGGGTAACAGCGCCGTTGACGGTGGTGGTATCTACAACAACGACCAGTCACAGGTCACGATTGTCGATTCTGCAATAACCGGCAACACAGCCAGTGGCGATGGTGCCGGTCTTTACAATGACCTGCAGGCCACAATTGGAATTACCCGTAGTGATATCTCCGGTAACACAGCAACGCTGGACGGTGGTGGTATCTACAACAACGATCTGGCCAGCCTGACCATTAATGATAGTAAGGTCAATAACAATACGGCTAACCAGGGTGGTGGTATCTTCAATGAAGAGGCAGCATCGCTGACCATCTCCCGGACAACTGTTTCCGGAAACACGACCACTCTGGGGGGGGCGGTATCTACAACGATGGTGGTATCGCAACTCTGACAGATGTCTCAATCCTGACGAATACCGCTCACCTTGACGGGGGTGGTCTGTATAATGCGACCGCTGGCGAAGTGACGATTACAGATGGTTTCTTCGATGATAACTCGGCCGATCGTGATGGTGGTGCGATTGCCAACTTTGGTGTCTCCCTGATCCTGAGCGGTACGACCGTTCGCGACAGTGAAGCCCAGCAGTTTGGTGGCGGTCTCTATAACGATCAGGAAGAAGGAACCGTTTCGATCAGCCAGAGCTCCTTCATTAACAACGTCGCCGTTTCCGGTGCTGGGATCTACAACCAGGAACTGGGGGTCATCAATCTGGATCTCTCAGATGTCCTGCAGAACACTGCCAGCAGCGACGGTGGTGGTATCTATAATACCTCCAGTGCCATTATTAACGTTCAACGGACAACCGTTGACGGAAACCGTGCTCTGAATGGGGCCGGTATCTTTAACGATGATGTTGCCCAGCTGAATCTGTTCGACAGCACCATTTCCAACAACATTGCTGTCGGTGATGGCGGTGGTCTGTATAACAACTCTTTTGAAGCGTCCAGCGTTGTGAATGCCACGATTTCAGGCAACGAAGCTGGTAACAATGGTGGCGGTATCTTCAACAGTGATGAAGGTAGTATCGAAGTCACCAACGCGACGATCTTCAATAACTCCTCTATCGCCGGTGGTGGTATCTTCAATGCCCTTGATGGTTATGTGACTGTGGCTAATACCATCGTTGCCGGTAATTCGACAACTTCACCCGGTCCAGATGTGACCGGCGATTTTGATTCACGGGGTAACAACCTGATTGGTGTCGGCGGTATTTCAACCGGCTTCACCGACGGAGTTAACGGTGATATTGTGGGTACCTTCGCGACTCCGGTCAGCCCGGGACTGGGAGCACTGCAGGATAACGGTGGTGCCACCTTTACTCACGAGCTGCTCGGCGGAAGTCTGGCCCGCGATGCAGGTAATAACTTCTACGCTCCCACCGACGATCAGCGGGGCTTCGCCCGCCTGTTTGACGGGGACGGCAATGGTTCACTCATCGTGGACATCGGAGCTTTCGAGTCTGGTTACATTGTAACCGGCTTCGGAGACTCGGTAGATGCGAACCCCGGCGATGGCGTGAGCGTCGATGTCAACGGACAGAGTACTCTGCGGGCAGCTATTATTGAATCCAACACGCGTGCTGGTGCTGACACGATTCTGTTGGGAACCGGAGTCTATACCCTCTCGCTGTTCGGTCTGGGTGAAGACAGCGCCTACTGGGGTGACCTGGATATTACCGATGACCTGACCATCATTGGTGCCGGTTCCGGTAAAACTGTGATTGATGCAGATTACCTGGATCGAATCTTCGAGATCTTCGCAGGTGTCAGCGTTTCGATTCGCGGGGTCACGCTCGTAAATGGAGATGTCACCCGGGTCGAAGACGGAGGTGCCATCCTGAACTTCGGTAATCTGACTCTAGAAGATGTCGAAATTAAGGACAGCCTGGCGAACCGTGGTGGAGCACTGTTCAACAATGGTAGCGTGATCATGACAGACAGCTACTTCCACAACAACACTGCGATCGCCGATGGTGGTGCCATCTTTAACAACGATCCCGGTACCATCAGTATCGACTTGAGTGAGATTTCTTTCAACGATGCTGAAAACGGTGGTGGTATCTACAACTCCACAGGGGGTACCCTGCAGGTAAATGACACGACGATCGACAGCAATACTGCAACGGTCGCCGGTGGTGGTGTCTTCGTTTCGGATCAGGCTTCTGTGGGGAATGGCGAAGGTGGTGACGGAGTAAATGTGCCAGCCGTCAACAATGGAATCGTAGGATCTGATCCAGATCAGGAACCTGACGGAGATTATCCGGTCTATAATGATGGATATGTGGAAACTGTTCTTCCTAACTACGATTATGGTGATGCAGAAACTGCTGTCTTGAGCGAAGTTCCTCCGTTCCCCGTTGCGGATACATTTAATCTGAGTTCGCTGCCCGGGGCCAGTCATACGATTTATCTCGATTTCAATGGCCACACAACAACGGGAACCCAGTGGAATTCCGCATTTGGTACCATTGTCACACCTGCTTATGACACTGATGGCGACACCAGTACATTCAGCCTGGCTGAAATCGAAGTGATTCAGCGTACCTGGCTGCGGGTTGTCGAGGACTTCGCGCCGTTCAATGTCAATGTGACGACTGCGGAACCACCCGTCAGCGACCTGATCAGAACCGATGCTTCCGATACCCGCTGGGGTATCCGTGTTGTGATTGGTGCGAACACCTGGTACAGCAATGCCGGGGGCGTGGCTTATGTTGGTTCCTTCAACGACAACGTCGATACTCCAACTTATGTGTTTAACACAGGTCTGATTGGTGTTTCCGAGGCTGTCAGCCACGAAGTCGGACACACCCTCGGGTTGGTTCACGATGGTACATCAACCCTGGAGTACTACGATGGTCATGGCAGCGGTGCAAACGGCTGGGCTCCGATCATGGGCGTTGGTTATTACCAGAACCTGGTTCAGTGGAGTCAGGGTGAGTACAACGATGCCAACAACAACGAAGACGACCTGAGTATCATTACAACTCAGAATGGATTTGGTTACCGGGCCGATGATCACGCCAGCACGATTGGTTTTGCGTCTGTGATCGTCAATGGTTCCGCTTCCGGTATCGTCGAGCGAAACACCGATGTGGACTATTTCCAGTTCTCAACCACGGGTGGCGATGTCACCATCGATCCATTCTTCGAGAGCCCCAACCTGGATATTCTTGCCACCCTGTATGATTCCAGTGGAACTCAAATTGCAACGAGTAACCCCATTGGTGCTCTGAATGCCTCATTCACCGGACTGGCTGCAGGCACCTACTACGTCTCTATCGAAGGGACAGGTGAAGGTGACGTACTGGGAACAGGTTACTCAGATTACGGTAGCCTGGGACAGTACACAATTTCTGTGACTGGCCAGCCTCAAATTGTGGAAGCCGGCGATGTGTCGATTTCCAACAGCACGATTTCCAACAACTTTGCCGGAACTCGTGGTGGTGGCGTGCTGAATGAAGATACCATCGAACTGTCCAACGTGACGATTTCCGGAAACGAAGCCGGTAAAGAAGGGGGTGGTATCCACAATACTGGTGAACTCACCATCAACAATACCACCATCTACAACAACACGACTGAAGGTTCAGGTGGTGGTATTTACTCTGTTGCTACTACCGCTTCCGTGGAAGTGAAAAACACAATCATCGCCGGAAACGATTCGCTGGTGAGCGGAGACGACGTTGAGGGTACCTTCACCTCTCAGGGACACAACCTGATTGGTACCCGCGGTACTTCAGTCGGCTTTATCAACGGATTCAACGATGATATTGTCGGTTCGAACGCACAACACATCGATCCGTTCCTGAGTCCGCTGCAGGACAATGGCGGCCCCACATTCACCCACGCTCTACTGCCAGGCAGTCTGGCCATTGATGCGGGTGATAACACTGACGGTGTGACTATCGATCAGCGTGGTGCTCTGCGTCCGACAGACACAACCAGCGATATCGGTGCTTTCGAAATCGTCACCCCGACGATCAGCATCACTGATGTCAGTCAGGTTGAAACGAACGCTGGCACCACTGAGTTTGAATTTGTGGTCTCGCTGTCGAATGCAAACGTGGACGAAGTGACTGTTGACTTCGAAACATCCAACGGCACCGCAGTCGCCGGTATTGACTATGCCTTTACGACCGGAAGAGTCACATTCTCTGCTGGAGAAACGACCCAGGTTGTCCGGGTGCTTGTGAATGGTGATACACTTGTCGAAGATCACGAAACCTTCTTCGTCAATCTCTTCAATGCCCAGGGGGCAGCGATTGCAGATGACCAGGGACTGGGGACGATCCTGAACGATGAGGCATCTATCTCGATCGACGACGTCTCCCTGGAAGAAGGTCCGGTTGGAACGACAACCAACTTCAACTTCACCGTTTCGCTGTTGACACCTGTTGCCGGTGTAGTAACGGTCGATCTGGAAACGGCTGACATCTCCGCAACCCTGGCAGATTCGGACTATGTCCAGCTTCTGCCACAGACGATCACATTCGATCCGGGAGAAACCGAAAAGACAATTACGGTTGTCGTAAATGGTGACACCGCGATTGAAGCAGATGAAACCTTCGGTGTGAATCTGTCGAATGCCAGCAGTAATGCTACCATCGCTGATGCGACCGGTATCGGGACCATCGAAAATGATGACTTTGCCCTGCTGTCAATCAGTGACGTCACCTTGACGGAAGACTACGACGGAGGAGCAACGACCATATTCACATTTACTGTGACGGTGTCGCAGGCGACCAGTGCCGATGTTACTTTTGACATCACAACTGTCGACGGAACAGCTCTGGCTGGTAGTGACTATGTGGCCAATGCCATTAACGGTCTGGTGATTCCGGCTGGTATGACTGAAGTGACATTCGATGTCGTTGTGAATAACGATGCTCTGACCGAGCCTAATGAATACTTCACGGTTGAAATCGATGATACCTTTAATCCTCCGTTGAACGCGAATGTTCTGGATGGGGTTGGTGTTGGTACTATCGTAGACAACGGGATCGTAGTCGACACGACAGACGATATCGTCGATCCTGGTGATGGTCTGACCTCGCTGCGTGAAGCCATCAATACTGCCAATGCGTCACCAGGTGTTGATAACATTATCCTCCTGCCGGGAATTTACGATATCTCAATCGCAGGGGCTGGTGAAAACAATAATGCCACCGGTGACTTCGATATTTCTGAATCAGTGAATATCTTCGGTCAGGGATCGGGTACCACAATCATTGATGCCCATCAGCTGGATCGCATCTTCGAAACTTCGGGTGGAGTCACTCTGAACCTGTCCAATATGGAACTGCGAAACGGTGATGCCGATGATGGTGGTGCACTCCTGGCTCAGGGGCCAACCACACTGAATCAGATCATCTTCCGTGACAACAACTCGGACTTCCTGGGTGGTGCAATCGTGAGTGCCTCCAGCCTGGATATCTCCGATGCCTTGTTTATCAACAACCATGCTGGATTCCAGGGTGGTGCGATCTATCAGTATACGAATACGGCAACTGTGTCTCGCACAACCTTCGAAGCTAATACATCCGATGCTCGTGCGGGGGCTGTCTATGTTGCCTCCGGTGCCACATTCGATGTATCACAGTCTCTGTTCTACATGAACGAGTCCGGCAGTCGTGGTGGTGCGATCTTTAATGAAGGGACTGTTATTTCAACCAACACGACCTTCTCGGCCAACCATTCCGGTTCACGTGGTGGTGCGATCCTGAACGAGGGAACTCTGACAGTCGTAAACAACACGCTGACCGATAATACGGCTGACCAGACCGGTGGTGGTATATCCAACAGTGCCGGCGGTTTTGTGACCCTGGTTAACACAATCGTCGCTGGTAACAGTGGAGCACAGGGGAATCCCGATCTGGGCGGTGTCTACGACTCTGCCACCAGCTTCAATAACCTGGTCGGCGACATTGGAGGAGCCACTGGACTGACCGATGCTGTGAATGGAAACATTATCGGTTCACTGCTCTCACCCGTTGATCCTAAGCTGGGAATCCTGCTGGATAATGGTGGTCCTACCCGGACTCACACACTGCTGTTCGGCAGTGCGGCGATTGACGCCGGTCGAAACAATGGTGCCCCACTGGTCGATCAGCGTGGCGAACTCCGTCCAGTCGATGGCGACAATGATTCCGTTGCGATTACCGACATCGGTGCCGTCGAACTGAAAGATCCACCAGCAGCTCCGCTGTTCGGTTCAGGTGGTGATTCAAGCGTTGTTGACGAACAGACCAACATTCAGATTTCGGTTGTCAAAGACCGGACCGTCGTCTCCAGTAACGGACATACCTTTGCCCTGCCGGGCAATGCTGACTGGCTCGATGAATGGGATTCATTCTGGGTTGAAGTCTGGGTCGATACTGCCAGTGGCTTCGGAATCTCCGATGTGCTGACGAATATCGCTTATAACACAGCCTACTTCTCAGCCACTTCGGTCGAATTTGGTTCGAACTTCAACTTCAACCGGACTGTGATTATTGACGATGAAGCCGGCGTTGTTCGCAACCTGGGCGGTAGCACTAACCAGGCAAACGTTGGTGGTACCGGTTACGCTCTGCTGGCTCGAATCAAGTTCGAGTCTCTGGCAGGTGACCAGGTTGAAGTAGATCCCACCGATCTGACTCTGGAACCGCTCTCTCTGGGACTGGATATCCAGAACACCGAAATCAGCATTGCTGGAGTTGGTGAAGCTGTTGTGACTGTCGGGGCTCTGCCGGAAACCGATCTGTATCCTGTGATCTACGATATCAACAACAATGATAAAATCGATTTCAAGGATCTGGTCTTCTTCACCTCTGCTTATAACCAGACTGTGATCAATGCCTCTTCCAGCTTTGCCGCGGCATTGGACTTCGATAAGAGTGGTCGGGTTGACTATCGTGACCTGACATACCTGGCATCGAACTACAACAAGCGGAAGGGTGGAAACTCGGAAGTGATCTTCCCGACCAACTTCGGTCAGAAGTGGATCGGAACCCAACTCGAAGTCAACAGCGGTGATGACACCATCGACGAAGTTGTGGAAGCAGCCGTAAATACCTGGGAAGCAGCACTGGGGCTGGATGAGCCTCTGGAAGTTCAGATCATCGTTCAGGACTTCGGTACTGCCCAGCTGGGTTCTGGCCAGACAACCGAATACAACGTTGACGGTGTTCCGGTTGCCGGTCGGGTGGTGATTGACAACGATGCCAACGGCTTAGGCTGGCACGTCGATGTTACCGATGCACCCACGGGTGGCAGCTACGACCTGTTTACCGTACTGCTGCACGAAATCGGACACGTTCTCGGGTTCACCCGCTACTACAGCGGATTCAATAATCTGGTCGATGACGATGGTATGGGTGGGCTGACATTCGTCGGTTCTGACTTCACCGTCGAACTGGATCCAACAGGTCTGCACATCGAAGATCCTGCCGTTGGTGATGATCTGATGAATGACACGCTCGATCCAGGTGTCCGTAAGGCAATCTCTGATCTGGACGTCAAGATGCTGCTTGAATCGTATGCAAATGCATCCGGTGGTTCCGGCAGCGGATCTTCCAGCCCGATCTTCGGTACAAACGGTACACCGACTTCAGAGCCTGTCGAACCGATGCTGATTCAGAGTACGGAAGCTGCTCAGACCTTCGCTGCGGAATCAACCGTCAGCCTGGCTGCACCAGTTGTGATTGCTCCGGTGAAGGAAGAAAGCACCGAAGAGAGTGGTCTTTCTCAGACCGTCTCCTACGATGCGATTCAGCCTTCACTCTACGATCAGGACCTGCTGGTAGATCGGAAGACTCTGGACGGCAGTCTGGTTGATGATCTGTATGATTCAGAATACTTTGAGAACGAATTCCAGGATATCGATGATCGGGAACTGGTCTTCGCTCATGCTGACGATGATCTGGATCTGGTCGGTGATGCTCAACTGGACGAGGACATGATGGATGATGCCTTCACCAACTGGGAAGGTCCTCTGTTATAAAAGACAGTTTTCAATCGTTCCTCAGGGAGTGAAATGAAACTTTGAGATATGCCCCTTTGCAGCAGATGACTGTTGCGGAGGGGCATTTTTTATTTCTGGAGTAGTCCGCCGGCGCATCTTTCCTCCAGGGGGCAGGGCGGTAAGATATGAAGTGTGAGTTCCCTGTACGCCGGTGCCGCGTTCGGGGTACTGTCAGACCTTTCCGCTTGAGAGGAGATGTAGATCTTGAATCGTACGAAACTGGTCATTGCAGGCTGCCTGCTGGGGTTGAGTCTCGCCTCAAGCGCTATGGAACAGCTGCAGGCAGCAGAATGGGGGAACTTAACCGGGCAGTTCAAGTTTACCGGCGAGCGACAGACACCTGCGAAACTCGATATTAACCGGGATCAGGAGATCTGTGGTAAATTCGACGAGCTGATTGTCGATCAGAGTCTGGTCACCGGGAAAGACGGAGGGCTGGCGAATGTATTTATCTACCTGCGGGAATCCCGTATGCAGGAAGCACAGATCCATTCATCCTATGACAAGCTGCCTGCGTCGGTCACCATCGAAAACAAAAGTTGCATCTTTCAGCCGCATGTCGCAGGGCTGTGGGTCAAACGTCAGAAGCTGCAGGCCGTCAATAAAGATCTGTGTGCGCACGGCTTTCAGGTGAAGGCTTATCGTAATATGAGCCTGAATCAACTCTTGCCCCCCGGAGAAAAACTCGACCATCAGTTCGAGCATGGTGAGAAGCTCCCGCTGCGGATGAGCTGCAGCATTCATCCCTGGCAGGAAGGCTGGCTGGTGGCTTTGGATCATCCTTACTTTGCGACTTCAGATGATTCGGGACGATTCCAGATTCAGAATCTGCCTGTGGGCGAATGGGAGTTCCAGCTCTGGCATGAAAAAGCAGGATATCTGGCCGCCCGGGATGATTGGAAACGGGGACGCTTCAAGCTTAAAATTAAACCCGGTACGACAGACCTGGGAGTGATCCCGGTTGCGCCCGCATTACTCACTGGCAAGTAAAATCAAATCAAACATGCGACTGTTGAGCTATAACATTCATAAAGGGATCGGCGGGCGTGACCGTCGATATCAACTGGAACGGGTGATCGGTGTCATCGAGCAGGAAAATCCGGATATCATCTGCCTGCACGAGGTCGACCGGAATGTGAAACGTTCCCGCTTTAATAATCAGCCAAAGATCTTTGCTGATTACTTCAATATGCCGGAATCGCTGTATCAGCTGAATGTCAAGCTGAAGACAGGGGGCTACGGCAATCTGATCCTTTCCCGCTGGTCGTTCCTGTCACAGCATCAGATCTCGCTGACCAATAAGTGGCGGAAAGCGCGCGGTGCCCAGATTGTGTTGATCGACTCTCCTGAGGGGCCCTTTCAACTGGTGAACTTCCACCTCGGACTGGCTGAAAAAGAGCGGCACTGGCAGATCAATCATCTGCTGACGCATCGACTGTTTCGGGAAGGGAACGATCATCCTTCGCTGATCGTGGGAGACACCAACGACTGGCGGAATACTCTGGCGAATGGAAAGTTCTCTGAATATGAATATCAGGAAGTGACGAGCCCGCCGTCCCGCTTTCGGTCGTTTCCTGCGTATATGCCTGTGGGGACGCTGGATAAAGCGTTTATTCGCGGTGAGATCGGTGTAAAGCAGGCCAGACTGGCGCGGTCTCAACTTTCACGACAGGCTTCCGATCATCTGCCCCTGGTGATTGACTTTCATTTGAATGAGCATGCCAGCGAATGGATAAAAAAAGCAGGGCAATGACCATTGTCATTACCCTGCTTTTAATATTTGAACTTCAGTCATTCCGACTCAATGTTGGAAAAACTGCGGTCAGCAACTCCGTGGAGTGAATTACTCTTTTACTTCTCCAACGGGAGGCAGTTCGTCTTTTTCGATGTAGTCACCAAAAGTTTTACCTTCGGTGGGGCTGGGCATCTTTTCAGCATCTTTGAGTGCTTTGACGATCTTGTCTTTGTCAGTTTCTTTCCGCTTTGACAGACCTTTACCAACGGCCTGACCGTAGGCACTCTTTTCTTTCTTGGTCTTGCCAGGGTGGCAGATGCCGCATTTCTTGTCGATCAGCATTTTGGAGTCAGGGTATGTTTCTGCCCAGATTTTTTTGAAGTTAGGACGAGCTTCAACCTGCTTTTCACCACAGATCAGAGTCAGTCCGGCGATCGCCAGGCCAAACATCAATGCTACTTTTACGTTCATCATTTTCCGCATAAAATTCCTCATATTCTTCTAAAAAGTAAGTGACAGTTAACTTAAGAAGCTCCCGGCTTGAGCCAGCCAGAAACCTCGGTCAGTGGTTGCCCCGTATCACAAGAAGTTCGAGTTTTTCAAATCACAACAAATTGTGTAACTACATTAGAATACTCATTTTCCACGCTGTCAACGCACTCAAGGAAATCGAATCAAGAATGTCTCATTTGAAAAATTCTGATTTATCAATCTTTTTATCTCCGGCAAAAACGTGTTTATCCTGAATGAATCAGGTCTTCAGTGGGATACCGGGGATCAGGAGTGGTAAGGTTGTAAGTTGTTTTAGGTGTTGATCTTAGTGAAGTAGTTGGTAGGATGGATTGAACTTGGTTGGGATCTGTGTGTATGTCTTCTGCAGTTCCATACGTCATTATAAGGTTCAGCGTTGGGGATTTTAAAGAATTTTTTTCGAATAATTGTCCCGCCTGATTCATTCCCCTGGCGGCGTTCATTCGAATTGAGGCCATTGATCGCACTCGTATCAAAAGGAGTTCATCGTGAAGCTGTGTAGAAACCTGTTGCTGGTGGTACTGGTGGTCTGGGGGGCTTGCGCTGCTCCGCGGAATGTCCTGGCTGAAGCCGCGTCCCGTCCGAATATTGTGATGATCATTTCCGATGATCAGGCCTGGAACGATTACGGTTTCATGGGGCATGAAAAGATTAAAACCCCGAATCTGGACAAGCTGGCGGCGGAGAGTGCCGTCTTCAAGCGTGGTTATGTTCCGACCAGCCTGTGTCGCCCCAGTCTGATGACGATGATTACCGGTCTGTATCCGCATCAGAATATGATTACGGGGAATGATCCTCCCAAAGGCATGGATCGCCAGAAACTGCTGAAACATGTTCGCGCTGTTGACTGCCTGCCTCAAATGCTGGGCAAACTGGGATACAAGAGTTATCAGTGTGGCAAATGGTGGGAAGGCAATCCCAGTCTGGCCGGCTTCACTTCGGCGATGACACATGGCGACCCCAAACGGGGAGGACGTCATGGTGACCTGGGTTTGAAGATCGGTCGGGAGGGGATGAAACCCGTTTATCAGTTCATTGATGAATGCAAAGATGATCCTTTCTTTCTGTGGTATGCCCCCTTCCTGCCCCACACTCCTCACAATCCACCTCAGCGGATTCTGAAGAAATACCTTAATCCGGAAACTCCAGTAGAGCTGTCCTATTATTACGCGATGGTTGAGTGGTTCGACGAAACCTGCGGACAACTGCTGGACTACCTGGATCAGAAACAGCTGTCGGACAACACAATAGTTGTCTACGTGACGGACAACGGCTGGATCCAGTATGTGCCTGAATCCGAGGCGGAACGCAAGAAAATGAAACGTCGTTTCCGTTATGCCCCCAAGTCGAAGCGGAGTCCCTATGATGGCGGTCTCAGGACACCCATCCTGCTTCGCTGGCCGGGGAAAATCAAACCGGCAGAGTATGATACGTTGGTGAGCAGCATCGATCTGGCACCAACAATTCTGGATGCCGTCGGTTTAAAACCGACCAAAGCCATGGAAGGGATCAATCTGCTGCAGGTGATTCAGAACGGTGGCAAGACTGACCGCAAAGCGATTTTCGGCGAGATCTTCGAGCACGATATGGTCGACATTGATGCTCCCGTCACGAGTCTGAAATATCGCTGGTGTATCGAAGGGGAATGGAAAGCGATCTTCCCCGGACCCCGGCTGAGTGAAGAAAAGCCCGAGTTATATAACCTGGCGCAGGATCCGTTTGAGCAGCACAATGCCGCGGCTGCGCATCCGGAACTGGTTCAACAGCTGTTGAAGCAGACCAATGCCTGGTGGAATGTTCCCGCAAATTAAGCGATGAACTAAAACGATTACCCGGGCAGATCGAGGGTTCGATCTGTCCGGGTTTCTCACGCCACTTTTAAAGAACAGGAGATACGGGATTAGTGATGATCCCAGTGTCCTGACTGATGATAGTCGTAGTGACCGGGCTGGTAGTGGTAATGATTTCGATGACGGTAGAATCCACCGGGATGATAGTCGTAATGACTGGTATCATGCCAGTAAGAGTGGCGTCGGCCGTGATAGTAGGGACGAACGTTATGTGAGCGATACCGGCCGCGGTATCCACCGTAATTACTGTAGCCGTATCCGTTACCCAGATTCAGGCTGAAATTAACTCCCCCCGCTTCCGCTGTGGAGGCACTGCCGAGCATTGCAAATCCGCCAGCCAGAGCAACGCAAACGATCATGAACTTTTTCATCTTTCCATTCCTTAAAAGAGATTACGGTTGTTTTTGAATCTGCGACCGCGTCTAAGGAATGTTAAAAAGCATCGATTGTGCCAATTAAACTGATTGGGTTGTAAGTGGCTTCTATAATTGACTTTAATGGGATGCGGACGCGTCGGAGCGATTTACGGTCTGTGATCATTATGATAAAAGCGCCCTCAGAGTGACCCCAGAAATGGGAACGTACCGGCAGATCCTGCCTGTGAACTTAAGCAGCGAATCGCAAATCTGCGCCTGAATTTATCCGTTGGTGCGGATGGTCATTGCTTTGATGGGGGCGAGCAGGCGACTGAAGTCACGGACGCAGTCCATGGTGGAAGAGATTTCTTCCTGGAGCTTCTCGGTATGCGAACCGTAGCCGAGCCGCCGGGCGAGGAATTCGAACTCTTCCTGATCCTGAGGGGGAACCGTCAGGTCCCTGGCGTTGCCGCGCACCATGCGCAGAGCATCAATGAGCCTGCGGAGAAAGATGTAGGCGTCGCGAAGTTTGTAGAAGTCGTCGGGACTGATCAGCCCCAGTTTTTTAAGGGACTCAATGCCTTCGAGAGTGTTTGTGGTTCGCAGTCCGGGATTGCGGTGCCCGTATGTGATCTGCATACCCTGGATCAGGTATTCACAATCAACGAGTCCACCGTCCCCGAGCTTGGCGTTGATGGTTCCCCCTTTGACGAGCTGCTGAATCTGCTTTTCCCGCATGGCGAGCATGGCAGCGACGTCGAACGGTTTGCCGGAGTAGATAATTTCATCCCTGACGCGGACGATCTGGTTTCCAAATTCCACATCGCCTGAGATCGGGCGGAGTTTGACCAGTGCCTGACGTTCATAAGGCCAGGCAGCTCCTTCGTGAGAGAAATAGCTTTGGAAGGCTTCAGCTGAGACAGCCAGACTGCCCGCCTGTCCGTACGGACGTAACCGCAGGTCGATCTGGAAAATACCTTCGCTGCGGGTTTTAATCATCTTGGTGAATTTTTCCACCAGCTTCAGGTAGTATTCATTATTCGTGATGACTTCGGCTCCATCCGTCTGCCCGGCACCTTCGTAAATAAACATCAGCTCAATGTCAGAGGCGAAGCCGAGTTCGCGTCCGCCACACTTTCCGAGTGCACAGATCGAAAGATGGCAGGGGCCACCCGATTCCAGTTGCGGCTCGCCATAGCGTTCCTGTAACTGTTGATGGCAGACTTCGTATGCGCCTTCCACCACAACCTCTGCGACATCGGTTAATTCGTCTGAGAACTGGCCGAATTCAGAGATGTGACCCAGTATATGCCGCATGTCGGTACGCAGCATGGCTCGATCTTTGAAGGCGTTTAGCCGTTCCTGCTGTTCTTCAGGAGTCGATGCCTCAGCGAGCTCTTCGGTGAGTTCGGCCTGGAGTTCCTCCAGGGGAATCCGGTTTTTCAATTCTTCCACATTGGCAACAACGGGGAACAGATTGGAATGCTGCAAGCGGAGGAAGTCTTCCCAGAGGAAGTCACTGACCCCCAGCAGACGTGCCAGGGCACTGAGCACGCTGGTACGCTCCAGTGAGGAAATTTCTTCGACCCAGTTGGGTTGCTTGAAAAGATGCTCCAGGAACTCGCGGAAGTGCAGCAGTGCCGATTCCGGATTGGGAGAGCGGGGGAGCAGGTGTGTGAAGTGTTTAATCAAGACGATCGCGGCACGCAGTCCCTGTTGCTGGGCTTCCGCACTGATTTTTTCCCCTTTATCATCGGTGACATACAGCACATCGCTGACGCGGGTTCCTTCCGAATCGATTACCATGCGGGCGATATCGATGCCGCTCATCGAGAGGGCGTTGGTCAACTCATACAGGAAGCCGGTGGTATCTTCAGACTGGATGCGGAGAATGGTGTGCCGACTGTCAGTCTCGTTGTCGACTTCAATTTCAACCGGGTACAGCACCTGGCTGGCCTGTGCGAGATCATGCAGGCCGGCGGCGACGCGTTTGGCAAGTTCTCCCACAGCTTCCTGGGGATTCCCCGATTCGACTTTGTGCAGCAACTGGGAAAGGTCGTTACGGTAGTCGGTCCAGATATTCGGTTCCACGGCAGGGCCGGAGGCTTTAACATCCAGCACGATGACGAACTTGCGGGTGTTTTTGGTCTTCTCACTCGGTTTGGTAGACCGCCCGGAAGCGGGAGCCGGTTTGACCTTCTGGTTGGTAAACAGGTGCCCTTTCTCAATGTCGAATCCGTAGACAAACAGCAGACCGCAAATCAGGGACAGGTCGCCGGTCTGGTCAAAGCCGACCATGGTCAGACGCAATTGATTGTTAGGGCGCTTTTCCGTTTCGAACTCAACGATGTTGGTCTCGCTCAGTTTGCGAGCCATCTGGCTGTGCTGCTCGGTCTCTTGTTCATTAAAGACTTTGGTATAAGAGGCCGCCATCATTCCGATGGGATTGCTGTCCTGCTCGGAATGCGTGGAGTGTTTTCCTGTTTTGTTTTCAGCGGGATCGTAGATGTATTTTCTGTAGATGCTGCGAACCGCTTTGCGGTGTTGTTCATAATACTGCACCAGCTGTTTGCCGTCCTGGAAATCAAGCCGCCGGGCGAGGTAAGCCAGTTCCCGCTCATCGGTGGGCATGTGATGCTCCTGGTTATAGTGCATCAGCTGCAGCGCGTGTTCAATTTTTCGAAAGAAGACATAGCCGCTGGTCAGGTGGCGATATTCATCCGCCTGGATGAGGCCGTGATCGACGAGTCGCACAAGCCCGTCCAGCGTATTGATGCTGCGAATCGAGGGGTATTTCGCACCGTTGGCCATCTGCAGGTACTGAGTCGTGAACTCCACATCGCGGATAGAGCCTTTGCCAGATTTGACTTCGCCCCATTCCTTGCCTTTTTTCTTCAGGGTCTCTTCAATCCGTTGTTTCATCTCCAGCACATTTTTGCGGACTTCTTCTGAATCGCAGTTGAAGATCTGTGGTTCGATGCGGCGGAAGAACTCCATGCCCAGTTTCTGATTGCCGGCGATCACGCGGGCTTTCAGCATCGCCTGCTTTTCCCAGAGGCGACCATGTTTGGCGAAGTAATCGACGTAAGCGTCGACCGTGGTCACCAGCGCACCAGAGCGTCCCCAGGGACGAAGACGCATATCAACGCGGTACAGGAAGCCTTCAGCCGTCGATTCCATCAGGGACTTGATGAGTTTCTGGCCGAGCTGCCAGTATTTGGTGGAGTCCTGTCCGGAGATGAAGACGAGGTCGATGTCCGAACTGTAGTTCAATTCTTCCCCACCCAGTTTACCAAAGGCCAGGACGGCGAAGTCATCCAGGGGCAGATCCATGTCTTCTGAGAGAACGGTCAAACAGGATTGCACCAGTCCGTCAGCCAGTAGCGAAAGCTGGACAGTGATGTTTTTGAGGTCCATCAGGCCGAAGGTGTCACAAGCACCGATGCGGAGCAGTTCCCAGCGCTGGAAACGACGAACGGCATCGAATTTTTCGGCGACACTGCCGGTCTCCTGCCGCATGATGGCCATTGCTTCTGAGAAGAACTGCTGCTGACTTTTGAATTCGGCAATCCGGTTGTAGCGGGTCAATCGTTCGAGGTAGTCGGGGTTCTTGAGGAGAATTTCCGTGAGGAACTGACTGCCGACGAAGAGCCGGACCAGAATTTCGACGGCTCGTGGATTCTGTGTAAGGAACTCGAGCATCGTTTCGGGTTCCGAAACGCTGTTCATGAACCGTTCGAAGTTGATCAGGGAGCCATCTGGAGTTGCGGCATCGGTCAGTGCCTGGAGCAGGGTTGGCAGAATCTGGGTTAATTCTTTACGAATCTGGGGCGTTGTGCACAGCTCCCGCAGTCGAATCAGCGCACGTTCCTGATCGCTAAATCCGATGCTGGCCAGGATGTCTCTGACTTCGGGATCGCTGACGGTATATTTCTGATCCAGAAGAATTTCCGGGTTGTCATAGATGACGGGGCTATTCATATAATTAACAGAACCTGTAGGTCGTGAATTCTGAGATTCAGGATATCGAAAATCCGGTCGCGTTGGTCGAGGAACACTCTACTGATGTGGTTCTCCTGTCCTCGTGGAGCGATGGGAGCCTGTCTGGTTCAAGTGCTGTGAAGTGTCACCACATTATAGGGTGATATCGAGTGTAAAAGAAGTTACTCTCCGTTTGAAGTGCAACTAATTCGAAGCTGTTTTCAGGGAAGCCTTTGCAGTTGCTTTTCTCCGATCAGTCATCTAGTCTGGAATGATTAAATAAAGGTCATTTACTGCGTCGTTTTCCCAAACCGCGGTACTCAAAACAGAGAGAAAACTGATGTCGAACTATTCCTGCAGTCGTCGTGAATTTGTATCTCGGGTCATGTGTGGTGTGGGTGCTTCGGCTCTGGGTAGCCTCTCATTCGGAGCCGAACAGAAGAGTGGTGCAGAACAGAAGTTCCCTCCGATGCGGGTGATTACCAAAGGCCCCCGGCATCACTGGTTCGGCTATTATGACAAGCTGCAGTTTGACCCCACCAGCCGCTATGTGCTGGGAATGGAAGTGGCTTTCGAACATCGTTCGCCCCGGGCCGATGATGTAATCAAAATCGGCATGGTCGACCTGGAAGACGGCGATCGCTGGATTGAGCTGGGAGAATCGACCGCCTGGAACTGGCAGCAGGGATGTATGCTGCAGTGGCTGCCCGGTTCTGCTTCGGAAATTATCTGGAATGATCGGCAGGATGGTCAGTTTGTCAGTCGAATTCTGGATTTAAAATCTGGAAAGGGACGCACCATTCCCTCCCCCATCTATTCGGTCAGTCCGGATGGGAAGACCGCTGTCACGCCTGATTTCCGACGGATTCAGGATGTGCGACCCGGCTATGGATATCCCGGTTTCCCCGATCCCAATTTCAAGGATCTGGCTCCCCAAGACTCCGGGATTTTCCGGGTGGATCTGGAGACCGGTAAATCCACGCTGATTCTGTCACTGGAGGAAATTTCCCAGACGGGGACCATCCCCAAGAATCAGAAAGATATCAAGCATTACTTTAACCACCTGTTATTCAGCCCGGATGGATCCCGGTTCATTACGCTGCATCGCTGGCAGTATCCGAATGGCAAACGCCTCTCTCGGATGGTCACGGCCCGTCCGGATGGCAGCGATGTGCGGGTGGTGATCGATAACGGGTTTGTCTCGCATTTCATCTGGCGTGATCCCGAACACATCCTGGCCCAGTCCAAGGCGACTGCTGACAGCCCGTCTTGGGGTGATTTCCTGGTCAAAGATGAAACCGGTGCCGAACTCAAAGAAGTGGGTAAAGGCGTGCTGGATAATGGAGGACATCTGACTTACCTTCCGGGGAATGAGTGGATTCTGAACGATACCTACCCCAAAGGCAAAGAGCGGATGCAGACGCCGCACCTGTATCATGTCGCTTCCGGGAAGCGAATCGATCTGGGGCACTTCCACTCACCAAAACTCTACACCGGTGAGTGGCGGGTTGACACGCATCCCCGTTACAGCCCCAATTCCCGGTATGTCTGTATCGACAGTCCCTATCAGGACCAGGGGCGTCAGTTGCATCTGATTGATATCAGTGAAATCACTGGTGCGTCGTAGGACGCAGCATGACGGATTATTCGGTCCCTGCGCCGACCCTGTCTGAGGTTTTCTCTGCGGGAGATTCGGGGAGCACTTCCCGGGTAATCATGACCTGATAGAATTTATTCCGTTTGAGTGCACGGTCCAGCGCTCCCTGGTCGACAGCACTGCGATTTTCGAATGTGATCTCTTTCTTATCGGGATTGAAGTGCACCGTTTCCTGATCGACCCAGACAAACCCTTTCAGTAAGCGGCGTGCTGAGTCGGTAACGTTGTCACCGCCGTAAACGCCATAGTGGATGATATATTTCTGCTTTTCCGTGGCAGCGGGGGGCATGTTACCTGGTGAAGACGGCGTGGCATCCGGGGACGAATTCCCCAAATTCTGTGCTAGGTTCAGATCCTCTTCCTTGAGTTTGATCCATTCCGAATCAACTCGGATCCCTGCGCTGGATAACGCACTCTCAGCCCTAATCTCAATTCCGAATTTACCGTCATTGGCTTTGACTTTGATGGCCGCCCACTTCTGGTCATAATTCATCACCAGGGAGTCGGGGATGTATTCTTTAATACCTCTAAGTGATCTTTCAGCCATGCGCTGGGCCGCGATGGGATTAAATGTGTCACCAGGAAAGCGTAGGCGGTTTATACTTTCAATTCGGAATGTCATGAGATCAATATTCTGATCGTCCTCAGCTGACTCGTTATCGATTGGTAAGATTTTGAGGGGCGCGTCAGACAGCAGCATGACTTTAGTCGATTTCTGGTTGGCAATTTTATCCCTGAGGTTCTGCGGAAGTTCGCCGGCATAATCGAAGGTAATTGTCATCTCGTAAAAATTGATGATGACGTTGTCGCCTTTCGTCCCGAGGATGGCGACGTCGAATGAGGACTCAAGCGAATTCAGAAAAAAGGGCGCTTGTTTTTTCAGCTTTTGTTCAAACTCGGGAGTGAAACCAGCGATTTGAAACCGGTATCTCCGAGTTTCTCCGTCCCGGGCGATTCTCACTTTCTCCAGCGACGCGCGCATCTTTTCAAGATGAGCGGACGCCGAACTGCCTGAGTCAATATTTCGTTTTGTCTGGCGGGTCTTATCGATACGCGACTGGGCCGCCTGTTTCATCGCAGCCAGTTGTGGATCAAGTCCGGGAGAACCATCTTCCTGAGGTTGTGAAGGTTGTGCCTTTAGTTGATCCTGAATCCACTTGATTCCCTGGGGAACTCCTTCATCGACCATGGTCTGATAATGGTCGCTGCCGTTACTCGCCACGAACTTCACATCGACTCCCTGTGCTTTCAACTGTTCTGCGAACTGTCGCGATGCCACGAAGGAGGTCACCTGATCTCCGCGTGCATGGAACAGGAAAACGGGGCACTGGATTGTCTGAGCATGTTCTTTGGGAGAA
Organism: Gimesia benthica; assembly: GCF_009720525.1. NCBI lineage: Bacteria > Pseudomonadati > Planctomycetota > Planctomycetia > Planctomycetales > Planctomycetaceae > Gimesia > Gimesia benthica. The sequence continues at coordinate 5,836,267 of NZ_CP043930.1, forward strand.
CTGAGGCGGATGAATTCTTCGACATCGGGAATCAACGGTTTGATTTCACCGAGATGGTTTGCAAAGAACTTCTGGGGATCGACAGAGGGGGCATAGGCGAGGCAGCCTTTGATCGTGTCAGGATCCCAGAAATGCTGATAACTGTGTTCCGCAAACAGTAGCGAGAGGGTGGCGGCTGAACTGTGGCCGGCCAGGAAGATGTTGCTGGTGTCAATTTCCGGTATAGTTGACTTAGCCAGCGAGAGGGCCTGGGCATAGTTCAACATGCCGGCTTTACTTCTACGAAAGGCCTCATGTGCCTTGATGAACTCGGCATTGCTGGTCTGATCGCCAGCACCGAGGTCACCGTCGATGGAAAAGGTGATCACAGCGAAGCCGGCTTTGACGTAAGGTTCGTGTTCCGGGTTCTGCGTGTTAACGGTATCGTCGATTTCCATGCCTGTCAGCAGTGTAGAGCCGGCCGGGGGAACAATCACGCAGGGGAATTTCTCTCCTTGTCCTTTCGGGGGAGGAAAACACGAAACTTCATCCGGCTGGCAGGCGCATCTGGCTGATCGGGATCAGGGGAACTGGTCACTTCAAACATCCTGCCGATGGAGGCAGAAGGTCGTTCCTGAAAAACGTTGGCCGAGGTATTTCCGGGTTCCGCCCATTCCAGAGGCAGGGGAGTATGTATCTGGATGTGAAATTCCTTCAGGTCCTCGAGGTCAACATCCGCATCCGGATCGACCTGAGCGACGTTGTTCTGTGCGCGTCCGCCCGGACCAACTTTCGCGAAGGGACCGGATTGCGTTTCTTTCGCGATGATCAGGGACAGGCCCACAACCAGGTAGACTACTACTCCGCTGAAGATCGCGGCAAAGGGCCCTTTGGTTCGCTCAAAACGGGTGATGGCATAAAAGAGCGAATACAGGGGCACGAAGAAACAGAGCAGAAATTCACCAAAGCTCTCCTCCGCTGCCAGAATCAGCAGTCCGATGCCGCCGACGGCCGTACACCCCATGGCGAAGAAAACGACGATGAACATCACAATCGTTGTACTGACAGTATTACCTGTCACAAAAAAGAAGCTGTACAGGCAGAGCAGTATGGCCAGGGGAAAGACGACAAACGGGAGAAGCCATATTTGCGCAGCGCGCCCAGAAAGCTCTGCTGCGATTTCGACTTTTTACGGGTCGGTTTTGGTTTCTGCCGGGGCTGTTTCGCAGGTCTGACGGCGGGACCATCACTCAGGTCGTCTTCCCAGTCAGTTTCATCCTCTTCCAGGAACAGGGGTTCGTCTGACTCGTCTTCAAAACCAAACTCATCATCCTGCGGGGAGCGACGACTCGGCTGCTTGCGTGGACCGGACGATTTCCGGGCCGGTTTTTCAATGACAAATGGCGTCTCACATTTCGGGCATTTGACTTTCTTCCCGAAAGCAGCCTGGGACTTGATATTGAAACTCGCTGCGCAATGGGGGCAGGAAATCGATGCAGGGGAGGCCATCTTAATGATCCGGACTTTCAATCAGTAGAATGTAGACAGAACGCATGAGTACAGGTCTGCATTATTCTACTGACTGGCAGTACACGAATCAATTCGTGTTTCTCAGGTGTTCTCAACCGGAAATCAGCCGTTTGAGGTATTATTTGGCCTGACTGGCGACCGTTTCTCGGAGCTCACGGACTTCGCGTTTGAGTTCGTGGACTTCATTGCGAAGCTGCTTGAGCAGTTCATGCACCTCAGGGCCGGCATGGGGTGGCCGATGTTCGGCATGCTGATGTCGTTCGAGGCGTTCGCGGAGGTGCTGTTCGTTTTCTTTGGCTTCCTGATGGATTCGATGAGCCAGATCGTGCATACCCGCCTGTTCGAGGTGCTCGGCTGCCACGTGCATGTTTTGAATCCGGTGACGATGTTCGTCCATCTCCCGTTCAATGTTTCGATGTTCTGCTTCAGCATGGGCCCGATGCCGCTCGTGTTCCGGATGATGTTCTCGCGGATGACGGTCCCGCGGATGAGGCGGATGTTCGGGACGTCGATCCCGTTCTCTCTCATCGGACTGAGCAAGGAAGAAATCTCGCTCCGCAGGATCTGCTGCTTCGTTTTCGATGCCGGGACGCATTGCTCTGACCGGTTTCTCTGATGACAGGGTGATGCCGGCACCTAAGAGGACGACAGCCAGCAGGACGAGCAGTGCGGTGACGATCATTGATCTCATGATATTAATTCCCGGATTGAGCAGATAAGAAAAAATAGACGGGCAGGAACGACTCACTCAAGTAGATATGATATCGATTCCCACCTGATGCGTCGAGTTTTTTAATCTGACTTCGAGGGGAATACCACACGGAACCAGTGTTCCGTATTCTGGGACCTGTCAGGCTGTGCGCTGTCTGACCTGGGCGCTGAGCAGGTTCTGGTACTGCGGACAGGTGTCGACCAGGGTATTGTGGGGGCCGGTGGCAACGACTTTCCCCGAATCCATAACGACGACGCGGGTCGCAAATTCGAGCAGGCTCTGCCCGACCGAGTGCGTAATAATGAATACGGTCCGTCCGGGAGCGAATTCCTTGAGCGCCTTGTGGATCAGGATTTCACTCTGCGAGTCGATGGCCGAGGTGGCTTCGTCCAGGATCAGAATGTTCGGATCACGCAGGAAGGCCCGTGCCAGGGCAATGCGCTGGCGCTGTCCGCCGGAAAGCTCGTGCCCTTTCTCGCCGACGCCATAGTGCAGTCCATCAGGCAGCTGTTCTGCAAACTGGGAGACGTGTGCTTTTTTGGCGACGACTTCAATTTCGTGGCGGCTGGCGGACGGGCGTCCGTAGCGGATGTTTTCCAGAATCGTATCGTCGAAGAGCATGGTTTCCTGCGAGACGACGCCGATATGGTTGCGCAGGTCTCTCAAGCGGATGTCGCGGATATCGACTTCATTGATAAAGATATTACCTTTATCCGGATCGTAGAACCGGGGGAGCAGATTCACGAGTGTGGATTTACCGGAACCGTTTTCACCCACCACCAGTACAACCTCTCCTGCGGCCACTTCCAGATTGACGCCGTCCAGGATCGGTTCGTTATTGCGAGTGGACTCTTTCCGCTGAGCATAAGTGAAATCGATTTTATTGAAGCGAACCGATTCCACTTTCTGCGGGAATGGTTCTGGATCAGTCGTTTCTTTAACGAGCGATTCGCGATCCATGACCGTAAAGATGCGTTCGGCGGCAGCAGCGGTTCGTTTCAGTTTTGAGTAGACCGAGGACATTTTTCGTGCCGGGTCGGTGATGCCTGCCAGCAGGGCGTACATCATCGACAGGGTGGCGATGTCCATCGGGGCAGACGCGAGTTGAATGCCCCAGATTTCCGTTTTGCCCCGCAGGACGAGATAGGAACCGGGAATCAGGGCAATAAAGATCGCCATCAGCCCCAGCATTTCGGTGGTGGGGCTGGTGAGAGAGTCGATCCGGACGATGCGGAGTGCTTTCTTGAAGTACTCCTTATTTTCGTGATGGAAGCGACTGCGGTGTTTGCGTGCACCGTTGAAGGCGATAATGACCTTCGAGCTTTCGAAGGATTCTTCCAGTGTTTTATAGATGCGGGACATGCTTTCCATCATCCGCTGGCTGGCATGCTTCAGTGTTTTACCAATTTTATAGAAGACGATCGCGATCAGTGGAGCGAAGACGAATGAAAGCAGAGTCAAACGCCAGTTGACCATGAAAGCGAATACGACGCAGGCCAGCGCTTTGAGGGGTTCACGGATAATTTTCCCCCCCATGAGTGTCAGGCCCTGGGAGAGTTGCTGCATATCAAACGTGAAGCGGGACATCAGGGAGGCGGTCCCTTCATCCGAGAGACTCTGGTAGTCCAGGTCCAGTGCTTTGCGGAAACACTCCTTGCGAATCGACATCGTGGCCAGTTCGACCACGCCTCCCACGATGACATCCTGCGTAAAGATACAGACGCCTTTGATCATTGTCGTGACCAGGAGCAGTCCCAGGATCATCGCAAACGTATCGAACTGGTCGTCGGGGACCCAGGGGAGGATGTTGGATTCAATCCACTTCAGGGCAAACAGCTTGCGGGAGGCGATGCTCATATCCTCCTGCTGTCTTGAATGTTCGCTGAGCAGTTTCACCGGGGCATCGGCAAACTTGGTGGCATCGGCCTCGGCTGTGGAGAGATCTTCAACGGAATGATCGATCTGATACGCCTGGAGTTTACCAGAGATTTCTTTGAGGACCCGTTCCTTGTCTTTGATCGTATCCTCGGTCTCGACGATCTGTGTCTGCACGTACTGATCGATGCGTTCACCCTGCAGGAGTACCTTGACCACCAGGAAGGTGACGGACAGATTCGCCCCCCAGAGAATGGCGACCAGGACGGCAAAAAAGAATGCGGTAATCAGTCGACGGCGGAAAGGCCAGACGTAATGCAGAATTCTGGTAAAGCTGTTCACGGTAGACACTCTGGAATTCGAGATCAGTATGTTGTTTGTAAGTCTATTCATATCTATGGGTTATGCTCGGTGGTGACTGTCGAAATGATATAAATCACTCGGCTGAAGTCCGGAACTGGCCCGTATAGATCGCGAATTAAACTAGGAATCGCCAATCAGGTCCAGATGAAATTGGAAATGCTGCGAAAATGAACACATAATCGGCCTGGTTTTTCCAGGGAGGCGACGCTGTGTTTCCTTTGAATTGCGAACTTCTGCTGCAACGAGCGTGTCGTGGAGAGGTCAGTTTATGAAATTTGTGATATGCTGATGGACCGGCTTCGCCGATTCTGTTTCTCTTCACTACAATCCTCTCGATTGTAAGTCAGCGCTCTCTTTATCGTGATCGGATTGTTCCGGATGGAAGATTCTGCCCTCAACCAGCACAACTCCACTGTGACGCCGGGGAGCCTGCGCGAACTGACTAATGTGGCAGTGCCCCTGGTGCTGAGCTGCGGGTCGCTGTCGATCATGCATGTGGTGGACCGGATCTTTCTGACCTGGTGGTCGACGGATGCGGTAGCTGCGGCGTTGCCTGCGGGCATGATCCAATGGACGATCATGTCGATCGCGATGGGAAAAGCCATGTATGTGAATACATTCGTGGCACAGTACGAGGGAGCGAATCAGAGGCAGCGGGTTTCCGAATCGGTCTGGCAGGGCGTTTACCTGGCGCTGATTTGGGGCGGTCTGCTGCTGTTAGGCGTCCCTTTCGCGGGAACCTTCTTTCACTGGATCGGCCATACGCCCGAAGTCCAGGCGCTGGAAGCAGAGTACTTTTCGATTCTATGTCTGGGATCGGGGCCCGCGCTGTTGTCGACGGTGCTCTCCTGTTTTTATACGGGGCGCAGTCAGACCATGGTGGTGATGTGGGTTAACCTGGTGAGCGTGCTCGTGAATATGTTGCTGGATTACTGGCTGATTTTCGGAGTCGGACCGATACCGGCACTGGGAATCCGCGGCGCCGCGATTGCTACGGTAGCTGCGAATGTGGTGACACTGTTGCTGTATCTGTTTATCATTCTGGCCAAGCATGAGGCCCGTCTGTATGGACTGTTCAATCACTGGCAGTTTAATCGGGAACTGTTTGTGCGTCTGATCCGTTACGGATTTCCCAACGGGCTGCTGTATTTCATCGACATCATCGGCTTCACGCTGTTTATCGTACTGGTGGGCCGGATTGGTAAGATCGAGCTGGCAGCGACGACAATTGCCTTTAACCTGAACTCGCTGGCCTTCGTGCCTATGATGGGGGTCGGGACCGCGGTGATGACCCTGGTGGGCAAGCGGATTGGTGAAGGACGTCCGCAACTGGCGGTCAGAACCACCTGGAAAGCGTTTGCGGCCTCAGCGGCGTATATGCTGCTGTTTGCAGTGATATACATCGGCTTTCCCGATCTTTTACTGCGCCCCTACGAGCCGGATGTCATTACGGAAGACTTT